>URQK01000001.1 GCA_900549975.1 uncultured Mollicutes bacterium
TAAATAATCTATATTTGTTGTGCAATTTATCTATTTCAAGTATTATTAAGTTTGTAAAGGGAGAGTATTAAGATGAATGCTTATCAAGGAAATAATCCTTATGTATTTGTTTCTTATGCGCATAAGGATAATGAAAAAGTGCTAGATTTAATAAAATTGCTAAAACGTAAGATGTGTAGAATTTGGTATGATGAAGGACTAACACCAGGTGGATCTTGGAATGATGACCTTGCAAATCATATTTCTAAATGTGAATGTGTGATTATTATAATTACTAATAACTCAATTCAATCTCAATATGTAAAATCAGAATTAAATTATGCAATTTCTTTAAATAAAAAAATTTATCCGGTTTTTTTAGAAAATGTCGAACTTCCTGCTGGCTTGGCAATGATGCTTGGAACAACACAATATATCTATATTAATGATTTAGAATCGGAAACAAATAAATTAATAGATTCATTACCAGAAATAATTTTTGAAATCAAAAAAACGCCATTTTATGAGAAAGATGGTTATGAACTATTTTTAGAAATATACAAAAAAGAAAATCCAAATAATAGCGATATAACAGCCGACTGTTTTAATATTGTTGCTAAAAAGAATCAAGAATCAAAAGTAATATTTTCATTTGAGCCTCCTTATAGTTATGAATTAATTTATAAAGTAAGCCAAGTATCTGATATAAAAGATGACTATTTTATTGGACATATTGATGAAATAAAAATAATAAATATTATTGCTAATTGCTGCTTGAAGTATCCATTAACGGGGCCTGATTTTGATGCTCTTTTTATATTTGCTTTGGTGTCTTCGAAAGATAATTTTCCAAAAATTAAGTTGTTAAATACAGACTATGTAAATGTAATTACTCCAGAATCTTTAAAAGGTGGGCAAGTAGAAAATTCTCCGTGGTCTTCGAACTTTGTAGAAACAGTTAACAAATTAATTGACTAATTTTTATTTATACAAATCTTCTAAAATAAATAAATTACAATTTGTAAATTCATTATCATTGGCAAATACAACGTAATTAGCAGGTTTGAGATCTTGATATATTAAGAAATCATCCATAAATATTGTATTACCTTCTTGAGCGTTTACTATATCTAATGCTTTTAAGCATTGAAAATAGATAAATAAACCATCAAAATATTTGATAGATTCTTTGATTAATGTTGATTTTCCAAAGCGCCTTCTACCATAAATAATTGCGCCGGTTAACCCTTTATCTAGATACATGTTTTTTAAGGCTTCTAATTCTTTTATCCCTCCAAAAAAATCCATAAAATTTCACCTTTATAAAATGTAGAAAAGATTCTACTAGAATTCATTCGAGTAATTTTTCCGTTACTTGATGCTCCACTTATTGAATAAGTACCAGCACCAGTTATATATATTTCATTACTAGAAATTACGACAAATCCGTTATTATTTGTTACGGCACTATTATTATCACTTAAAACTATTTCAGTTGATTTTGTTTCATCGTAACCTTCATCAGGAGTAGTGGTTGGCGATGAGATAGAAGCACTTGTACTTGGCTCGCTAGCAGAAGTTGTAGTACTTGTAGAAGTAGAATTGTTAGTAGAGTTATTAGAAACACTTGGTTTAGCAATACTTCCGTTACTGCCACCAGTAGAACAACTAGCAAGAAAAAATAAAGATAAAATAAAAATTAAATTCTTTTTTTTCATAATAATCACCTTCTATTTAAGATAATTATTAAATGTTTTATATATTTACTTTTATTGGGAAAAAGCAAAAAATATGTTAAACTTAATTGAAAGCGGTGATTAGATGAAAGGACTCATAATTGTAGGAGATTTATTTGAAGATGTGGAGTTTATTACTCCTTTAGATGTTTGGAGAAGAAATAAAGATGAAATTGTAGTGGCTAGTATGATGAAAAGGAAAACAGTAATTTCTAAGTTAGGAATAGAAATGACTGTGGATGCCACTATTGAAGAAATTAATTTGGATGATTTTGATTTTTTATTTATTCCTGGTGGACCGGGAGCATTTAAAATTTTAAATAACTTACCAAAAGTCGATGAAATAATTAAGCGTTTTGTAGATAATCATAAACTAGTAACTGCTATATGTGCAGCGCCAATGCTAATAGGAAGGTTAGGTTATTTAAAAGGCAAAAATTATACTGTTCACCCAGGATTTGAAAATCAAATTATTGATGGCAAGTACCAAAGAGAATTAGGTGTAGTAAAAGATCATAATTTTATCACTGGAAAATCTATGTATTACGCTCTTGAACTTGCTTTAGAAGTTGTAAGATTCTTCTATGGAGATAAGCATACAAAAGTATTACTTGATTCTTTACAAGGAGAAATGAAATAAAAAAAGCGAAAAGCTATGGCCAAAGCCATAGCTTTTCTTGTTAAGAAAGGTATATAAAGAGGGGATTATCTTTTATCCCACCAATTATAATCATAATCTTTTTTCCACTCTTCCCAAGATTCATCATCGTGGTGTCCGTGCTCGTTATTACGATGTTCATATTCTTTAGAATAATCAATATAGTATTCTGTATTTGTAGAATCTTTTGCGTGGTAATATACATTAGCAATTATACGATTGACATTATTTAAATAAATTTCTTCGAACAATGTATAATATTCAGTAATAATTTTATTATACCAATCAACTAATTCATTTATTTTGTTAATATAGAAATTTTTGTCTTTTGGTTTGTTATGCTTATCATCCCATTCAAACCAATCATCACTTTCTTTATTAAAATGTTTACTTTTAGATTTAAAATGTTCGTAATAATCATATTCATTATGTTTAAATTCCCAATCATAATCATAATCATAATCAAAATCTTTATCAAAAGGACGATCAGGTGCATCATAGTTATAATGGTAATCGCCATATTTATTTTCAAAGTCATTTGTGTCATCAATATTGCTTAAAAAATCACGCCATTTTTCAATGAATGATTTTGAATCTGGCTTTTGGTTATAAGTTATTTGATCACTATAATCATAATCATATTCTTGTTGTAACTTAGCAAGAGAATCATCAATTTCTATTTGAATATCGCTTAAACAATAATCTAATTCTTCTAATCCGTTTTCATAACATTCATATGCTCTTTTTGATTCTCTTTTAAATTGTTTTTTGGCTTTATCGCTTTTTAAGGCTTCGTTAAGCATTTCAAGTTTATCAATAGATTTATCTAAATCTTCATCAGTGGCATTTTCGAATTCTTTTATCCAATCATCAATAGAGTCAAGATAATAAGGAAATTTAAACTCATAATTGTCTTTATAATTAAATATTTCCGCTAATTGGGAGATTTGATTGATTTTTTCGTAGCGTTCTTCATTAACGCTATTAGAATTATCAGAAGCTTTATCTTCAATTTCTACACTTGCATAAATATAATTTGCTTTGCAGTATTTTTTAATACTGTCATATAACTTATTAGCAACATTTTTGCTATAATCGATAGTAGAACTATCAACTGTTATAGTAATGATATTTGTGTTTGATTCGCGTTCAATAAATCCTGTGTTACTAGCGGCATCAATAATATTAGCACATAAATCTAATCCGTTAGTTTCATTAGCAGACTCTAAACCATGAGCAATAATTTTAGCATCATCGTTTTTGGCGATAAAGTAATTAACAGCATATTTTTCACTCATAGAATAAGCAAAAGATGGCTTTTCTGTAGAAGTATTATTAGCTTGTAAAGTTAAATTTATATAAGAATTAAGAGTGTCAGTTTTAATATTAAGTGTAACAGCAAGAGTAATTATTAAAGCGGTAGCAAGTCCTGCTGAACAGCAAGATATAAATTTTAAAGATTTCCACCAAGGTGCTTTCTTCGGCGTTTCAAAAGTAGAAGGATCAATATTAAGCTTATTTAAAACATTATCAAACACATTAGCGTACATTAGTTTGCTTTCTTCTTGTAAAGCTTTTTCAATTTTCTTTTTATTCATGAACCTTCACCTCACTTTTCTTAATAGCTTCTTTTAATTTTTTTATGGCATTGTTATATTTCCATGTGACGGTACCGAGAGGTAAATTAAGCATTTCTGCGATTTCGCGATGCTTATATTCGCCTACAGCAAAGAGCATTACTACTTTAAAATCTTCTTCAGAAAGTATTTCGCTTGCTAGTTCGATGGTAGATGTATCTAATGATTCATCATAAGTGTAACCACCAACATGTTCAAGGTAAGCATTATCATCAGATAAGTTTTCACGTTTTGCTTTCTTTAACTCATAAAGAGCAAGATTTTTAGCAATTGTCAAAATCCAGTTACGAAAATTTGTACCTGGCGTGTAAGAATTGATTTTTTCATATACTTGTATGTATGTTGCTTGCATAACGTCTTCAGCAACTACTTTGTTCTTTACAATTGGAAAGACAAAAGAAAAAATGCCCTTACACGTGCTTTCGTAGATAATCCTTAAGCCATTCATGTCACCATTTTGTAACATGGTAGCAGCATCTTCGAGCCGTTCGAGCATTCTGTTCACATCCTCTTATGAAGTGTTCCCCATAAAAGGGTAAGCCGGCCTATTTTATTTGGGTAAAATAATATATGAGGGCAATAATAGACCGGCTTGTGTGTGTAGCTACGGAGAATTGCTACACACATTAAATTATAACTCATTTCAAATTTATTGGAAGAACTTTTTTAATTTTTTTTAAAAATTATTTATAATTCGACAAAAATGATAGTTTTAAGTTTTATTTTTTGCTTATCAACATAGATAAAATCATTGATTGTATCGAACTTTTTTAAGATTCCAGTAACAATAGTAATCTTATTATTTAAGATATAACCAATTTTTACCTTTTTATTAAAATTTTCTTTTAAAGCGCGATTTATGTCGAATTCTTGATCTTCACTAAGAATAATCTCTGCATTATCTAGGCGCTTAATACTTTTATTGATTTCACCTTTTTGTTCAACCAGAGCGTTGAACGGAACCCATTTTTTCATACCGCGGTCTTTCATTTATGATGACCTCCTATTAAGTTATTCCTTTTTTTGATTGTGGAAGAAGTAGATAATGCATCCAAGCGAGATATAGCATTTTTTCCATATTTTGCTTTAATCTTATCTATAGCTAACGCAAGTTGCTTGTTTTTAGTTATTATATCTTGGTTTTCTAATAAATTTAATTGTTCATAAGTAGGACTATATAAGTTAGATAAGCTTATGGATATTTTTCTAATTGGAGTATCATCTTTTACTAGTGAAATAAAATTACTACAAGCATTAAATATTACTTCTTCAGCATCACTTCCATAATCAAGTGTGCATTGTTTGCTTATTGGTTTTAAATTAACGCTTTTTGAATACTTAAGATAAAATTTTATAACGCGAGTAAATTGTCTTTTATATCTTAACCTTGTGCATAGTTCATCAACCATTTCTCTTATTAAAATGTCTAAATCACTTTTAAAATAGTCTCGATCTAACATTTGACCTACTGTTAATGAATTGTTTTGTGGCTTATATTTTTCGCGTATATCCGCTAAATCGATACCATGTGATAGATAATATAATTCTTCACCAATTATTCCTAATTTATCTTGTAAAACATTAAGAGGACAATGAGCAATATCGCCGACACTAAAAAGTCCTAAATTATTTAATCTTTTTTCTAAATGAGTAGATATTCCCCACATATTACTTAATGGTTTTATTTTATGAAGCTTAGTGTCAATATCACTTTCATCCCATTTGGCGATATTAGTTTTATTTTTCTTAGCTTCTAAATCAAGAGCGCATTTTGCAAGAAACATATTAGACCCAACACCAGCACAGGCAGTTAATGAAAAATGAGTATAAATTTCATCTAACAATAATTTAGCTAATCCAATACCATCAGTTTTATATAATTTTAGATATGGACCAGCATTAATAAAAAATTCATCGATAGAATAAATATGAATATCGTCATAATTAATGTATTTTAAAACTAAATTGATAATATTAGCGTTTACTTCAATATATCTTTTCATACGTGGTTTAGCATATATATATTGACCAATAGGTAATTCGTATAATCTTAATCTAGATGGAATGCCTTGATCTTTTAAAAAAGGTGTTACCGATAATATAATAGTGCCTGGTCCACGAGATTTATCCACTACAACAAGCGGAGTAAGAAAAGGGTTAAGATTTCGATCTGCGCACTCAATAGAAGCATAAAATCCCTTTAAATCAATGATAATTATTATTTTTTCCAAAATTTTATCCTCTATTTATTTTTTACTCTTTTTTTGGATTTTATTATTAAATATAAAAGATTATATTTATAAACAAAAAAAATGCACAAATATTAATAATGTGTTATTATTTAGTATATGAATAAGCATTACGAGGAGATGATATTATGACATTATCAGTTATTACTACTATATTAGAGGTTATATTATCTTTTCCTTATTTCCTAGACATCATTATTTTCTTGTTTTTACTTATTTCCACCTCGATAGGCTACGCTAAAGGATTTTGGCGTGGGACATTCCGCTTTTTGTTTGTTATGGCTTTGTTAGCAATATCGTGGTTTGCTTTATTAGATACATTTGCCAATTATGTTTCTAATACACTTTTATCACAGCTTCACATTACATTTAAAGTTGGAGATTATTCCGCTACATCAATTGCCGAATTAATTCAATATTCTGTTAAATATGCGCAAGAACAAGGAGCAACAATACCAGATAAATTCTTAAATGAAGCTTATATGAATGCTTTTGTTAATTCAATTAGTAAATCTATTGCGTGGTTGTTTTTAGTAATCATCATCCAATTTGTATCTTGGATTATTTCAGGAATTCTATATTTCTTAATTATTCGTTTAATAATTCCGGAAAAAGTACGTAAAGTTAAACTATCATTATTAGGCGCCTTAATGGGTTTAGCTCAATCAGTAGTGGTTACATTTGCTTTTATGATGTCATTTACTAACTTGAGTTCGACATTTAGAAATATAAATTCACCAGGCGTTGGTGCATTTTCTTGGTGCAAAGAAGAAATGAAAATGATTTTTGTAGCTCTAGATCCTACAAATTCTGTTTTATCGCCATATGTAAAAACATTAGAAGAGAGTTTAACAAATAAGCAATATAATTATGAAGTAGATGGAATGGATGGCACATTTGATTTAGGCGATGAATTAAAGGAGTTTTTTGAATTAATATCATCAATAAATGTAACCACGGATCCAACAACACCTGTTGAACCAGTCGAACCTGATGATAATAATGAAACTTCGAGTAGTTCTACTTCAACAAGCATACCAAGTAGTTCTATCGAAGAAAGCGTAAGCAAATAATAGAAAAAAGCATCGACAAAGTCGAGACTATAAATAACAAACAAAAACGAAATAGAATATTTTAAATAGTGAAATTTGCCACTCTTTAATGAAGTGGAAAAGGCAATGCGAAAATTGCAGGAAATTAAAGATTTTGTGATGAGATTTTCTAATACTCATATGTGTATAATACTTTTTGCATCATTAAATAAATTAAAAAATACCGAAAAAAATTAAAACTAACGAAAGTATCTTTAAAATTACCTTAGGAAAAACAAATTGTTTGAAACCAGCAAGCATTAGGATGGCAAACATATAATTTCCGTGATATTCAAATTGTTTCTGAATGCGGCATAGAATTAGTAGATGCCAATTAATGTAGATTAAACTATTTAATTGAAAAACTGTGGAAACTTAATTATTTAAGTACTTCCATAGTTTTTAATTTGTTTAAAATTATGTGTTTTAATCGACTAAAAAATAACAACTATGAAAAATAATGTTTCAAAATTATTAGTTTTAATTCAAAAAGAAAAATAGTGCCAATTTACACTATTTTGTATATTCCATCAATTTATCACTAGTTAGCAAATTGTAAATAGTAATTGTATTATTCTCCCATATAGCGTAGGAGTTGATTTTGTCGCCTTTTGGAATAGAAATAGACCCAGGATTAATATATGTAACACCATCTACATTTGTTATTTCATGGATATGACTATGACCGAATAAGACAACATCGACTTTTTTCTTTTTATATGGATTTTGCGGATTGATTTTATGTCCGTGTGTTACATAAGCGGTAATATTATCATCAATTTCTTTTCCTTTTCTTATTGGAAATTTTAAAACCATTTGATCAACTTCAGCATCACAATTACCACGAACACAAATGATTTTATCTTTGATTTCATTTAATAAAGGAATAATTTTTTTAGGCGCATATTGCTTTGGTAAATCATTTCTTGGACCATGGTATAAGACATCACCTAGAATAAGAATTTTATCACATTTTTCTTTTTTGAATACTTTTAAGGCTTTATTTAAATAATAATAAGAACCATGAATATCAGATATAATTAAATATTTCATATTAATCCACCTCGAACCTAGTATAATGCTTTTTATGAAAGAACAAAAGCAAAATAAATATAAGGTTTCATATTTATTAATGAAATTATCAACGTTTTACTGATTGATTCTAGATAGTAAGATTCAGTTTTAGCATAATTTTTATCTAGTTTTTTACATAAAATCATTAAAAAAGATATAGAAAAAATTATTAACTAGTATTATAATTGTGTGGTTTGGAGATTTAAAAATGATTTATTCGGTAATTGTAGCGGTTTTAGTATCAATATCTATTATTTTATTAATATTATTTAAGCCAAATATAAAGGTAAAAAACATTAATATAAGCACATTCTTTATACCAGCTTTAATTGGTGCAATTATATTGCTTATATTTAATATCGTACCAGTAAAGAATGTTTTCGATGCTTTTACATCCGTTAGTAGCGTTAATCCAATTAAAATATTATTGCTATTTATTTCCATAGCCTTAATTTCTATCTCTCTTGATGAGTTAGGATTTTTTAAATATATTGCCATTAAAGCATTAAATAAATGTCATAATAACCAATATGTTTTATTTTTCATCTTATATGCCTTAGTAGCGGTTTTAACCATATTTACATCTAATGATATAATTATATTAACATTCACGCCGTTTATTGTTTATTTTGCCAAACACGCTAAAATAAACGCTATTCCTTATTTGATTATGGAGTTTATTACCGCGAATACTTATTCAATGCTATTTACAATTGGAAACCCAACAAATATATACTTATCAAGTTACTTTAATATATCGTTTTTAGATTACTTTAAAGTAATGTATTTGCCAACTCTTTTAGCAGGACTTTCATCATTAATAATATTACTATTAATATTTAATAAAGATTTACATCAAGCGATGGATTTAATAGATATAGAAGAAGTTAAGATCGATAATGAACCATTAATGATAATTAATTTAATTCATCTAGGTGTAACTATTATTTTATTAGCAATTTCTAACTATATTCATTTTGAAATGTGGATCATTTGTTTATGTGCTGCTTTATCTTTAACAATATTCTTAATTAGCGATGCTATTATTCATAAATCCGCCACAACAATAAAACACGTTTATAAAAGGCTTCCTTATAACCTAATACCATTTGTATTATCAATGTTTATTATTGTTTTGGCATTAGACTATAATGAAGTTACAGTGCATATTGCAGAATTGTTAAATAGCATAAGCTCTTCAAAAAATATGACAATTTTTAACTATTTATTAATTTCAACAATATCGGATAATTTAATTAATAATATTCCTATGTCAGTATTGTTTGCTCCAATATTAACTGATGTTAATAATCATCAATTATCGGCAATATACGCAACAATAATAGGATCAAATATTGGTGCATATTTGACACCAATTGGCGCTCTTGCGGGCATTATGTGGATGTCATTACTTAAAAAATATGATATTAAATTTACTTTTTTTGATTTTATGAAATATGGAGTAATTATTGTTCCTGCTATTTTATTAATGTCGTTATTAGGACTAATGGTTAATGGTTAATAAAAAAAGATACTTAAACTAATTTAAGTATCCGTTATAAGTATCTACTTTTAATATTTTCTTAGCATTCTCAATACACTCATCATTAGGTGTATCGACTCCTTTTAAAGGATAGTTGATTCCTAATTTTTCATATTTAAATACGCCGAGTGTATGATAAGGTAATATTTCCACACGTTTTACATTATGAAGAGAACTAATAAAGTCGGAAGTTCTTTTTAATAACTCATCATTATCTGTTAATGTTGGAACTAAGACATGTCTTATCCAAATTGGAATGTTTCGTTCATCTAAATATTTAAACATTTCTAATACATTTTTATTAGAATGTCCAGTAATTTTAATATGCAAATCTTCATCAATACATTTTAAATCTAATAAGAACAAATCTACATATTTAAGAAGTTCATCAAATTTATTTAAGAATGCTTCATTTTTAGAAAAAGGGCCACCTGATGTATCAATAGCAACACTAATGTTATTACGCTTGCATAACTTTGCAAATTCAATTAAAAAGTCGATTTGAGAAAGTGGTTCACCACCAGATATTGTAATACCGCCATGATCTTTCCAATAAGGTTTAAATCTTATCATTTTTTTTAGAGCTTCTTCAGGAGTAATAGGATTACTTTTTGAAAAAGTCCAAGTATCAGGGTTGTGGCAATATAAACATCTAAATGGACAGCCTTGTAGAAATAAGACCGAGCGTACGCCCGGTCCATCTACTAAAGCAAAACTTTCTATTGATTGATAATATCCTAGCACTTGTTCCATTATAATGTTTTGTGGCAAGTTCTAGCGATAACATCTAATTGTTGTTCTTTGGTTAAATCGATGAATTTAACAGCATAACCAGAAACACGAATTGTGAAGTTTGCGTATTCTTCTTTTTCTGGGTGTTCCATAGCATCAATTAATTTTTCAGTTCCAAAGACGTTAACATTTAAGTGGTGTGCACCTTGGGCAAAGTAACCATCAAGTACTTGAGAAAGATTATTCTTTCTTTCGGTGTCATCATGTCCTAATGCAGAAGTATTAATTGTTTGAGTATTAGAGATACCATCTAATGCCCATTCATATGGCAATTTAGCAACACTGTTTAATGAAGCTAATAAACCAGATTGTTCAGCACCATAAGATGGGTTGGCACCTGGAGATAATGGTTCGCCTTTCTTTCTTCCATCTGGTAATGTACCAGTGGCTTTACCATATACAACATTAGAAGTAATAGTTAAGATAGAAGTTGTAGGTTCAGAATTACGATATGTGTGATGTTTTTTAATCTTTGTTAAGAATTTGTGTAATAACTTAACAGCTATTTCATCAGCGCGTTCATCATCATTACCATATTTTGGGAAGTCACCTTCGATTTCAAAATCAGTAGTAATACCTTCTTCATCTCTAATTGCTTTTACTTTTGCATATTTGATTGCAGATAATGAGTCAACAACGTGTGAGAATCCCGCAATACCAGTAGCGAATGTTCTACGAACATCAGTATCAATTAAAGCCATTTCAGCAGCTTCATAATAGTATTTATCATGCATATATTGGATAGCGTTTAATGTGTTAACATAAATTCCTGCTAACCAATCCATCATGCGATCGTATTTAGCTAATACTTCATCATAATCTAAGTATTCGCTTGTAATTGGCTTATATTCAGGACCAACTTGGATGTGTGTTAATTCATCAACGCCACCATTTATTGCGTAAAGTAAGCATTTTGCTAAGTTAGCTCTTGCACCAAAGAATTGCATTTCTTTACCTGTTTGTGTAGCGGATACGCAGCAGCAGATAGAGTAATCATCACTCCAGATTGGACGCATTACATCATCGTTTTCATATTGAATAGAAGAAGTAGTTACAGAAATAAGAGAAGCATATTTTTTAAATCCATCTGGTAATCGTGTTGACCATAAAACTGTTAAGTTTGGTTCTGGTGCAGGTCCCATATTTTCAAGAGTATGTAAGAAACGGAAATCGTTCTTTGTTACTAATGAGCGGCCATCATTTGCCATACCAGCAACTTCAAGAGTAGCCCATACTGGGTCACCTGAGAATAATGCATTGTAAGAAGGAATTCTTGCAAACTTAACCATTCTGAATTTCATTACTAAATGGTCGATTAATTCTTGTGCTTCTTTTTCGGTTAATGTACCTTCATCTAAATCTCTTTGAATGTAAACATCAAGGAATGTAGAAATTCTACCAACTGACATTGCAGCACCATTTTGTGTTTTAATAGCGGCTAAATAGCCAAAGTATAACCATTGAACAGCTTCTTTAGCGTTAGTAGCAGGATTAGAAATATCAAATCCGTAACTGGCTGCCATTACTTTCATTTCTTTTAAAGCTTTGATTTGCATAGAGATTTCTTCTCTAGCTCTAATGACATCATCAGTCATAGTTTCATCGCCGCAGTTAGCTAAATCTTCTTGTTTCCAAGCGATTAAAGCATCAATACCATAAAGAGCAATTCTACGATAGTCACCAACGATACGGCCGCGGCCATAAGTATCAGGTAAACCTGTGATAATTTTATTATGACGACATTTTTTCATTTCTGGTGTGTAAACATCAAATACGCCATCATTATGTGTTTTGTGATAAACAGTAAAGATTTTGTGTAATTCTTCGCTTGGTGTATAACCATAAGTCTTACAAGCTTCTTCAGCCATCTTAATACCACCAAATGGCATAAACGCTCTCTTTAATGGCTTGTCTGTTTGTAAACCAACAACTTTTTCTAAATCTTTAGTTGATTCATCAATGTATCCTGGCTTGTGGCTTGTGATAGTAGATACGATTTCAGTATCCATATCAAGTACTCCACCTTTTCTTCTTTCTTCTTTTTGGAGAGCGGATAATTTTCCCCATAATGTGTTTGTGGCATCTGTAGGTCCTTCAAGAAATGATTCATCACCTTTGTATTCAGTGAAGTTTTCCATAATGAAGTCTCTAATATTTATTTCTTCTTGCCATAGGCGTCCTTTAAATCCACGCCATGCTAATTTTTGTTCTTCCATAGTTAATAACCTCCTATTTGACTATTTTATTCTAAACAAAACTTCTTTAAACGCAAAGCAATATGCTCATAAATTTTTCAAAAGATGTTTTTTGCAATGATAAGTTTATAAAATGCATTAATTTATAAACAAAAATCGCATAATTTTAATTGAGCAAGTCTTATTTGTTAAGACAGCGTAAGATTATTTTGCGCTTTTTAAAGTATAATCATAACGCCGGTGTATATTTTACATTTATAATGTAATAATTTCTAGAGAATGAAACCATTTTCAATGACAAAAAATGCCAAAAATTAGGCTTGTAAACGACTTAAAAAAGGCACATAGCTTTTTAATAATTTGTAAAAATTTTCATTAATAGTAATAAGCACTCTTTAAGCAAGTGATAAAGAATCACTACTAGATTTATTATTTGATATTTTTTCATTATTATCAAAAACAAAAGGAGTAATAATAACGAAGCGCTTTTATACAAGTATTTAGAAACCACTTGACCTTCATGATAGTTTACTTTGTTTTTAAGTTTTGGCTTTTTTTGTATTAATATTTTTCATTGTTTTAAACTTTTAACACTATTATGTGCCATAAAAACTATTAATCAAATAATGTTTGAAAAAATATAATAATGGACAATTATTAATATTTTGTAGCCAAATTTAATGGTTTAAAAAAGCAATAATTTACATATGAATTTTATAAAAATATAGCAAAAACGAATTGGATTTATTCATTTTTTGATAAAATTGCCAAAATATAAAATTTGCAATGAACTAATTTTTTTGTTTAACTAAAAGTATGAAAAAAAGTGAAATTGAAATCGTTAAATATCCAAAGATTAAACACATTAAAATGTTTGTTAATGAAATAGAATTGGTCGAGAATCATATGCATAATGATTTTGAGATTTTTGTTGTGCTTAATAGTGTTGGAGTAGTGAAAATAAATTCAACTTCATACAATGTAAAACAAGGCGACATCATTTTTATTAATTCTGGGGATGTACATTCTTTATCTTGCATTACTCCTTTTAAGGATAATGTAGATAATCCAACATTTTTGTTAATTCAAATTTCCAATCATTTTGCTCGTGAATATTTTCCACAAATTCAAACATCAGTATTTAAATCAAATAATTTAAAAAATGTCTTGTCTAGTCAAGATTATGGTTTAGTGTTACGCTTATTAACTGATGCCGCGATTGATTATTTTTCAGGTCGAGATTTTTATCAACTAGATGTTATATCAGAAGTGGCAAAAACTTTAGCCATTTTGTATCGCAATCTTGAACATGAGATAATAAGCGAGAGTCAAAAACAAAAAATAAAGAAAAAGAATAATCGCTTAGAAAGAATTATTTCTTATATTGATGAAAATTTTGATACACAAATACGTCTAGAAGATATTACAGCAAGAGAAAATATTTCTGTAACGCATTTTTCACATTTGTTTACAGCTACGTTTGGCATGACATTTCAAGAATTTATAAGTGTTAAAAGGATGGAACAATGTATAAGACTAATGTCAAACAAAGAAAAAACATTAATGGAAATATGTTATGAATCTGGATTTTCTGATCCTAAATATATGAACAAAGTTTTTATAAAAAAATATGGCTGTACTCCCAAAGAATACCGTATGAAATATTTAAATTGTAGTGAAAATGTTCTTGAGAGTGCTGGGAAATTAGAACACATATTTAAAGATTTTGATTCTTTAAAGGCAGTTAAAGACTTTAAAAATAGTTTAAAATAAAAACTATTCGTGAATTAATTTTTGTCTATATTCTCTAGGCGTCATCTTTTTTATTTCAATAAAATTTCTATTAAATGTTCTTAATGAATTATATCCGCAACTATAAGCTAAATCACTTATTGGGGTAGCGAAATCATCCATCATTAGTTCACATACTTTATTTATTCTATATTCATTTAAAAAAGACAGAAAATTAGAATTTAGACCTGTATTAATAATCGAAGATAAATAGTGATAATCATATCCTAACTTTTTAGCTAACATTTTTAATGTTATCTCATGCTGATAGTTTTCTTCTATATATGTTAAGACATGTTGCATAAGAATATTGTACTTAACATCACGAGGTATAGATTCGCTTTGCGTATATAAATAAACTAAATAATAGAGCAAACTTTTTAATAAAAATATATTATCTGTTTGTTGTAAGCGCTCAACTAGTCCATTTTCATCTTTTAAAGAAAAATAAGGCTTTTTGGAACAATATGTTAAAGACTGCTTGTAATATTTTGCAACATAAGAAGAAGCAAAGATTAATATGAATGTTTTGGAATGCTTTAGCGTATTAAAAGAATGGATTTGGTTTGGAAGTATTAATAAACCTTCACCACTTTTAACTATGTATTTTTCTTTTTCAATGTTTATGGTCATTTCACCTTCAAAGACATACACAAATTCAAAAGAATCGTGAAAGTGCAACCCAAATTCAAAATCTGTATCGTATTGACGGTATAAGTAATTAATAGATGATGAGCGATGATTCTCGTATGTAATCATAACAAATTCCTCCAATCTTAACTTTTGTCTATTATTATAAAACTTTTGCAGTTGTTACGCAAGGTAAGACAACATAAAATGATGATATAAAGGAAGGTTAAATAATATGGAAAAATTCCCAACAATTAAAAAAGTGAAGTATGAAGGTCCTAATTCTAAAAATCCTTTAGCGTTCAAATTTTATGATGCTAAAAAGATGGTATTAGGAAAAACAATGGAAGAATGGCTACCATTTGCTATGGCTTGGTGGCATAATCTTGGAGCAGCTGGAACTGATATGTTTGGTCGTGACACCATTAATAAAACTTTTGGTGCTAGTGAAAAAGGGACAATGGAGCATGCTAAAGCAAAAGTTGATGCTGGATTTGAATTTATGCAAAAACTTGGCATTAATTATTTTTGTTTTCATGATGTTGATTTAGTTCCAGAAGATGAGGACATTAATGTTACAAATGCGCGATTAGATGAAATAAGTGACTATATTCTTTTAAAAATGAAAGAAACAGGTATTAAGTGTTTGTGGGGAACCGCAAATATGTTCTCTAATCCACGCTTTATGAACGGCGCTGGGTCATCTAATAGTGCAGAAGTCTATTGTTTTGCCGCTGCACAAATTAAAAAAGCATTAGACATAACTGTTAAATTAGGAGGACGTGGATACGTATTTTGGGGCGGAAGAGAAGGATATGAAACCCTACTTAATACTGATGTCAAATTCGAGCAAGAAAACATTGCACATTTAATGCATTTGGCGGTGGATTATGGCCGAAAAATTGGCTTTAAAGGTGATTTCTATATTGAACCTAAACCAAAAGAGCCAATGAAACATCAATATGATTTTGACGCTGCGACAGCAATTGGATTTATAAAACAATATGGTCTTGATAAAGATTTTAAATTAAACATTGAAGCAAATCACGCTACTTTAGCGGGACATACTTTCGAACATGACTTAAGAATTGCTTCAATTAATGATATGTTAGGCTCAATCGACGCTAATCAAGGAGATCCAATACTAGGATGGGATACAGATGAATTCCCATTTGATGTTTATAGTGCCACATTTGCAATGCTAGAAGTTATAAAAAGCAAAGGATTAACTGGCGGATTTAATTTTGATGCCAAAACACGTCGTCCATCAAATACTATTGAAGATATGTTCGAGGCATATATTTTAGGAATGGATACTTTTGCTTTAGGTTTAATTAATGCAAGCAAAATTATTGAAGATGGAAGAATCGAAGAATTTATAAAACAAAAATATTCTTCATTTGAAGAAGGAATTGGTGTAAGGATTCGTGATAATGCTGTGACATTAGAAGATTTAGCTAATTATGCTAAAGATAAAAAAGTATGCACCAATCCAGGATCTGGTAAACAAGAATACTTAGAAGCAATTGTAAATCAAATAATGTTCGGAAAATAAAAATGAAAACATATATTGGTTTAGATTTGGGAACAAGCGGAGTAAAAGCTCTTTTAGTAGATGAATTTGGAAACATACTAAAAGAAAGTAACAAAACTTACCCGATTATTTATGATAAAGAAAACTATGTGGAGCAAAATCCTCAAGAATGGTTTGATAAAACGTTACTCGCTATTGAAGAATTATTATCTAATCAAAATAAAGATGATGTTAAGGCTATCTCGTTTGGAGGACAAATGCATGGTTTAGTGTTACTAGATAAAAACGATCAAGTAATTCGTCCAGCAATATTATGGAATGATGGAAGATCCAGCGAAGAAACCAATTATTTAAATAAAACAATTGGCCAAAGTAAGATATCTAGTTATACTGGCAATATTGCTTTTGCGGGATTTACCGCGCCTAAAATATTGTGGGTATACGCCAATGAAAAAAATAACTTTGATAGAATTAGTAAAATAATGTTACCAAAAGATTATTTGATTTATAAATTAAGTGGCGTTTTTGCTAGTGATATGTCTGATGCATCAGGTATGTTATTATTAGATGTAAAAAATCGAAAATATTCGAAAGAAATGTTAGAGATATGCCATATACATGAGAAAGAGTTACCAAAATTATATGAATCTTACGAAGTTGTAGGAAACTTAAAAGAAGAAATAGCTCAAAGATTAGGACTAAAATCTAGTGTCAAAATTATTGCTGGCGCCGGAGATAATGCCGCTGCAGCAATTGGAACTGGAACAATTGGTAATGGTGCTTGTAATATTTCTTTAGGAACAAGTGGAACAATATTTTTATCAAGCAATCATTTCAGTGTTGATGAAAAAAATAGCTTACATAGTTTCTGCGATGCTTCAGGAAAATACCATTTAATGGGCTGCATTTTATCAGCTGCATCTTGTCGCAA
The DNA here is from genome assembly GCA_900549975.1 of uncultured Mollicutes bacterium. GTDB lineage: Bacteria > Bacillota_I > Bacilli_A > RFN20 > CAG-826 > RUG131. The sequence goes on from URQK01000001.1 coordinate 17,841, forward strand.
ATGGTGGTTAGAAGACATTTTAGGAAGCAATGATTACCAAAAAGACGAAGCAAATTTAGCGGATTCTAATGTTATTTTCTTACCTTATTTAACAGGAGAAAGATCACCACATAATGATGTTAATGCTCGAGGTGCTTTTATTAATTTAAGCGCAACTACTACAAGAGGAGAAATGTCAAAAGCGATACTTGAAGGAGTGGCTTTTGCATTAAAGGATTGCCTAGAAATTGCTAAAACAAATGGAATATTTCCAACTTATTCTTCTATTTGCGGAGGCGGCGCTAAGTCAAGAATTTGGAAACAGATAGTAGCGGATGTCTTAAATATTCCCATCCACGTTTTAAAAACTAATCAAGGGCCTTCTTATGGAGCGGCAATTCTTGCCATGGTTGGTGATGGGATATATAAAAACGTTGAAGAAGCAACAAAAAGTATTATAAAAGTTGAAGAAATAATTCAACCAAGTCAAAATAGAATAGAGTACTATCAAAAAAAGTATGAATTATTTAAAAAACTTTATCCAGCTTTAAAAAATATTAGAAATTAAGGAGCAAAAATCATGAAACAAATTGTTAATCCATTTTTACCATCACATGAATATATACCTGATGCTGAGCCAAGAATTTTTAACGGAAGAGTTTATATTTATGGATCACATGATTTATTTAATGGGAAAAATTTTTGCTTAGGTGATTATGTTACATATTCCGCTCCAATTGATGATTTAACTTCTTGGAGATACGAAGGTGTAATTTTTAAAAAAGAACAAGATCCACTAAATAAAAGAAAAAGAGCTTTATACGCTCCAGATTGCATTCAGGGCATAGATGGAAGGTATTATCTATATTATAGCGCCATTGGCACAAACGTAATTGGTGTTGCTGTATCTAATTCTCCAGCAGGGCCATTTGAGTTTTATAGTCATGTAAAATATAAAAATGGAACAATCTTAGGAAAAGGTAAGAACGATGTTTTTCAATTCGATCCAGGAATATTTGTAGAAGGAAATGATGTTTACTTATATTCAGGCTTTTGCCCAGATTTATTAGGAGTGTTTGTTACTGGTGGAAAAAATGTATCAAAAGTGGGACCTTTATGCATTAAATTAGAGACAGACATGTGTACTATCAAAGAAAACCCACACGAAATTGGAGTAAAAAGTGTTTATAATTCTAAGAATACTAAGTATAAAGGACACGAATTTTTTGAAGCATCATCAATGCGTAAAATAAACGGTAAATATTATTTTATTTATTCATCTATTTTAGGCCATGAATTATGTTATGCGATTTCCAATTACCCTGATCGAGATTTTGAATATGGAGGCACTATTGTCTCAATTGGAGATGTTGGATTAGGAGATATCAAAGAAGTTAGAAATGCCAATAATATGACTGGTAATACACATGGATCTATATTATCAATTAATGATAATCATTATATTTTCTATCATCGACAGACAAATCGCCATTGCTTTTCTAGACAAGCTTGCGCTGAAAAAATTAGGATCCTAGAAGACGGCACAATTCCACAAGTTGAGATAACATCTTGTGGATTAAATAATGGACCATTATTAGGCAAAGGAGAATATGAAGCTCGTATTGCCTGCAATTTAAAATGTAAAAATGGTGGAACATTCTATCGACTATTTAAAGGATTTGGAAGACCTTATTTTACGCAAAGTGGAAAAGATCGCGAAATTGATGGAGATCAGTATATTACTAACATTAAAGATGGAACAACAATAACTTTTAAATATTTTAAATTTGATAATTCAAAAAATATTAAGATTTTGGTTTCTTCAACAAATAATGGAACAATGAAAGTTTATGATGAAAACAAAAATGAAGTAGCATCTTTTACTATTCATAAAGGCAAAGATGTTTTATATGAATCTAAATTAGACATAACAGATGGTGTTCATCCTTTAATTTTTAAGTATGAAGGCAAAGGAAAATTGTCATTTTTTAAATTTATTTTAGGATAAAAAGGCAAATAACAAAAATAACAAGATTGTCTTTATGTATTTTTCATCGACGTTTTGCATATATTTATAAGTTATAGCGTTAAAAACCTATATTTTTAAAATTATGGAATAGTTTATAAAAGTATAACGAAAATAGCAAGATTGTCATTTTTGTAAGCGCTATCTTAAAGCATTATTATAGTGTAATAATTATCAAAAAAGGTCTTTTACTTTCTTGATAATCATAAATATGCGCAAAAAGCGCGGAAAGGAAATTTATGAAAAAAAACAAACTTTGGTTAGGGTTATCCTCAGTTGGCATTTTGCTAACGACAGCATTTATTTCGTTAACTAATGTTGCTATGGATAACGAAGGACTAATTAATGATGTACTAGGTTTGAATGTTCGTCAAATTAGTTCTAAACGTTCTGACTATGCTGAAGAAGATGGAAGTTTGTCCGATGCAGGCTGGAAAAGAATGATTCAGGATTCTTATAAGTACTGTGTTGAACAAGAAGAGCAAGGTGCTGTTTTATTGAAAAATGATAACGGATGCTTGCCATTAGCAAAAGAAGAAAGAAACGTCACGTTATTTGGACGTAATAGCGCTCATTTGTGCTTGCGATCTGGTGCCGGAGGTGCTGCTCCAAACGAAAAATTAGTTGTTCATTTAAACGATGCATTTGAAAATAATGGCTTTAATTATAATAAGACTATTTGGAATATGTATACTGGTGGAGGAGAACCATCAGAGACTAACATTCCTGAAGTTGCTGTAAGTGCATATACTCCAGGTGTTAAAGCATCATTTGATACTTTTGGCGATGCTGCAATTGTAACATTTGTACGTGTTGGAACAGAAAATAGTGATCCAAAAGCCGGAATTCTTGATCTACAAGAAAATGAAGCTAACTTATTAAAAATGATTAAAGAATCAGGTAAGTTTAAGAAAACTATTGTCTTATTAAATGGCGCGATGCCAATGAGTTTAGATTGGGCAAATAAAGAAGAATACGGCGTAGATGCTATATTATGGTTTGGAGTTCCAGGATATTATTCTTTAGATGGTGTAGTTCATATTTTAACAGGGGAAGCTAATCCAAGTGGACATACACCTGATACTTTCTCTGCTCATGCATCAAATTCTGCTGCTTATCAAAATTTTGGCGATATTAATTTTGATGGTAGTGCAGGCGTAGATAGATCAAATAAATACGTGTCTTATGCTGAAGGAATTTATGTCGGATATAAATATTATGAAACAAGATATGAAGATTGTGTTTTAAATCAAGGAAATGCAAATGGTGATGCAGGAACTTATGATGGTGAAACTAATTGGACTTATGACCGCGAAGTAGCATATCCATTCGGTTTTGGTTTATCATACACAACTTTTGAACAAAAACTTAATAGCGTTACTTATAAAGCTGATGAAGATACTTTTGTAGCTAATGTAACTGTTAAGAACACTGGCACAGTTGAAGGTAGATCATCAATTCAAGTGTACTGTCAAAGTCCATATACAGAATACGATAAAGAACATTTAGTAGAAAAATCATCAATTCAATTATGTGCTTATGATAAAGTACTTCTTGAACCAAATGAGTCAAAAACAGTAGATATTGAATTTGATCGTTATTTCTTAGCTTCATATGATCGAATTAATAAAAAACAATATATTTTAGAAGATGGTGATTATTACTTTGCACTTGGTAATGGCGCTCACGAAGCACTTAATAATGTTATAGGCGTTAAAAACTCATCTGCGGCATTAACTGACCACAATGGTACAAATTATCAAGCAAATACAAATTGCGTACAAAAAGTAGCTATTTCTGGCGCTATGGATGCATATAAGTATTCACATTATGATGACTCAGTTGAAGTTACTAATCAATTTGATGATGCTGATGTTAACTACTGGGCAAACGATGACCAAAAGATTACATATTTAACAAGAAAAGATTGGCAAGCAACTTTCCCTAAAAAATTAGAAGGATTGAAACTTAATGATAGAATGAAAAAAGGACTCGATATGAGAGTGTACACAAAAGCCGATGATGCAGAATCATATAGTGCGGGTGCTGGTACAAAGTATGGAGTTCAATTAAAAGATGAAGAAGGAAATCCATATCGACTCAAATTTTCTGATATGGCTAAACTAGAATATGATGATCCTAAATGGGATTTATTCATTAAACAAATGACATTAGATGATTTAGTAATTTCAATGTCTGATAACCGTGGTATTTTAGCGGTAACTTCAGTATCAAAACCATCTAACTCTATTAATGAAGGACCAGAAGGCTTATTGTCTCCATTTGCTTATGGCGATGGAAGATGGGCAACCGGATTTGCTACTGGGCCAATCTATACTGCAACATGGGATCATGAAATGCAAAAGAAATTTGGTTATTTCTATGGTGAAGAAGCATTACACTGTGGTGTTGCTGCTGTTAATGCTCCAGGAGCAAACATCAATAGAACACCTTATGGATCACGTGCTTCAGAATATATGTCAGAAGATGGTATTATGAACTATTATGTTGCAAGTAATATCGTAAAAGAAGCTAGAAAAAAAGGTTTAATTATGAATATTAAACACTGTTTCTTAAACAACCAAGAAACTAATCGTCAAGGTGTTGCAACATTCTCTAATGAGCAAGCTATTCGTGAAATTTATTTAAAACCATTTGAAGGTGCCTTAACAAAAGGCGAAGGCCTTGGTATTATGACTTCATATAATAGAATTGGTTTAACTTATGCTGCATGCCATCAAACTTTATCAAATCAAATACTTAGAACTGAATGGAAATATAAAGGTTTAATTATTGATGATGCATTACAAGGAGAAGGATCATATACTTCAACTCGTGATATGATTGTTGGTGGAACTGAAGTATTCTGTCTTGATGGAAATAGAGGTCAACAAATTAAAAACGCTATTACATCTACCGATGATGGATATTTATTAGAACTATGTCAAAAAGCAAATAAAAATATTATGTATGCTTTATCTAGATCGTGGATGGGTGATGTAGCTGATAGTGGCAAAGAATTAGAAGAAACATTTAAATGGTGGAAACCAGTTATCTATACCATTGATGGTGTATTTGGCGCATTTACTTTAGCGGCTATATCATTATTCATTGTCTATGAATTTGTTAAAAAACCAAAAGAATTGGTGAAATAGGGGTGAATAAAATGGAAATGCTTAAGAAAATTTTTAAAGGCAAAAAAGTTGGATTCTATCTCATGATGTTAGATGCTATACTTGCACTTATATTTGGTATATTGTTCTTAGCCACTTATAAGACTTCTATGGCTAATAACGCTGTACCGCATACTCCAGAAGTAATAGGAATTTGTGCATTATTATGTTTTGTGATTGAAGTAGTGGCATTAGCAATGCCAGAGCATAAATGGATTCATTTAGGAGCATTACTTGCTATGTGTTTCTCATTTATGAAACAAATATATTTATTTCCAAATCTCATTGCTGACCAAATTAACCATGTTGAATTCCAAGGTGGTAATTTCCCGCTTAACTGTGTGTACACAGTGATGCAAATAGCAATAATAACTATTGCAATTGTCGCATCTTTCAAAGATGTAACCGAAAAAGAAGAACCAATTAAATTCAATAAACCAAATATTATTCGTTATAGTATTGGTGCGTTGGCTATTATTATTGCTACTTCTGCAAGTGGTGCAACAATCGCATCGTGTAAAGCTAAAAATAATTCATATGATAACAATGCATTAGGATTTAAAATAGATGTAGAAAAAGAATTTGGTGATGTGGTTACTGATTATCCTTATGATCCTGCTTCTATTAAATTTAGCAAAGCTAATAATCCTTGGGCAAAGAAAACCACGGGCGAAATTGAAAAAGCTGTAGGCACTAATAGAAGTGAACGTAGTGATAACGATCGATTTATTGTTTATCAATTTGAAGGCTTCTATGCTGAGGGATATCAAGGAAACTATTCTAAAACTTATGGCTATCTATCGCTTTGGGATGATGGATTATATAATGGTGTTCAAGATAACAAAAACATATTTGGATATTGGTACAACATCGAAGAAGATGGTTCAGATTGTTTAGTTATGATTGATAATCGTGGAACAAATGCAAATATGATGTGCGTAAAATCAAATTCTAAATTCTATGATTGGACAGCAGATATTAAACTTGATTTCTCATGGGGAACTCGTTCGTTAAAAGTTAATGGATTCTTATATACACCTGCAATTGGTATGTATATAGATACCGGAACGGATGACTTAACTTATGAATATGGCGATGAAATTGATACAACAAAATGGACAGCAATGCAAGTAAGAAATGATTTACGTGTTGGTGCTGTATTTGATCCAGATCAAACAATTAAATGGTCAATTCCAAATACTAAAAAATATCCAGGAAAGCAAATAGTTAGAGCAAACTGGGATACATTTACTTGGGATACTAAAGTTACAATTGGTGTTGATCAAGGTACTTATGTACTCGATGCATCAAATGAAGCAGTCAAGAAAACATATCGCTTCGTTGATGGACTAGATACTTCTGGAATATTAGTAAAGCGTATTACTGAAACAAAAGAAGAAATTTTAGATACAAGTTTATTAAAGAGCGAATTAGATTTAGTAAATAAAAAAGTTAATGTAATTATGCCTAATAAGACAGTTCAATCTTATGACATTACACTTGATGATTCAGAAGCATCAAATACAATCACTGGTAAGATTGGCGAAGTCGAAACCAAATACATTGTTAAATCTTTAGATACAATGAAAGTAGTCTCAGGCGATAAGACAGTTGATGTTAAAATTGAACTAACAGGATCATCTAAACTTAAAGCAATTGTAATTGGTGAAAAAATTAGCGGTGATGATGACTTATTTAAAGCATTACCTGCTAAAATTTCAATGGTTGAAAAAGATGGAAACTTAGTAATACCAGATAAGAGATACTTTACAAGTACATCAAAAGCTAATCCATATTCTCAAAATGGAAATACATACTTTATCTTCGACTTAGCAAATGAAACAGTCGATGTCATCTGGACATTTACATATCAAGGACCACAAACTCAAGAAATGAAGTGTACATATACATTATCTGGAGATTTAGCAGATGGTGTTAGAGTAACATTACAATCATGTATTAAAGAGACAAATGGACAATGGCAATGGTCAAGTAATAAATCCTTTACAATTACAGAATGTGGCATAGATGACTTACCATTTGCACCTACTTTATAAAAATAAAATTTAAAAGATTTAATTTTTGGAGAACTGGATAAATTCTAGTTCTCTTTTTATTATTAAATAAAAACAAAAAATCCACTAAATCACTTTATTTAAGTGAAAATTTGGTGGATATTTTAATTAAATTGGTGGAGCCAACGAGGATCGAACTCGCGACCTCTTCGTTGCGAACGAAGCGCTCTCCCAACTGAGCTATGGCCCCATGCATTGATAATTATAGTTAATTTAATATCAAAAATAAACTATAATTTTCTCATTTTTTGCATAAAATTTTGAAATATTGCTTTTTTTAGTATTAATGTGAAAGCATTTTCATATATTTTTAAACTTCTACTATTGTTTTTTTGAAAATATAAATGTATTATATTTGCAATTAATCTATAGATTAAAAGAATCTTTTTTTTGAAAATTATAAAGTATTTTTAATCTAAAATTGTTCAATTTTTAAAGGAGAAAAATATGAAAAAAGGAAAATTGTTTTTGACTATTTTGGCTAGTATGGCTTTAGTTGCTTGTAATGAACCAACTAGTACATCTGGTTCTACATCTAAACCATCTACTTCAGATTCAGTTTCCACATCTACTGTAGAGAAGTTTAATGTAGAAGTAGTTGGTGGTACTGGCGGAGGCAATGACATTACTTCTGGTAGTAGTGTCACAGTTGTGGCAAATGAACCAGAAGAAGGAAAAAAATTTGTTAAATGGGTAGATGAAAATGGTAACACTGTTTCAACTGATAAGAGTTACACATTTACGGTATCAAAGAGCGTAAAACTCACTGCAACTTATGAAACATTAAAATTTCAAGTGACAATTACTGATGGAACTGGCTCAGGTGAATATGAATATGGCGCTAGTGTGACTATTCAAGCTAGTGTAACAAAAGGAAAAGAATTTATTGCCTGGGTAGACGCAAGTGGAAAAGAAGTAAGTAAAGATAATCCATATACATTTGTAGTAAAAAGCGATGTTACTTTATTTGCAGAATTTAAAGAAGCATTTGTGGAACCGCAAAACATAGATGATGTGAAATCTCTTCTTGCTAAATCCGCTAAAGCGCAAGTTAACACTGCGTCGATGACAAGTAAAGTAAAAACAACTGCTTATAATGCTAATAATAATTATGCAGTAAAATCAGAGACTGAATATAACGAAACCGCTAATATGTATGCTGATAATATTATGTTTGCTACAGGTAAAAATTCTACTGGTGAATATGAGAAGGCGTTAAAAATAGAAAATAATCAATTGCTTTCTGTACTTTATTATCCAAAAGCATTAAGTTATTATTCTTCTGCTGTTAAATATGATATTGTTGATGAAGTAATTGATGAAGATGCTCAAGTTACTTTAGAAAATGCCCAAGCACAAGTGTTTGCTAATAATTTAGTTTCAACACTATTAGAATTATTTAATGACTATAAATTAGAAAATGTTGATAGTGTGACTTGTACAAGTGATAGTAATGTTCATAATATATTAATAAATGCACATTATGCGCCATCAGGTTATGAAAGTACAAAGTATTGTACTATTGAAATAAACATTGTATTAAATCAATATTTTATTAAATCAGCTTCAATCGTTGAAAAGGAATATGTTCGTGCAACTCAATTCGAAAATGGCGTATTAAAAGAAGACGCAAAATCACTTAATAAATATGAAACAACGTATATTTGTGATCAATTGTCAAGTGATAAAGCTAGCGCACCAGATACAGTTGATATTAATAAATACTTTATTTCTAGTTTTGATTTTTCAGGAAAATATAGCGATGGTGTTAGTACAAAGTCAGATCGTAAATTTAACAAAGATAATAATAAAATTGCATTAAATGCTGAAATTTCATCGTATTATTTAGACATGTCAAATGTGTTGCCTGCGACAAGCATTGAAAAAAACACTTTAACAATTAAATCTGTCGGAGATGAAAACATCTTCAAAGTAACAAAAAATAGCAGTGGAAAAATTTCTAGTATTAAAGCAATTGCAGTAGGTAAAACAACTATTACAGTTTCTTCTGTTGCAGGATGTTTATCTTCATATGAAGTTGAAGTTGTTGAAAATTTAGCCCCAGTTTCATTTGAAGTTGATTGTTTAGATAAAGTATTAGTAGGTGAAGAAATTGAATTAAATGTTAAAAATATAAGACCAGATACTTCTAATAAAAATGTTACATGGTCAGTTAATAATGCTGATATGGCAGAAATAGTAAATAAAGATGGTAAATTCTTCTTAAAAGGAAAAGGAGATAAAGCTGGATTTGTAACTATTACTGCTACGTCCAATAGTGATAATAGTGTTTCTGCTAGTAAAGATGTCTTTATTTCTCAAGGAGCATTGTCACAAGATGCTTTACGTGAAGCCGTTAAGGGAACTTGGGTTAAAATGAGCTATTTTGGAACTTCTATCGAATTTACTTTTAGTTTTAATGATGACGGAACATTCACCGCTGTTGACAATGTAAGAAAGTATAACAAAATAACCGGAAATGGTAATTGGGAAGTTTCAACTGATAAAGATTCTAGCATAGAAGACAATTTCTCTTCATATGGACATACAAATGTAGATGATTACTTAGTTGTTAAAATTACCAATTACACTTTAACTGATGAATCTGCTAATGGGTCGACAATTGAAATTCACTTTGCAATTGCTCCTGAAGGCTATGAAATGTATTATCACTTTAGAATTGGCTCAGGATCATTAAGTTCTGTATCAACTATAGAAGGCAAAGTAATTAAACAATAAATTAGGGAGTAAGAGGTTATATGAATAAAAAAATATTAATGTTAACATCAGCTCTAACTATCGGTGTGTTAGTGGCTTCATGTGGTAAAATTGAAAATTCATCAAATTCGAATTCATCATCTACAAGTGGGGGAACAAGTATCCCTAATACATCAGTGGATATTAAAAATGATGGAACAGTCGATTTAAATACTGCTCAATTATTAATAAATGGAGCAAAAGATAAAGATATCGATAATGCTAAAAAGAGTATTGTAACAACAGTTGCTATTGGCTATGATTCTGGAAGAAGATATCAACAAAGTAGCCGTTTAGAATCAACATCATATAAAGATGATTTAACAATTGGCACAGGAACAATTGAACACTTTTTCTATGATAATCAAGATAATGTTTTAAAAGACACATTTGATGAAGTCTATACAATAAAATCAAATAATTATATTTATATGCGTAAATATAAGAATGGCATATTTGTTGACCAAACAGAAAAGAAAAGTCTTTTAAACTCAACTGATCCAGTGGAATTAGAATACAACTACGCTACTGCGCGTGCTGAAGTATCATGTGGAGCAGGATTAGATGCATATATCCAATTCTTTAATGCTCTTGTTGAAGCAGGCGGACAATGTTTATATGGTTCAGCAACAGATAAAGTAACAAACAATGTTACATTATATTTCCAAACATCTTACGAAAGTACAGATACAAATCAATTAAGATTATCGACATTTGTATTCCAATTTGATAGTGCTAGAAATGGATTTTTACAAACATTTGATTCAACACAAAGTCTTTATAGTTTAGATATTTATAATGCTGCTGAAGATAAGAGTCAAATTCAACCAACGTATTATAGCAAACAATTATTTGTCGTTGAAAAAGGTACACTTACTGATTTCACAGGTGAATTACCAGTTGATTTAGATAGTGCATTTGTTCAACAAATTAATGTTGCATCACCAAAAACAATAATTACAGTCGGTGAAACTATTGCTATCACATGGGAAGTTTTACCAACAACAGCATTAAACAAAACAGTAGTGCTTTCTAGTAAAAACGAAAATGTAGCACGTGTTGATGAAGATGGTCGTGTTACAGGAATTAGTAAAGGCAAAGCAGTAATTTCTGTTTTAAATCCTGAAAGTGGAGTTGAAGGTACAATTGAAATAGAAGTTGTTGATAAGAGTCAAGGAGATGCCGGTGACGATTCTAAAAAAGGACCATTAAAAGCAGCATTGCAAGAAGCATTCTACCAATTATTTAAATTTGATTCTATGTTCCATGGTGATTCCATTTTAGGAATGTGCCTAAGTTCAGATATTCAATTAAACGCTAAGAAACTTAGTGCTTTAACAATTTCGGAATTTGCATATGATGAAAATTTACGTAAAGCAACATATGTTGGAGATTTGAGTAAGTTAATTGATATTCTTCCTTTTGAAGATAATGGAAACGCTAATGTATCTAATGATTACTTACAAAAGCAGTTTAGTATATATCATGACAATGTCCTTGGATTAGAAGTATATCTAAAAGGGGACAATACAATAAGTTATATTAGATTTACAATGAGAACAGATAGCGCAAGTATGAGATCAGCAGAATTTGCAACATTAACTAACGAAAACGTACAAGAAGTAATGGGACAAAAGAGTGACTTCAAAGTAGGTTACGAACGCAAAGTAGTGTTTGAAAGCGCTGGATTCTCTTACCCAGATGACAATGAATAAAAAAGTATTATATTTAGCAATTCTCCCATTATTGCTAATAGCTTGTGATACTAGTGGTAGCGCAAGTAATTCTACTTCCGTCTCTAGTGTTTCTTTAACACCAGTTTCTTGGAATTTTGGAAGTAATAGTGCTTCTAATAAGCCATCTACTTCCACATCACAAGGAACGTCAAATACATCTAATTCAACAAGTAATGCAAATTCAGTATCAGAGGCTGATTTTAATAAGAAATTAATTCAAGCCACATTAATTGACGAATTAGATATCAATGAAGTATCGGTTTATACATATTTATCAGATGCAGTTGATAAATCAACAACAAGACAAGATTATTCGATTAAACAATATTCTAATAATATTACTATTCAAACTGGAAAAGTAACGAAAGAATTAAAAAATGGAACAAGATATATAGAAACATATACAACACAAAATACTTATGATGCCTCTACAACTTATTTGACATCTATTAAAAAATATAGTGGTACATTTAATAATTCGATAAGTATGACTAAATATGATGAAACATCCGCTAAATACTTGTTAGAAATTGGTCCAGCTACAAGAGCCTATTTTGCAATTAATAGTTTAGTTTCAAAATTTGGAGGCATTGATAATTTCCTTTTTGAATGTGAAAAAGATAGTTCTGGTGGTCTTGATGCTACTTATTTCTATTGTAATCCTTTAGATGGAAATGAGAACTTAGGCACAGTCATGGCTGTGGGTATACAAGTAAAAATCGATAAAGAAGGTTATGTCTATGATTTCTTTTATGGATATGGCTATTATCACCAAATGGATGCTACAAGCGCAACTAGGATGAGAAGAAGCGGACCTTATGGATTTGGCCAAGATGGATATTCTTGTATTTATGAAAGTATTACTAAAGGTGAGCGTAAAGAATATGAAGGAGATTTACCATTTCCTTTAGAAGATAATATCCCTTCTAGTATAAGTTTTGAAAGTGATACTATTAATATATCACTAAGTGACATAGTTGAAGATGAAAAAGGATTACGCTATATTAATTTATTAGATTATTTAGCGACTACTCCAAAATTAGGTGAAACAACAGACGCTCCAGCAAATGTTGCTACATTCTCTTTAAAAGATAATAATGTAGGACACATGGATGATTCTAAACATTATTTGATATTTAATGGACCAACTGGAGAAATTGAGGTAACTGTTAACTATAAATTAGGGAATTTAGATTTATCAGCTAGTGCTAAGATTGTTGTTACCGAATAAAATCAATAAAGCTCGTCAATTGGCGAGCTTTTCTAACGATTTTTCTTCCATTATAAATATATAGTGGTATAATACAAAGTTGTGAATTTGTAAGGAGATGTTTAATATGTTTTTAGAAGGTATTTCTAGTGAATATTATATTATTTTGTTACCATTAGCGTTAATTCTTATATTTTCAAAAATATTTATGAAAATATGTAAGAAATTAAACCTACCATCAGTAATTGGTATGATTGTTGCAGGATTATTAATTGGATTAATTTCTTATATTCCTAATCAAGATATATTAAATGAAACGACACAAGAAGGATTAGGATTCTTATCTAAAATTGGAGCAATATTAATTCTTTTCTCTGCAGGTCTAGAGACAGACTTAAAACAAATTAAGTCAGTTGGTGGCCCAGCAGTTATTATTACTGTTGCAGGTGTTATTGTACCAATGGGTTTAGGATTTTTAGTAGCCACATTGTGTAATGGAGGATTTGCAAATCTTACCCATGATGCCTTATTAACAAATTTATTTTATGGAACTATTTTAACAGCAACATCTGTTGGTATTACCGTTCAAACATTACGTGAAATGGGTAAACTTAATAGTAGAGTAGGATCTACAATCGTTGCTGCGGCCATTATTGATGATGTCTTAGGAATTATTGTATTATCATTTGTTCTTGCTTTAAAAGGTAATGGCGGAGAAGCCGTTAATCCTTGGATTGTTGTTTTAAAAACAGTTGGATATTTTGCAGTTATTGCTGTTTTATCATTTGTGGCTAGCAAAGCATTTAAATGGCTTGATAACAGATTTGAGCATCACCGTTTAGTACCAATATTTAGTTTAGCATTTTGTTTTATTATTGCTTATTTAAGTGAAAAATATTTTGGTATTGCTGATATTACTGGTGCATATATTGTTGGATTAATCTTATCCACTAATAACGAAAGTGGATATATTGAAAGAAAAACTGACATATTAAGTTATATGTTGTTTGTTCCAGTGTTTTTTGCCAACATTGGCATATCCACTAAATTTGAATCGATAAGTGGCTCGTTTGCATTATTTGGTTGTTTATTTATTATTGCAGGTATTATTGGCAAACTTATTGGATGTGGAATCGCCGCTAAATGCTGCAAATACTCTTTCTCTGATTCTGTAAAAATTGGTGTTGGTATGATGGCTCGAGCAGAAGTATGTCTTGTAACAGCTTCTAAAGGTACTGGTATTATTGATAATAATATAATGCCATTTATTGTAATATTAATAATTATTACAAGTTTGTTATCACCAATATTCTTAAAACTAATATATAATCACGATAAGAAAAAAGAAGAAAAACTTCAACTAAAAGAAGCAGGATCTAATCCTGATTTAAACACTCAAAACAATTAAAAAAAATTGGCGCTTTAGCCAATTTTTATTTTGCATGTATCATTATAAATGCTATCTTCTTTAATGATTTCATCAACACTTTCTGCGCTTATAAATCCGCTTATAGGGTTTTTAATGCTATCAATATGTCCCACGATTGTGGCATTAACTTCGCTATATTCAAAACTTAAATCACATTTAATCATTTTACAATTTTTAAGAGTCAGATTTTTACAATAACATAAAGGCTGTGTTCCTTCGATAGTGCAATCGATTAAAGTAAGATTTTCTGAATACCAACCTAAATATTCTCCTTTAATGTAACTATTTTTAACAGTGACATTCTTTGTATGCCAGAAAGCATCTTTAGTATCTAATTTTGAATCTTCTACTATCATATTTTCCACATATTGATAAGAATACTTACCAGCAAAATCAATATTTTTAATACTTATATTTTTGCTATCAAGGAAAGCATATTCGCCCACTAAACTACAGTCAGTAAGAGTCAAATTCTCACTTTTCCAGCCGAATTCTGTAGAATTAATTTTAGAATTAGTAATAGTTATGTCTTTGCATTCACGTACAGCTTTGACTCCATCAAGTACGCAATCTTTTATACTACCATTTACGCAATACCATAAACTTGCACGACAATCGATATGGAATAGGTTGTTTACTAATTCAAAGTTATGATTATGCCAAATTGGATATCTTAAACATAGTTCTGAATTTTGAATTTTAATATTACGGCATTCTTTAAAAGCTGATTCACCATCTTCTTCGCCTTTAATTTTACAGTTATCAAAAATTGTATCAACAGAGTGATAAAATGCTCTTTCTTTGCCATCAGTTACGTCTTTAATAATCATTAGTCTCATCTCCGTTCATATTATATTAGATGTAATAAATTTTTTAAAGTGATTTGCATTCTGTTAATTGTATTAATTAAATTTTTTTAATTATTTTTCTAGGTGTTTTGATTGCTTCAAATAATATAGAATAAATCAAATTTTAAAAAAATCATAAAATGGTTTACTTTACGCGAGCAACAATATAAACTAACTTACGATAAATAATTTTATCGGAAAGTTGGAATCACTATGGAAAGAAAAAGTATACTAATTGCCATTGGCGGAGGCTCGGGTTCAGGAAAGACAACTTTATCTGATTATTTAGAAACAATATTCAAAGATGATTTAGTTCGTGTTTCTTATGACACCTATTGTAATGATCGTAGTCACTTATCCCCGGAAGAAAGAACTAAAAGCAATTATGATGTTCCCGAATCATATGATGCACCATTATTCAGTAAACATTTAAAAGAATTATTGGAAGGCAAAAGTATTCAAAAACCAATTTATGATTTTAAAACCCACTCACGAATCAAAGAAACCCAATTAGTGGAACCTAAGAAAATTATTATTGTTGAAGGTATTATGATTTATCAAGTGCCTGGTATTCGTGATTTATTAGATTTATCTATTTATGTAGATACTGATGCCGATGTGCGCGTATTAAGAAGATTATCGCGTGATGTTAAAGAAAGAGGCCGCACTATTGAATCAGTAATCGACCAATATTTAACCACAGTCAAGCCATGTCATTATAAATATATAGAACCAACAAAAGATGATTGTGATATTGTTTTTATTAATAATGATAATAATGGTTTAGACGAAATTCAAATTGAAAAAGTTATGCGTAGAATTAATGAGCTTATAAATCGTTAAGAAACTCGTAATATTCGGGCCAACGATATTCTCTAATTGGATATACGCTCCCATCTTTAAAATATAAAACTAAAGCAGGTTTAATGTTATGAAATGAGTCAAGATACTCATATCGTATTAATAGGCCTGCTTTTATTTTCTTCTTTATAATTCCGTGGTAATTAAAGTACATATAATTAGTTTATGAAAAAAATAAAAAAACATTAAAAAAAACACTTTTAAAAAATTGAGCTTTATTATAATAATTATTCTTCTATTTTTGGTGGGTTCATTTTAAGTTTATAACAATTTGTTGATAAAGTCTAGTAAAAAATTATGAAAACGATTTTATATAAAAAAGACTATTTTTTTTAGTTTGTTCTATAGTATAATAGAAGTGAACCCACAACAAAATTTGATAAAAAAGTGGCTTGCAATCGATGTTTTTTTGTAAAAAACATTTTGTATAGTAGATAATATCGTGTATAATAAATTAGAAGATGGAAGAGAAGACTATAGTATTAAATCTTCCTAATTCGAAATAGATAAGAACGCGCAAATGTCGCAGGAGGAAATTTATGAAAAAATCTATTTTTACTATGTCTATGACTGCATTGGTATTATTATGCTTATCATCATGTAACAATGGTAACCTTAATCCTAGTGCTAGCAACAATGGTGCAAAGAAAACAATTAATATCCAATTCGTACCATCTAATGACCCAGGAAAGTTAGCTACATTAGCAAGCAAAATGGCTCCAATGCTTGAAAAAATTGAACCAGGATACAAATTCAATATTACAACTGGTACTGACTATGCTGCTACAACGCAAGGTTTATTATCAGATCAACTTGATATTGGTTTCTTAACAGCTTCTGGCTATGCTGAAGTTACATTGAAGCATCCAGGAAAAGTAGAAGTATTAATGACTTCTGTTCGTAAAGGCTACCAAGTTCAAGAAGATTATAAAACTGAAGCAGATTAAATCAAAGCTATGAACCAAGAAATCAAAGGATATACTTATCATGGCGAACAATCTACTACAGATGTTAACTGGTACTCTTCACAATTAGTAGTAAGAAATGAATATTATAAAGATGCTAATAAAGATGGCAAAATTGATATTCTTGATATGGCTGGTTTAACTATTGGTAGAATGGGAACAACTTCTGGTGCTGGTTATTTAAGACCATTACACTACTTACATGAACACGGAATGTCAATGGTTGATGATATTACAGATGCAAAAACTCAAATTAAAGGTAAATATTTCAAATCTGGTTACACTGCAGCTTGTGAAGCTATGATGAATGGCGAAATTGCTGGATTCTGGGGCTACACCGATGTTAGATATTCTAACTTCTATTCAAAGACAGATAGTTCACACTATCAAGATAACAAATTATTTGAAGATTACAAAGTAGTAGCAATTACAGATGGTATTTATAATGATACAATTTCTGCTCGTTCTAATCTTGACCAAGCAACTAAAGATGCTGTTAAACATGCATTCAAAGAATTAGTAAAAGATGGTGACATCAATACTGAAGGCACAGGTGCTTATTATCTTTACAATTTATATTCACACACAGGATATAGTGATGCTAAAGATAAAGATTTTGATGGCGAAAGAAGTTTCTACCAATTCTGTGTTGACAACAATTTAATTTAATTAAATAAAAGGAAAATAAAATTATGATAGTCTTTGAAAATGTTACAAAGACGTATCCAAATGGATTTACGGCTTTGAAAAATGTAAATTTGACTATCAATGATGGAGATTTTGTTTGTATTATTGGCTTATCAGGCGCTGGAAAATCAACAATAATTAGAACTATCAATAAAATGCATCCAATATCTAGCGGTAGATTATTAGTAAATGGAAAAGACATTTCTTATGCAGAAGGCAAAGACCTCCGCGCAATCCGCAAAAATATTGGTATGATATTCCAATCATTTAACTTAGTAAAACGTTCTAGTGTCTATAAAAATGTTCTCTCAGGTAGAGTGGGTTATCACTCTACCTTTGAGTGTATTTTTGGCCTATATTCAAAGGAAGAAAAAATGCTTGCCTTACAATCACTTGATAAGCTAGGCATTCTTGACAAAGCGTTTGTCCGTGCTGATCAATTAAGCGGTGGGCAAATGCAAAGAGTTGCTCTTGCTAGAGCATTAACTCAACAACCATCATTGATATTAGCTGATGAACCAGTTGCGTCGCTTGACCCAATTACTACTTTATCAGTTATGGATGACTTTAAAAGAATTAATCAAGAAGAAAAAATTACTATTGTAGCTAATATGCACCATGTTGATTTAGCGCTTAAATACGCAACACGCGTTATCGGCATTCGTGCTGGAGAGATTGTTTTTGATGGAAAACCAGAAGAAGTAACAGAAGAAGCTTTAATAAAAATTTATGGACGCTCATTAAACCAAAATGAAAAATTAGGGGTGGTTGATAATGAAACCACAAAATAATGGCTTTTTCCATCGCTTAACTCATAAAACAATGGTAGTTAGTGTAGATGAAAATGGTAATCCAACTAAAGTAATTGAAAAAAAACGTTCACTTATTTTGGTATGGATTGGTTTATATGCACTTGTTTTTGGTTTATGTTTTATATTTTTACCAATGAACAATAAAGTGCGTTTTGATCAATTAGGTAATATTGTGTCACAATTATTTGTTCCTTCTAAGTGGTCTCTTAAAACAAGTGAAGCGTGGTGGAATTATTTGTGGACTGTAGCGGTTAGAAAAATTTGGCAAACAGTTGAAATGATATTTGTTGCTACAGTATTTGGAACACTTTTAGCAGTTCCTTTTTATCTACTTGCAGCTTCTAATATCACAAGAAGTAAGGCGGTTAATCAACTCATTCGTATTTTAGTTAATATTATACGTACTATACCTACTTTTGTATTAGCTATTATTGGAGCAATATTTTATGGATATAGTGAAACTGCTGGTGTGTTTGCTATGACTTTATTTACCTTTGGTATTATTTTTAAATTAATGTATGAATATATCGAAACTGTGGATATGAATCCATTTGAAGTGGCAATTTCAAATGGTGGAACAAGATTATCTGCGTATGCGTTATCTATTCATCCTCAAGTTAATCCAATGTTTATTTCAAATTTTATCTACACATTTGAAATCAACATTCGTGCTTCAGTTGTATTAGGATTCGTTGGTGCTGGCGGTATCGGTCAATTATTATCAGATGCAATGGAAGCAACACAATATGACAAAATTGGTGCAATTTTGATACCATTATTAGTTGTGGTATTTGTATTACAATTAGTTTCAACTTTTACAAGGAGGAAAGCAATTTAGTATGAAAACATTAGAATCTTCAGCGTATGCAAAACTTCCTTGGTATAAAAAAATGTTTTATAAAGTGCAACATCACTTTACTTCAATTGACGAAGCATATAAGTCAAGGCCAAAAAAATGGATATACAATTTAGTATTTGTTATTTTACTTGTTGCTATCCTTTTATATTTTAGTTTAGATATAAATTTGTTTGATAATTTTAGACATCCTAACTGGGCAAAATTAGGGAAAATATTTGAAGGATTTTTTCATCCTAATTTTAATTATATGTTTGGAATTGGTGGACAATTTACTTTCAAAACATCAGTTGTTTATCAAGTTATAGAAACATTCGCTATTGCCCTTGTTGGAACAACAATTGCCTCAATTTTATCTATTCCTTTTGGCTTTTTGGCAAGTCAAAAAATAGCTGGAAAATTTTCAATCATTTCGGAGATTTTTCTTATTTTAATAAGAACTTTCCCGGAATTGCTTTTAGGATATATGTTTATTCAAGTATTTGGCTTTGGGCCTGTAACAGGTGTTGCAGTTTTATCAATCCATTCCGTAGGAATGATTGGAAAAATGTATTCAGAGCAATTAGATTTAATTTCTAATGATCCGCTTGAAGCACTTGATGCAGTAGGAGCAACTCCATTTACAAGAATCCAATATGGCGTAGTGCCACAAATTGCACCTAACTTTGCGAATGTTATTTTATACCGTTTTGATTTAAATATTCGTACAGCTTCTATTTTAGGATTAGTTGGTGCTGGTGGTGTTGGTTATCCTATTAGTGTTTATTCACAAAATGAACACTGGGGAGAACTAGCCGCAGTTTTATATGGTGTTATATTATTAGTAATTATTGTTGATGTTGCTTCATCATTCTTAAGAAAGAAATTAGTGTAGTTATGCGTAAATTAATTCTTTTAGCAGGACTTCCTGGAACAGGCAAATCATATTATGCTCAATCGATTCAAGACGAGAATTGCCATATTATTTCAAGTGATGAAACACGTTTTTCTATTACTCATGATTATCGTATAATCCTTGAAGATATGAATGTTGTTTATGATAAAATGATTGATAAAACTAATGAATTATTAGCAACTAATGATAATATTACTATTATTTTAGACTCAACATTCTTAGATGATAAAAGAAGGAACTATTTTTTGGATAAAATAAAAGGCGCTGACTACATTCAATTAGTAATGTTAAAAGCAAACATTGATACAATTCTGAGGCGAAATCATAAAAGGCAAGAAGAAAAATGGGTGCCAGAAGATGTTATATTATCAATGATGGAAAGATATAAAGACCCAAGTTCAGATAATATTTACCGCTACAATTTTATTAAGGTGGTTTATGTAAATGACTAGTTTAAAATTTTTAGGTAATGGCTCAGCATTTAATTATGATTTAGATAACACAGCAGCGTATTTTAAATATGATAATACATTTTATATATTTGATTGCGGAGAAAAAATTGCTAGTAAAATTATAAAATATATTGATTTTAGCAAAGAAAATGATGTGATTATTTCTATAACGCATATGCATGGGGATCATATTGGCTCACTTGAAGCATTGCTTGTTTATTTAACTATCATAAATCCGGTTCATAGTGTAACTATTTTGTGTTCAAATAAAAACAAAATGATAGCATTTTTAAAATTAACAGATTATAACTATGAATTAGTGGATATTATGGAAGATACTATTTATAAAGATAAGAATGTTACTATTGAATCAGTCGAGGCGAAACACATATCGGATAGTCGCAGTTATTTTGTTTATTCTCCTTTAGAAAAATTCTTTTATTCTGGAGACACATGTCTATTAAATCAGAAAGCAAAACAAATGCTTTTTGCAGGTGAATTAGATAACCTGTACCATGAAGTTAGCGATAAAGATTCTAACTTTCATATTGGATTAGATACAATAAGCAAAGAAATACCACTTGAATATCGTAATAGAGTATTTCTAATGCATTTTGATAGTGATTTGTTAATAAAAAAATGCATTGACGAAGGATTTAACATAGCAAGAGCAATTTAATTGTTATCTTGTTTTGAATACTATTTTGAGATTAGCACCTTAGTTGTGCTTTTTTCTTTTGCTTAATGCTTATTAATGGTATAATATATTGCTTACGAGGAGACTTGAGATTATGAAAGATTTTTGGTTAGAAATAAAACATATTTGTAAACAAACAGGAGCAAGATATGGAATACTTCACACTCCACATGGTGATGTTGAAGTTCCGATGTTTATGCCAGTTGGGACATTAGCAACTGTAAAAGCTTTATCCCCTGAAGAAGTTAAGGCTTGTGGAGCGGGAGTTATTTTAGCTAATACTTATCACCTTTCTTTACGACCTGGTGCTGATATTGTTGAAAAAGCTGGTGGATTACATAAGTTTATGAATTATGATGGTCCAATGCTTACTGATTCTGGCGGATTCCAAGTTTTCTCTTTAGCGGAACGTCGTAAAATAACCGAAGAAGGAGTAACTTTCAAAAATCACTTAAATGGTGCAAAATTATTCTTTTCTCCAGAAATTGCTATTGATATTGAGCAAAAATTAGGCGCGGATATTGCCATGTCTTTTGATGAATGTCCACCATATCCTGTTAGCTATGAATATATGAAAAACTCTGTTGAACGTACTTTAAGATGGGCAAAAAGAGGTAAAGATGCACATACAAGAAAAGATCAGGCTTTATTTGGTATTGTTCAAGGCGGTGAATTTGCGGATTTACGTAAAATGTGTGCAGAAGAACTAACTAAAATGGATTTTGATGGTTATTCTATTGGCGGAACGTCCATTGGTGAACCAAAAGATGTTATGTTTAAAATGGTTGAATATTCAGTTCCCTATTTACCAAAAGATAAACCAAGATATTTAATGGGCGTTGGCTCAATTGATTATATTTTAGAAGGAATTGCTATGGGCGTAGATATGTTTGACTGCGTTTTACCGACGAGAATTGCCCGTCATGGTGCTTTAATGACTTCTAAAGGTCGAGTTAATATCCGTGATTTAAAATACGCAGAAGATTTCACACCGCTTGATGATGAATGTGATTGTTATTGCTGTAAAAACTATACAAAAGCTTATTTAAGACATTTATATAAATGTGATGAAACATTTGGAAAAAGGCTCCTTTCTATTCATAATATTAGATTTTTAATCCATATGATGGAAGAAGCACGTAAGGCAATTCAAGAAGACAGATTCGGTGATTTTAAAGATGAATTTATAAAAAAATATGGAGATAAGAGGGGATTTTAATGGATATTAGTTTATTTGATTTTGACTTGCCAGAAGAGTTAATTGCGCAATCACCAGCAAAAAAGCGCGATGAATCTCGTTTAATGGTTATTAATAAAGATACAAAAACTTATGAACATAAGCATTTTTATGATATTGTTGATTACTTACATGCTGGTGATGTTTTAGTTAGAAATAACACTAAGGTTATACCGGCTCGATTGTTAGGTGAAAAAGAAAAAACTCATGCTCATGTTGAATTGTTGTTGTTAAAACAATTAGAAAACGACAACTGGGAATGCTTAGTGGGCAATGCTAAAACAGTTAAAGTTGGCACTATCGTGTCCTTTGGTAATGGCGAATTAAAAGCGGAATGCTTAGAAATTAAAGAAGAAGGCATTCGTATTATGCACATGATTTATGAAGGTGTTTTTTATGAAGTGCTTGATAAATTGGGCAAAATGCCTTTGCCTCCATATATCCGTAAACAATGTGATGATAATTCGCGTTATCAAACTGTCTATGCTAAAGTAGAAGGAAGTGCTGCTGCTCCAACTGCAGGATTCCATTTTACAGAAGAATTATTTGAAAAATTAAAACAAAAAGGTGTTAGTGTTGTAGATGTTACTTTACATATTGGACTAGGCACATTTAGACCGGTAAAAGTAAATGATGTTTTAGAACACCATATGCATTCGGAATATTATGTTATGAGCCAAGAAACTGCAGACGTATTAAACAAAGCAAAAAAAGAACATCGTCGAATTATTTCAATCGGTACAACCTCAACACGTGTTTTAGAATCTGTTATGCAAGAATATGGAACTTTTAAAGCATGCTCTGGAAACACCTCAATATTTATTTATCCAGGATATAAGTATTTAGCGATTGATGGATTAATCACTAATTTTCATTTACCTAAATCCACTTTAATTATGCTTGTATCCGCTCTTGCGGGACGTGAATTTATTTTAGAATGTTATAAAGAAGCTGTTAAAGAAAAATATCGTTTCTTCTCTTTTGGAGATGCAATGTTTATTTATGGAAAAGAAAATTAACTATTATTTAGAATCACTTAAAGAAATAGAAGCATTAAACGGTAAACGCCCAACATTACTTTTACATGCTTGTTGCGGACCATGTCTTACTTTTCCAATTAAATTTTTAAGTCAATATTTTGATGTTACTGTCTTTTATAATAACTCAAATATATTTCCAGAAAGTGAATATCAAAGAAGAAAAGATGAACTTAAAAAATTTTTAGAATATTTCTATAAAGATTATAACGTGCGCGTAGAAGTGATTGAAACGCCTTATGATAATGATACGTATAACAAAGACTTAGAACCATACAAAGATCAACCAGAAGGATTAGAACGCTGTAAGATTTGCTATACCAAAAGAATGGATGAAGCGTTTAAGTACGCTAACGAGCATAAGTTTGATTATTTTACAACAGTTATGACTATTTCTAGGCAAAAGAATAGCCAAATTTTAAATGCTATTGGTAAAGAATTAGAGAAAAAATACGACTATACAAAATATTTTTATTCTGATTTTAAGAAAAACAAAGGCATAGATGAAGCACGTGAAATGCGTATTAAATATAATCTTTATCAACAACTTTATTGCGGTTGCAAGTATACTTATCACAAGCAATTTTTAGTAAAAAATCATCAAAAAGAAGAACAAAAATAACGATTAAGCGAGTTGAAAAAACTTGCTTTTTTTGTAATTTAAATTTTGCTTATAATAAAGATGCTTCCTTAAAAAACTAACAAAATTGTTCTAAAAATCGAGCTTATATTATAAATATAATATTTATTCAATAAATAGTGAAAAAATGCTTGACTATATAATGCGTTTTTGATAAACTTTCAATGTTTGATGCTTGCGATGAAGTGCAAGGTTGCTGATACGCCGAAGGCTGTTGTCATGAATGAGGCGTTCAGGGAATTTACACGGAGCAACGTCTAAGCCTGATTTAGACAAAGGAGGAATTATTCATGGCTAAAAGTAAAAAGATTAGAGTCCGCTTACAAGCTTATGATCACAAATTAGTCGATGTTTCAGTCGAAAAGATCATTGATGCGGCAACTAAATCTGGGGCCAAGGTTGTAGGTCCTATTCCACTACCAACGGAAAAACAAGTTTATACAATCTTAAGAGCTGTTCACAAATATAAAGATGCTCGTGAACAATTTGAAATTAGAACTCACAAGAGACTAATTGATATTGTTAACCCAACTAAGGAAACAGTCGATGCATTACGTAGATTATCCTTACCAAGTGGTGTCAATATCGATATCAAGTTATAAGGAGGTAAAACATCGTGAAACAAATAGTAGGACGCAAAATGGGTATGACTCAAGTCTTCGCTACTGATGGAACAATGTATCCAGTTACAGTTATCGAAGTTTTACCAAATGTCGTAACTCAAAAGAAAACCGTCGAAAAAGATGGTTATGAAGCTATCCAAGTTGGCTACGAAGAAAAGAAAGAAAATCGTGCTAACAAAGCTGAAAAGGGTATCTTCGCTAAAGCAAACACCACACCTAAGTACGAATTAAGAGAACTTAAGGGTGATGAAATGGCTAAATACAACGTTGGTGATTCAATCACTGTTGATATTTTCCAAGCTGGTGACGTAATCGACGTTACTGGTACAAGCAAAGGTAAAGGTTTCTCTGGTGCTATTAAACGCTATGGCTACACAATCGGACCTAAAGGACATGGATCTGGCTATCACAGAGGCTCAGGATCTTATGCAACAATCGGTAGAACAAACAACCGTATTCATCCTGGTAAGAAATCTGCTGGTCATCACGGTAACAAAACCGCAACTATCTTAAACTTAGTGGTTGTTGCAGTTGATGCATCAAAGAATGCTCTCTTAGTAAAAGGTGCAATTCCTGGACCTACAAAATCAATCGTTACAGTAAGAAGTGCTGTTAAAGCTCAAAAAAGTGCAAAAGTTATTAAGACTTTAGTAAACAACACTACTGCTGCAGCAGAATAGTGAGGTATAACTATGGCAGAGAAAGTAAAGAATGTTAAGGTTCCAGTCGTATCTATGACTGGCGAAAATGTTTCAAATATGTTACTTAAAGGTGAAGTATTTAACATTGAACCTAATAAATCAGTTATGTTTGATGCTGTTCAAGTTTATCAAGCTAACAAACGTCAAGCTACTGCAAAAACTAAAGTTCGTTCTGAAGTTAGCGGTGGCGGTAAAAAACCATGGAAACAAAAAGGTACAGGTCGTGCTCGTGCAGGATCTAGCCGTTCTCCAATTTGGGTTGGCGGTGGTACCGTATTTGGACCAGATGGAAGACAAAACTACTCATTATCAATGAATAAAGCAGCTCATAACTTAGCTCTTCGTTCAGCTTTATCTTTAAAAGTAAAAGAAAAAGCAGTTGTTGTATTTGATAAATTAGATTTAGCAGATGCAAAAACAAAAAATATGGTTAGTGTTTTAAAAGCAGTTAACGCTGGTAAAAAAGTTCTAATCGTATTAGATGAAGAAAACGAAAACGTTATTAAAGCTGCAAGAAATATTCCTGGCACAATGATTGTTCCAACTGATAATGTTTGTGTTTATGACTTATTAAATGTTGATACTGTCGTTGCAACAAAGGCAGCTATCAAAGCAGTTGAGGAGGCACTTAAATAATGGCAAAGAAAACTCAAGAAGCCGCAGAAAAGCGCTTCGCAAAACCAACTAAAAAACAATTTGATGTCATTGTTCGTCCAGTTATCACTGAGAAATCAATGGCTATGGCTCAAAACCAAAACAAAATTGTTGTCGAAGTATTAAAGTCAGCTAATCGTGCTGAAATCAAAATGGCTTTCGAATCAGTATTCCAAGTCAAAGTAAAAGAAGTCAACATTATTAACGTTGATGCAAAAGCAGCTAAAAGAGGCACACGTTATCCTGGAATGGTTCCTGGATACAAGAAAGCAATTGTTACACTTGCTGATGGTGAAGCCTTAGATTTATTCAAAGAATAGTCCTTTATATATAAGGATATAGAAAATTTAAATATAGGAGAAAGATATTATGTCAATTAGAACATACAAACCGACGACTCCAAGCCGTCGCCAAATGACAAACTCGACATTTGAAGAAATTACAACAAGTACTCCTGAAAAAAGTTTATTAGTTAGCATTAAGAAAACTGGTGGTCGTAATAACAATGGCCGCATCACAACTCGCCATATTGGTGGAGGAAATAAACGTAAGTACCGTCTTGTTGACTTCAAGAGAGTTAAAGATGGCATCGTTGCAACAGTTGCTACTGTTGAATACGATCCAAACAGAAATGCAAATATTTGCTTAATCAACTACGTTGATGGTACAAAGTCTTACATCATTGCTCCAAAAGGAATCAAAGTTGGAGACAAAGTAGTATCTGGCGAAGCAGTTGATATTAAAGTGGGTAATGCCATGAACATTGGTAATATCCCTGAAGGTACCTTAGTTCATAACGTTGAACTTTATCCTGGCAAAGGCGGTCAATTATGCCGTGCTGCTGGTACAAGTGCTCAAGTTCTTGGTAAAGAAGGAAAATATGTTATTATCCGTTTAGCAAGTTCTGAAGTTCGTAAAGTATTAAATACTTGCCGCGCTACAGTTGGTGAAGTCGGTAATGAAGACTGGAACTTAGTCAACTTAGGTAAAGCTGGTAAAAATCGTTGGTACGGTGTCCGTCCAACAGTTCGTGGTTCTGTAATGAACCCATGTGATCACCCACATGGTGGTGGTGAAGGTAAATGTCCTGTCGGACGTGATGCACCTCGTACACCTTGGGGTAAGAGAGCTCTTGGTGTTAAGACAAGAAACACAAAGAAAGCATCTAACCGTTTAATCGTTAGAAGAAGAGACCGTTAATAGGCAAAGGAGGAAATGAAACATGGCTCGTAGTTTGAAAAAAGGCGCATTCTGTGATGAACACTTAATGAAAAAAGTTGAAGCACTAAATGCTGCAAACAAAAAAGAAATTATTAAAACTTGGTCAAGAAGATCAGTTATTTATCCACAATTCGTTGAACATACCTTTGCAGTTTACAATGGTCACGAACATATTACTGTTTATGTAACAGAAGATATGGTCGGTCATAAATTAGGTGAATTCGCACCTACTCGTACCTACAAAGGTCATACCGGACATACTGCAGAAGATAAAGCTGCAAATGCCGCTAAGTAAGGAGTGTTAGAATATGAAAGCAACAGAAGCAAAAGCAACAGTTACATCAGTAAGAGTCACTCCTAGAAAGTGCCGCTTAGTTATCGATTTAGTTCGTGGAAAAGATGTTAAGGTTGCATTAGGAATCTTAGCTAATACTAATAAATCTGCTACATCAATCGTAGACAAATTAATTAGATCAGCTGCTGCAAATGCTATCAACAACCACGAAATGGATGAAGATAAATTATACGTCGCTGAAATTTACGCAAATGATGGTCCACGCATGAAGAGATACTTACCTCGTGCTAAAGGATCAGCATCTGGCTTAGTAAAAAGAACTGCCCACATTACCGTTGTGGTCAAAGAAAGATAGGAGGAAGCAATTTTATGGGTCAAAAAGTTAATCCAAATGGTATGCGTTTTGGTGTCAATCGTGATTGGCATTCAAGATGGTATGCAAATAACCAAGATTTCGCAACCTTCTTAAACGAAGATATTAAAATCCGTGAATTCTTATCTAAAGCTCTTAAAGATGCTTTAGTATCTCACATTGATATCGAAAGACAAAAAACCGAAACTAATAACTATATTAAAATTATGGTTCACGTCGCTCGTGTTGGCGTTGCACTCGGTCAAAATGGTGACAATATTAATGCTGTAAAAAAACAATTAAGCAAAATTTTAAAGAAACAAAAATTCGGCTTAGAAGTTGTTGATGTTAAAGAACCAAATCTTGATGCAAATATTGTCGCACAAACAATCGCACGTAAATTAGAGGAACGTGCTTCATTCAGAACTGCTCAAAAAATGGCAATTAGAGATGTTCGTAAAGCTGGCGCAAAAGGCTGTAGAACAGTTGTCTCTGGTCGTTTAGGCGGTGCTGATATCGCTCGTAGCGAAGGTTATAAAGAAGGTATCATCCCTCTACATACACTTCGTTCTGATATTGACTATGCATTAGCAGAAGCAGCAACTACCTATGGTCGTTTAGGCGTTAAAGTCTGGATTTGCCGTGGTGAAGTTCGCCCTGTTAAAAACGTAGTTAAGAAAGGAGAATAATTCACATGTTACAACCAAAGAGAGTTAAGTATAGAAGACCTCATAGTTTAAAATATGAAGGAAAATCTAAAGCTGGTAATGAAGTATCATTTGGTGAATTCGGTCTCCAAGCTACTTCGGGAAATTACATTACCGCTCGTCAAATTGAAGCTGCTCGTATTGTATTATCAAGATATACAAAAAGAGGCGGCCAAGTTTGGATTCGTATATTCCCACAAATGGCAAAAACAAAGAAACCTGCCGAAGTTCGTATGGGTTCTGGTAAAGGTAGCCCAGAGTCATGGGTTGCAGTTGTTAAAACTGGCCGTGTCATGTTTGAAATTGGTGGAGTTGGAGAAGCAAATGCTCGTGAAGCACTTCGCTTAGCAGCTTACAAATTACCAATTAGAACTCGTGTCATAGCAAAAGAAGGAAAGGGTGAATAAACATGAAATTAAGCGAAATTAGAGAGTTAAGCACTTCTGAACTTAATGAAAAAGTTTATCAATTGAAGGAAGAGTTATTCAACTTACGCCGTAAACAAGCTGTTGGACAACTTGAAAAACCTATGCAATTGAATTATATCCGTAAGGATATTGCCCGTATCAATACCGTTCTTAGAGAACGTGAATTGGGAATTAAATAGGAGGACTGAAACATGGAAGAAAGAAATACCCGCCGTGTTATTCAAGGCGTAGTTACATCTGACAAAATGGACAAAACAATTACTGTTTTAGTCGAAACTCACAAAAGACATCCAAAGTATGGTAAGAGAGTTAAATACGCTAAGAAATATTTAGCACACGATGAAAACAACGTTGCAAAAATTGGCGATGTTGTTACTATCATGGAAACTCGTCCTTTATCAGCTAGAAAACGTTATCGTTTAGTTGCTGTCGTAAACACAGAAAATGAAAAATAGGAGGAAGATAAATTATGATACAAACAGAAACAAATCTTGTTGTAGCAGATAATACTGGTGCTAAATCAGTTCGTGTCTTCCACTTATTCGGTGGTTCTCACCGTAAAAGTTCTGGCGTTGGAGACATTGTCTTATGCTCAGTAAAAGATGCTATTCCAAATGGAAAAGTTAAAAAAGGTGACATTGTTAAAGGTGTTATCGTTAGAACTAAAAAGGCTTATAACAGACCTGATGGTTCAACCATTAGATTTGATGACAATGCAATTGTTTTAATCAATGATGATGGTACTCCACGTGGCACACGTGTCTTTGGACCTGTTGCTCGTGAACTTCGTGATAAGGGCGATAAATTTATGAAAATCGTTTCCTTAGCTATCGAAGTCTTATAATAGGAGGTAGCCAAAATGAAAATCAAAAAAGGTGATAAAGTCATCGTTATCGCTGGCGCTGACAAAGGTAAAACAGGCGTTGTTCAAAAAGCATATCCTCGTTTAGACCGTGTCGTTGTTGAAGGCGTTAACGTTCACAAAAAACATAAAAAACCTACACAAACTAACCCAGAGGGAAGTATTGTTGATATCTATGCTCCTATTCATGTTAGTAATGTAGCACTTGTAGATCCAAAAACAAAGAAAGCAACACGTGTTGGCTATGAAGTTGTTAAGGGCGAAAAAGTCCGTGTAACAAAAGCTAGCAAGAGCGTTGTTAAATAGGAGGTTAGAGTATTATGAATAGATTAAAAGAAAAATACACTACCCAAATCGTACCTGCATTAATGGAAAAATATCACTATGCTTCTGTTATGCAAGTTCCACACATCGAAAAAATCGTTATTAACGTCGGTGTTGGCGATGCAACTTCTAATGCTAAATTATTAGATGATTCAGTTGCAGAATTAGCTCAAATCACAGGACAAAAACCTGTTATTACAAGAGCAAAAAAATCAATCGCTTCTTTCAAATTACGTGAAGGACAAGCAATTGGTTGTAAGGTTACTTTAAGAGGAGAAAGAATGTATGAATTCCTTGATAAGTTAATCTCTATCTCATTACCACGTGTTAGAGACTTCCGTGGTATTAGCAAAAATGCTTTTGATGGCCGTGGTAATTACACATTAGGCGTCAAAGAACAATTAATTTTCCCAGAAATTAGTTATGAAAAAGTCACTAAAGTACGTGGTATGGATATTGTTGTTGTAACAACAGCAAATACTGATGAAGAAGCATTCACATTGCTTGAATTAATCGGTATGCCATTCCATAAATAAAAAGGAGGACATCTAAATGGCAAAAACATCTATTAAGGTTCGTTGTGCGCGACCACAAAAATATGCAGTTAGAGAATACACACGTTGCGAACGTTGTGGACGTCCTCACGCAGTAATTCGTAAATTCAAATTATGCCGTATCTGCCTTCGTGAATTAGCTTATAAAGGCGAAATTCCAGGTATGAAAAAGGCAAGCTGGTAAGCAAAGGAGGAAAATGAGTTATGATGACAGATCCTATTGCAGATATGCTTACAAGAATTCGTAACGCAAATGTGATGCGTCATGAATCAGTTACAATGCCAAGTTCAAACATGAAAGTGCATATTGCTGAAATCTTAAAAGAAGAAGGTTTCATTAACGATTTTATCGTTCTTGGCGATGTAAAGAAAGAATTAACTATTACTTTAAAATACGTTGGTGGAGAACGTGTTATCTCTGGTTTAAAGAAAATCTCTAAACCTGGATTACGTGTTAATGTCCCTGCTGACAAACTTCCACGTGTATTAAGAGGATTAGGTATTGCTATTATATCTACTTCTCAAGGTTTAATGAGTGATAAGAAAGCCCGTGCCCTTGGCATTGGCGGCGAAGTTATCGCTTATGTTTGGTAGGAGGTAACAGTATGTCACGTATTGGTCATAAAGTTATTGAAATACCTGCAGGTGTTACTGTTGATATTGATGGTAACCATGTTACAGTTAAAGGACCTAAAGGAACTTTAACAAATACCTTTAATCCACATATTACATATAAAGTTGAAGGAAATACTATTACTTGTGTTCGTCCAGATGATACAATTGCTATGAAGACTATCCATGGTACAACAAGAGCATTACTTCACAATATGGTAGTCGGTGTTTCTGAAGGATTTAAGAAAAAATTAGAAATCGTCGGTATCGGTTATCGTGCTGCTATGAGAGGAGAAAATTTAGTATTAAATATTGGTTATTCTCATGAAGTTGTTATCGTACCTGATGTTGGCGCAAAAATTTCTGCACCATCTGCTACAGAAGTAGTTGTTGAAGGCGCAGATCGTCAAGCAGTTGGACAAACTGCTGCAAGAATTCGTGCAGTTCGTGAACCTGAACCTTATAAAGGAAAAGGTATTAAATATACTGATGAGTTTATTCTTCGTAAAGAAGGAAAACGTGCTGGTAAGAAATAGTCGGTAAGGAGGAAATGAAACATGATTAATAAAGAATCAAGACAAGTAGTTCGTGCAAGACGTCATGAACGTGTTCGTGCTAAAATTAGCGGAACAGCTGAAACACCTCGTTTAAGTGTTTATCGCGCAAATGCTAACATTCATGCTCAAATTATCGACGATGTTAAAGGCGTAACTTTAGTAAGTTCATCATCGGTTGCTCTTAAATTAGCAAATGGTGGTAACATTGAAGCCGCTCAAGCCGTTGGTAAGGACATCGGTGAAAAAGCCGTTGCCTTAGGTATAAAGAAAGTAGTATTTGATCGTTCTGGTTATGTTTACCATGGACGTGTCAAAGCTGTTGCAGAAGCCGCTCGTGAAGCTGGCTTAGAATTCTAGGAGGAAAGAAAATGGCAGAAGAAAAAGTAACACCAGTTGAAGAAACTGTGGTAGAAAATACTGAAAACACTGATTCAGAAAAAGCTCCTAGAGCTGATCGTCGTCCTCGTGGTGATCGTAAAGATCGCCGTGATGGTGGCCGTAGAGGCGATCGTAGAGATCGTCGTGAAAAACCTGAAAAGGAATTCAATGAACGCGTAGTTGCAATTAACCGTGTAAGCAAAACAGTAAAAGGCGGACGCCGTATGAGATTTGCTGCACTTATGGTTATTGGTGATGGTAAAGGCCGTTTCGGTTATGGTACTGGAAAGGCTGGAGAAGTCCCAGATGCAATTAAGAAAGCTACAGAAGCTGCTAAGAAAAACTTGCTCCATGTCCATTTAGTTAAAGGCGGAACAATCGCTCATGAAATTAATGGTGAATTTGGTGCTTGCAAAGTTTTATTAAAACCTGCACCTGAAGGTACTGGTATCATCGCTGGTGGTCCAGTCCGTGCTGTCTTAGAATTAGCTGGCGTTAGAAACATTTACTCAAAAGTCTATGGCTCACGTACACCTATTAATGTTATTCGTGCAACTGTTAATGGTTTGAATAACGTTAAATCATACAATGTAGTCAAAGAATTACGTAAATAGTTTATAACCAAAAATAAATCAATAATTTATAGGGAGGTGCAAGATATGAAACTGCATGAACTCGAATACACAGAAGGATCACGTAAGAAAGCATTCCGCGCTGGTCGTGGAATTGGTTCTGGAAACGGAAAGACTGCTGGTAAAGGTACCAAAGGTCAAAATTCTAGAAGTGGCGGCGGAGTCCGTTTAGGATTTGAAGGTGGACAAAACCCATTATATCGTCGTTTACCAAAACGTGGATTTAACAATATTTCACGTGTTGACTATGCAATAGTTAACGTAGAAATGTTAAATAAATTCGAAGAAGGCACTAAAGTCACCCCTGCATTATTAAAAGAAGTCGGTTTAGTCCGTAAAGAATATGATGGAATTAAAATTTTAGGAAATGGAAAACTTAATGTTAAGTTAGAAGTTTCTGCTCATAAGTTCTCTAAGGCTGCCGAAGAAGCTATTAAGAATGCTGGCGGAACAACCGAGGTATTGTAATATGAAAAAACTCGGACAAATCTTCAAAAATAAAGATATCGTTGATCGTATATTCTTTACGTTAATGATACTCTTAGTCTTCCGCATCGGTGCATCAATCTCAGTTCCTGGTGTAAAAATCAGTGATACTGCTGGATTTGGTAACTTAGATGTATTAAGTATGATGAACCTTTTAGGCGGTGGAGCTTTATCAAGTTTCTCCATATTTGCCTTAGGTGTGTCATCATATATTACCGCACAAATTATTGTGCAATTACTTTCAATGGATGTATTACCGGCCTTGACCGAGTTAAATAAACAAGGTCAGTATGGTCGAAAGAAAATGGAAATGGCAACTCGTTATTTAACCTTACTTCTTGGTGCAGTACAAGCATATGGTATTATAAAAACCATGGAAGCTACTGAATACATTGAAGTTACAACGATTGCAAATTCTGATTTCTTAACTTATGCTTACATAGTTACTGTATTAGTAGCTGGTGGTATGTTAGTTATGTGGTTAGGTGACCAAATTTCTGTAAAAGGTATCGGTAATGGTATTTCCGTAATTATCTTTGCTGGTATCGTTGTCTCATTACCTAAACAAATTGCTGACGCGTTTGTACAATATATGTCAAACCCATTATTATCAAAACAACCTTCATTAATTGTGGCTGGTGGAGCAAGATTCTTATTATATATCCTTGCTTATTTAGCAATTATTACATTCGTAATTTATATTGAAAGTTCAAAAAGAAAAATCCCTGTTCAACATGCTGGTAAATCTGGCGGAACTGGACAGAGATATAGCCAAGCAAGTTTCTTACCAATTAAGATTAACTCTGCTGGTGTTATTCCTGTTATCTTCGCTTCATCAATTATGATGGCACCACAAGTAATTGTGAGCTTTATTGATGGCGCTGATACAAGTGCAGAATGGCTCAACGTATTCTCAAGTTCAAAAATGACCACTATGCCTTGGTTTGGTGGTAAAACATGGCAAATGCCATGGGGCTTGATTATCTATGTTGTTCTTATTATAGCTTTTACATTCTTCTATTCTTCATTACAAATTAATCCAGAACAGATGGCGGAAAACTTCCAAAAGAATGGTTCTTACATTCCTGGTATTAAACCTGGTAATGAAACAGAAAGATATGTAAAAAAAGTATTAAATCGTGTAACCTTCATTGGTGCATTTGCTCTTGCATTTATTGCTGCGTTACCAGTTGTGTTAGTATTGGTTGGATTACTTCCTCAATCATTAGCACTAGGTGGCACAGGATTAATCATCGTAGTTGGTGTTGCTCTTGAAGTTAGTGCACAAATTGATGGCTTGGTTGCTGGTAAGAGCTTCGAAGAAGTTCAAAGCCGTGCCGGAAGGGAGTAAAAAAATATGTTAAACATTATTTTAATGGGCCCACCTGGTGCTGGTAAAGGAACACAAGCTAAAAAAATTATTGCTTCTTATCATATCCCACATATCTCAACTGGTGATATGTTTAGAGAAGCGATAGCTGCTCAAACTCCAACTGGAGTCTTAGCGGCAAGTTATATCAACAAAGGTTTGTTAGTACCAGATGAAGTAACAATCGCTTTAGTTAAGGAAAGACTTGCTAAAGATGATTGCGCTAATGGATTCTTACTTGACGGATTCCCAAGAACAATTCCTCAAGCAGAAGCATTAGAAGAACTAACAAAAGAAATCAATCGTCCAATAACAGCAGTAATTAATATCACTGCTGATCGTGATGTCTTAACAAAAAGAATTACTGGTAGACGTGTTTGTAAATCTTGTGGAGCTCCATTCCATGTCGAAACATTAAAACCAAAAGTTGAAGGTGTTTGTGATTATTGTAATGGTGAATTAATCCAAAGAAAAGATGACACATTAGAAAGTTTAGCAGTAAGACTTGATGCTTATGAACATCAAACCTTCCCATTGGTGGAATTCTACGAAAAGCGTGGACTTCTACATAATGTCGATGGTTTACTTGGATTAGATGAAGTCTTCAAAACCATTTGTGATATTTTTGAAAGGATCAAATAAAAAAGTATGATAACCTTAAAATCACCACGAGAAATTGTGTTGATGCGTGAGGCTGGTAGGATTGTGGCTAGTGTATTTGATGCACTAAAGCCACACATCAAACCAGGTGTTACGACTAAAGAACTTAATCGTATCGCTGAAAAAACCATACGTGATCAAGGCGCAATTCCATCTTTCCTAGGATATGGCGGATTTCCTGCTTCCATATGTACTTCAGTAAATGAAGTATTAGTGCATGGGATTCCAAACAATAAACCTTTAAAAGAAGGAGATATTATTTCTGTCGATGTTGGAGCAATTTATAAAGGCTATAACGGAGACGCAGCAAGAACATATGCTGTTGGAAAAATATCTGATGAAGCTGCTCGTCTAGTAAGAGTAACAGAAGAAAGTTTTTTTGAAGCTATTAAAATTATTAAACCAGGTATTCATTTATCAGATATATCACATACAATTCAAGAATATTGCGAAAAACATGGTTATTCATTACCAAGAGATTATACTGGACATGGTATTGGTACTGAAATGCACGAAGATCCAGCAATTCCTAATTATGGATTGCCTGGACATGGCCCAATTTTAAAAGAAGGCATGTGCCTTGCAATTGAGCCAATGGTGGCAATAGGAAAATACGATACTCGTGTTATGAGTGATGAATGGACTGTTAAAATGGTAGATGGCAAATTAGCTAGCCACTATGAAAATACTATTGTAGTAACTAAGGATGGAGCAGAAATCCTTACGCTAGAAAGTAACAAAAAGGAGTGTTAAACTAACTATGTCAAAAGAAGACGTTATTGAAGTAGAAGCGGTAGTCGTTGAAACTTTACCAAATGCAATGTTTAATGTAAAGTTAGAAAACGGAGTCGTAATCTTAGCCCACGTTTCTGGTAAAATCCGTATGAATTACATTCGCATCTTACCAGGTGATAGAGTTACGGTTGAAATATCGCCATATGATTTAACACGTGGTAGAATAACATTCAGATACAAATAAGAAAAATTTAAAAGAAAGTAAAATGGAGGAAATTATTTTATGAAAGTTAGACCTTCAGTTAAACCTATTTGCGACAAGTGCAAAGTTATTCGTAGAAAAGGCCGTGTAATGGTCATTTGCGAAAACCCAAAACACAAGCAAAGACAAGGTAATTAAGGAGGACATGCTATATGGCACGTATTGTTGGAGTCGATATTCCAAATGAAAAAAGAGTTGTTATTGCTTTAACTTATATTTATGGTATTGGTTTAACAACATCTAAAAAGATTTTAAAAGAAACAAACATTAATGAAGATATTCGTGTTAAGAATTTAACAGAAGATCAATTAACTGCAATTAGAACAGAAGTTGCAAAACACAAAGTTGAAGGTGACTTACGTCGTGAAGTTGCTTTAAACATTAAACGTTTAACCGAAATTGGTTGCTATCGTGGCTTACGTCATCGTAAAGGCTTACCAGTTCGTGGACAACGTACAAAGACTAATGCTCGTACTCGTAAAGGACCTAAAAAGACTATTGCGAATAAGAAGCAAGCAGTTCAATAGAAAGTGAGGATAATTGAAAATGGCTAAAACCACAGTTTCTAAGAAGAAAAAAATTAAAAGAAGCTATACTAAAGGTATCGCTCACATTCACTCAACATTTAATAATACCATTGTCACTATCACTGATGAAGCAGGTAATGCAATTGCTTGGTCAAGTGCTGGTGCATTAGGATTTAAAGGTGCTAAGAAATCTACACCATTTGCAGCTCAATTAGCAGCTGAAGCTTGTGCTAAAGTTGCTGTTGATCAAGGTATTAAAACAGTTGATGTTAACGTAAAAGGCCCAGGATCTGGTCGTGATTCTGCAGTTCGTAGTTTACAAGCAGCTGGATTACAAATCCAAATGATTACAGATACTACACCTATTCCACACAATGGTTGCCGCCCACCAAAGCGTCCACGTGGATAATAAATATTATTTAGTCTACTAACGATTGCAAAGGGAGGAAAAAAATATGAGCAAAATCGTAAGTCCATTCGCAAAAATTAAATTTGATATTGCTGAATTCGATGGTAACACTAACTATGGTAAATTTGTAGTTGGACCATTAGAAAGAGGTTACGCTTTAACAATTGGAAATTCATTAAGAAGAGTTATGCTTTCTTCATTACCAGGTGCTTCTGTATTTGCTATTGAAGTTGAAGGTGCTCGTCACGAATTCTCTGCACTTGAAGGTGTTGAAGAAGACGTTACAATGATTATCCTTTCTTTAAAAGATTTAGTTTTAAAAATTGACGATGAAGAATCAGTCACTAAGAGAATTGAATTAGAAGTAGAAGGACCTAAAGTCGTTACTGCCGCTGATTTAGTTGTTCCAGGTGATGTCGAAGTTATTAACCCTGATTTAGTCCTTGCTCACGTTGCAGAAGGTGGAAAATTAAAAATGACACTTTATGCTCGTAACGGACGCGGTTATGTAACTTCAGAAGGCAATAAATTACTTCGTACAGGTATGAATATTGGCACAATCGCAACAGATTCTAACTATTCACCAATTACAAAAGTAAATTATGAAGTACAACCAACTCGTGTTGGACATAATGCAAATTATGAAAACTTAGTATTAGAAGTTTGGACAAATGGTTCTATGCTTCCACAAGATGCTGTAGCGCTTGCTGCAAAAATCTTAGTCGCTCATTTCGAAGAATTCTTAAAATTAAACGAAATTACTCGCGATATTAATATTGTTGCTGAACCAGTTGAACAAACATCTAACAAATACGAAGATATGACAATTGAAGAATTAGATTTATCAGTTCGTTCATATAACTGCTTAAAGAGAGCAGGTATTGCAACTGTCTTAGAATTAACTCAAAAGACAGAAGAAGATATGATGAAAGTACGTAACCTTGGTAAGAAATCACTTAAAGAAGTTAAAGAAAAACTTCTTGGTATTGGTTTAGGCTTCAAGGATTACATTGATTAGGAGGAAGTTTAAATGGCTACACAAGGACGTAAGAATGTACATGGTAAAGGTGGCGTTCGCTTTAAAGCTGCCTATACTTCAAGCAAATATAAAGCAATGTTAAGA
The DNA here is from genome assembly GCA_900549975.1 of uncultured Mollicutes bacterium. Lineage (GTDB taxonomy): Bacteria > Bacillota_I > Bacilli_A > RFN20 > CAG-826 > RUG131. The sequence continues at coordinate 56,684 of URQK01000001.1, forward strand.
AACGTTGTATCAGAATTAATCGTTCATGAACGTGTTACTGTTACTGCTGGCTGTGCTAAAGATGTCAAAAATTTAGCAGAAAAATTAGTTAGCAAGGCTAAAGTTGGCGATTTACACAATCGTCGTTTAGCTGCTGCAGTTGTCCGCTCCGAGGTTTATTGTGATGCAGAAAAGAAAGTAACTGCTTTAGACAAGTTATTTAATGAAATTGGTCCACGTTACAAAGATCGTAATGGTGGATACACAAGAGTATTGAAGCTTGTCCCACGCCGTGGTGACAATGCAGAAATGGCTATTGTTGAATTTGTAAAATAGTTTTTTATAATTTATTTAGACTAACCATTTGGTTAGTCTTTTCTTTTGCTTTACATCATATAATTATTTAGGAATATAATATGAAAAAAATAAACATTGATTTGGTCTTTAATTTGCTTTTTCCATTATTAGTAAATTTTGTTATTTCTATGCTTTTAGGAGATTTTTCATCTTATTATAGTAATTTGAATAGTTTAATTTATATACCATCGATTTTATTTCCGATTGTTTGGTCAATATTATATTTAATTATCGGATATGTTAGTTATAAATTAGATGAACTAATGGATGTTAAGGGAAGTAAAATATTTTATATTCAATTATTATTTAATGTCTTATGGACTCCTTTATTTTTTGGTTTACATCTACCAATAGTAAGTGCAATAGATATTTTAATATTATTAGGATTATGCATTTATATGTTAATTTATTTGTTTAAAAACAATAATAACTTAGCATATTTATGGATTCTATATGTTATTTGGTTGACTTTTGCAACTTTTTTAAACGTAAGTATTGCTATACTAAATTAAATATAATAATGCTCAAAAATTAGTGCTTTTCTTTGTTTTAGAACTAGCACTTTTTTTGTTGCTTAAAGCACTTACAATACCTAAAATATGCAAAAATTAAAAAAATATCAAAATATGCAATAATATTTACAAAATGCAATATTTTTATGTTATACTAAAAAGGTATTTTATAGTATTTATATAGGTTTTATATAAATGTCTTATTACTAGGAGGATTTTTTAAAATATGGCAAAATTGAGTTCAGCCGCTTGCAAAAGGGTTGAAGAAATCATCGCTGAGTATAAGAATGAAAATACACCATTAATGATGATCTTGAGTCAGGTTCAAAAAGAATATGGCTATATTCCTTTTGAAGTTCAAGAAATCATATCTGAAAAATTAGGTATACCTGTTTCAGAAATATATGGTGTAGTTACTTTTTACTCATTTTTTTCTTTGAAACCTAAAGGCAAATTTGTTATTGGGGTTTGTTTAGGAACTGCATGTTACGTTAAAGGTGCACAACAAATATGTGACAAGTTTTCCGAACTTTTAGGTATTAAACCTGGAGAAACAACTGAAGATGGATTGTTTACTATTGATGCCTTACGTTGCATTGGAGCATGTGGTATTGCCCCAGCAGTAAGTATTAATGGGAAAGTATATCCTAAGATGTCAGTTAATCAAGTACAACAAGTAATCAATGAATATCGTAAGTTAGGAGGAGAAGCATAATGATTAAAACAGAGCAAGAATTAAAAGATAAAATTGCTAAATGCACTCACTGCTTAGATATTAAATTTAGTGGAGAAAACGGAAAACGCGCTATTGTAGTTTGTGGTGGTACGGGCTGTTTATCTTCGCACTCTGATGAAATTAAAAATCGATTAGAAGAATTAATTAAAGAACATAATTTAGAAGATAAAGTAACGGTTAACCAAGTTGGTTGTTTTGGTTTCTGCTCTCAAGGACCATTTGTTAAAATTTTCCCAGAAGATACTTTATATCATATGGTTAAAGTAGAAGACTGTGAAGAAATTATTGAAAAAGATATCATGGGTAAAGAAGTAATCGATCATTTATTAATTACTGATCCACATACCCATCAAAAAGTCGTTAAACAAGATGACTTGAATTTCTATAAAAAACAAGTACGAATTGCTTTACATGGTTGTGGCGTTATTAATCCAGAAGATATTAATGAAGGGTTAGGCTATGGTGCTTTCCAAGGCTTAGCTCGTGCTTTAAAAATGGATAGACAAGAAGTAATTAATGAAATACTTGCTTCTGGATTACGCGGCCGTGGTGGTGGCGGATTCCCAACAGGAAGAAAATGGCAATTTGCTTATAACCAAGATAGCGAAGAAAAGTATGTTGTATGTAATGGTGATGAAGGCGATCCAGGTGCCTTTATGGATCGTTCAATCTTAGAAGGTAATCCATTAGCGGTTATTGAAGGTATGATGATTGCAGGTTACGCAATTGGAGCAAAGAATGGTTATTTCTATGTTCGTGCTGAATATCCAATTGCTGTACATCGTTTAACTGTTGCTATTAAAGAAGCTGAAGAATTAGGATTAATTGGTGACAATATTTTAGACTCAGGTTTCTCATTTAGAGTTCATTTAAGATTAGGCGCTGGTGCTTTCGTTTGTGGTGAAGAAACAGCCTTATTAAACTCAATTCAAGGACAACGTGGAATGCCACGTCCTCGTCCTCCATTCCCTGCTGTAAAGGGATTATGGGATAAACCAACCATTGTGAATAACGTTGAAACTTTAGCTTGTGTTCCTTATATTATTCGTGAAGGTGTTAAAGAATTCACTAAGTATGGAACAGAAAAATCTAAAGGTACAAAAGTATTTGCTTTGGGTGGAAAAATAAATAATGTTGGATTAGTAGAAATTCCAATGGGAACTACACTTCGTGAATTAATTTATGATATTGGTGGCGGTATCCCAAATGATAAAAAATTCAAAGCCATTCAAACTGGTGGTCCATCAGGAGGATGTTTGACAAGTGAATATTTAGATACTCCAATCGACTTTGATAACTTAGTTGCTCTTGGCTCAATGATGGGCTCAGGCGGTGCAATTGTTATGGATGAAGACAACTGTATGGTCGACGTTGCTAAATTCTATATGGAATTTATTTGTGATGAATCATGTGGTAAGTGCTCACCATGTCGTATTGGTACAAAGAGAATGTTAGAATTATTAACTAAGATTACCAATGGACAAGGAACACTAGAAGATATTGATCGTTTAGAAGAATTAGGAAGAGCTACACAAGCAGGTTCATTATGTGCTTTAGGCCAAACTGCTGCGAATCCAATTATTTCAACAATGAGTCACTTCAAAGATGAATATATTGCTCACGTAGTGGATAAAAAATGTCCAGCAAAAGTATGTAAAAAACTTATGGAATATTATATTAAACCAGAAGTTTGTAAGAAATGTAGTAAATGTGCACGTGGATGTCCAGTTAACGCTATTCATGGTGAAATTGGTAAAACTCCATATGTCATTGATTCCGCTAAATGTATTAAATGTGGTATGTGTATAAGTGCATGTCCATTTAAAGCAATTATTAAGAGATAGGGGTGAGAAACATGGAAAAAGTAAATATCAAAATTGAAGGTCACTCTTATCAAGTTGATGCCGGTTTAACTATTTTAGAGGCAGCCAAAGAGTGTGGATATACAATTCCTACTTTATGTGCCTTTAATCATGGAGAATGCTCTAAGGGATCATGTAGGGTTTGTTTAGTAGAAGTTAAAGGAGCAAGAGGTTTAGTTGCTTCTTGTGTATATCCAGTTAATGAAGGAATGGAAATCATTATTTCTTCTCCAAAAGCTGTTAGTGCACGTAGAACTAGTGTGGAATTATTATTATCAAATCACTCAAAAAACTGCCAACAATGCACTAAAAATGAATATTGTGAGTTATTAAATGTTGCTAAAATTACTGGTGCTAGAGACAATATGTATGAAGGAAGTAAAACTCCAGTTACTATTGATGAGTTAACTCCATCTATCATTCGTGATACATCTAAATGTGTATTATGTGGAAGATGTGTGGAAAGATGTAAAAATGCACAAGGAATTGGTATTTTAGGATTTGAAAATCGTGGCTTTAAAACTATTGTAGCGCCAGCCTATAATCGTTCAATGAAAAACTCACCATGCATTTTATGTGGACAATGTGTTAATGTTTGCCCTACTGGTGCTTTAATGGAAAAAAGCGAAATTGATAAACTTGATCAAGCTAAAAAAGAAGGTAAGTATATTGTTGTACAAACCGCTCCAGCAGTGCGCGCTGCTTTAGGTGAAGAATTTGGTATGCCAATAGGAACTTCTGTTACTGGTAAGATGGTCGCGGCTTTAAAACGTTTAGGCTTTGATAAGGTTTATGATACGAACTTTGCTGCAGATTTAACAATTATGGAAGAAGCCACGGAATTAGTACATCGTATTAAAGAAGGTGGACAACTTCCAATGATTACCTCATGTTCACCAGGTTGGGTGAATTATGCAGAATATTTCTATGGTGATTTATTAGGACACTTATCAAGTTGTAAATCTCCTCATGAAATGGAAGGGGCAATAATTAAATCTTATTTTGCAGAGAAAAAAGGTTTGGATCCAAAAAATATCTTTGTTGTATCAATTATGCCTTGTACTGCTAAAAAATATGAAAAAGAACGTCCAGAAAATGCTTCTAAAGAAGGATTAAAAGATGTAGATTGTGTCTTAACCACACGTGAATTAGCAAGATTAATCAAAAGATCCGGTATTGACTTTAGAAGATTACCAGATGAAGAATTTGATCAAGACTTGTTAGGTGAATATACCGGCGCGGGAGTTATATTTGGTGTAACTGGCGGCGTTATGGAAGCAGCTTTAAGAACAGCATACTTCACAATTACTGGTAAAGAACATGATTTAATTACATTTAAAGAAGTTCGTGGCTTTGATGGTTTAAAAGAAGCGGAAATTGATTTAAATGGAACAAAAATTAAAGTAGCTGTTGCTCATGGCATGAAAAATGCTAAACCATTATTAGATGATATTCGTGCAGGTAAATCACCATATACGTTTATTGAAATTATGGGATGTCCAGGCGGATGTATCAATGGTGGTGGACAACCATTTGTTAAACCATGCTTCTTACCAAATGAAGACGCTAATATATTAGATACATATAAGGAAAAACGTGCAAAAGTGCTATATTCTGAAGATGAAAAGCAAGTATTAAGACAATCTCATCGTAATACTCAAATTCAACAACTTTATAAAGATTATTTAGGTGAACCAAATAGTCATAAAGCACATGAATTGTTGCATACTTCATATCATGCAAGAGAGCGTTATCCTGAAAAATAAATCTTAATTTAGATAGAAACGATGCCAAAAAATGGCATCGTTTTTTTAAGCAAATAATACATATTATTTGAAAATTAATGAGTTGAAGCAAAATGCTTTTTATTAACGAAATATAATGCTATAATATTTATTAAGGCGGGGATTATTTTATGGAAGTTAAAATCTATAATTCTTTAACTAACAAAATTGAAGTATTTGAACCAATACACAAAAACAAAGTTAATATGTATGTTTGTGGACCAACTGTTTATAATTATGTGCATATAGGTAATATGCGCCCAGTAGTGGTATTTGATACATTTAGAAAATTTCTTACTTATATTGGTTATGACGTCAAGTATGTTAGCAACTACACAGATGTAGATGATAAAATAATCAAACGTGCCCAAGAATTAAATAAGCCAGAATCAGAAATAACTGAATTTTACATTAAAGCTTTCGAAGATGATTTGCATAATATTAATGCTTTAAAGCCAGACGTAACTCCAAGAGTTACTGAATATATGTCGCAAATAATTGCGTTCATTGATCAACTTGTAAAGACTGATTATGCATATGATATTGATGGTGATGTATATTTCCGTGTAGAGAAAATTAAAGATTATGGCAAATTATCCAACACAAAAATCGAAGATTTATTAGTTGGCGCTAGAATAGATGAAAATTCTAAAAAAGAATCACCATTAGACTTTACTTTATGGAAGAAAACAAATGTAGGTATCAATTGGGATTCGCCTTGGTCAAAAGGAAGACCGGGTTGGCATACAGAATGTGTTGTGATGATTAATTCAATATTCCCTGGTGGACTTATAGATATTCATGGAGGAGGTTTTGATTTAAAATTTCCGCACCATGAAAACGAAATTGCTCAATCAGAAGCATATAATAAATGTTCCTTAGCTAATTATTGGATGCATAATGGATTTATTAATATTAATAATGAAAAAATGTCTAAATCGCTAGGAAATGTTATTACCGCTCATGATGCATTAAGCCAATATGGCGGCAATAATGTTAGATTGCTTTTGATTTCCACTCATTATCGTGCACCAGTTAATTTTTCTTATGACTTGTTAGCAGCATGTAATAATGAAATTACAAAAATGACTAATATTATGCGTCAATTAGCAGTTAAATTACAAGAATTTGATGTTTCTTTTGCTAATGGTAAATCAAGATTTATTGAACCGTTTTTAAATGCTTTAGCGGATGATTTAAACACCTCTAATGCCTTAAGCGAATTGCATAATGTTATTAAACTAGCTAATCAATCATTAAGAAAAAAAGATGTGGATTTGTCAGAAATTAATGATTTATTTTCCACACTTAAAGATGAATTTTACATATTAGGTGTTAATATTGAATATCCTATTTTATCTAGTGAAGACAAGGACCTTTTAAGTGAATATAACTTAGCAAAATCCAGCAAAGATTTTGCTAAAAGTGATGAACTACGAAAAAAATTAATAGATAAAAGGATATTATAAGGAGGACTTATGAATATTTTTTCATACTTTTTTGATGTAGTGCCACCGAATATTTTCAGTTTGGATGATAAAATAATCGGTTTTTTTAATCAATATGCATGGTGGGGAAATTTATTACTCGCTTTTATTAGTATTTTCCTTGCTTGTGTGTTTAGTGGATTAATTGGCTATGAACGTGAATCGCATGGACATTTTGCAGGATTTAGAACGCATATTTTAGTGGCAGCAGGTTCGTCATTAATTATGTATTTATCCATTTATGGATTTAGTTTTGAATCATTTCCTAATCATGATCCAGCAAGATTAGCAGCTCAAGTTGTAACTGGCATTGGTTTTTTAGGTGCTGGAACAATATTGAAAACAGGTGTTGATATTAAAGGCTTAACTACTGCGACAACACTCTGGGTTTGTATGGCTATTGGTCTTGCTACAGGTGCAGGAAGATTCATTGTTGCATTATTCACCACCTTGATTGTTTTAATTGTATTAAAATTTTTAAGATGTGCAGAAGCAAAGGCATTTGAAAAAACACCTCGGTTAGTTATGATTTGTGATTATAATGTTTTTGCTATTAAAACTATTAAGGATTTGGCGGATAAATTTAATATAGCTATTAAAAACATTAATACACAAATTTGCGATTATCATGGTAAAGATGCTGTTAGTATTAGCATTGTATTAATCGATGTTAGACGTAAAACTGTAGATCAATTCGGCGAAGAGCTTAGAATAGCTCTTAAACCTTTTGAAATCAAATATTAAGCAAGACTGAGACAAATTTGAGACAAAAAGGAGTTTAGATATGGCACAATTAATATATGGAAGGAACACAGTGCTTAGTGCCCTCAAGGAGAACAAAGTTAAAACCATTTATATTACTGATAACTTTAATTTCAAACCAATAAATGAATTAATAAGTAATAATAATTCATTTGGTGTTAAATTTGTTAGTAAAAACGATCTTGATAAACTTTCCCAATTTGGGAATCATCAATGTGTAGTAGCGGAAGTAGAAGAGTATCAATATTGCTCTTTGAATGATTTAATTGCTAAGGCAGGTAAATCAAAATATCCATTATTAATTATTCTTGATGGTGTAAAAGATCCTCATAATTTAGGCGCAATATTAAGATGCGCTGATGCATATGGGGCAGATGGAATAATTATCAAAAAAAACGGACAAGTACAAGTTAATAGTACAGTAGCCAAAGTCTCAACTGGAGCTATTGACTATGTGCCAATATGTCAAGTTACTAACTTGGTACAAACTATTACTACTCTGAAAAAACAAGGTTATTGGGTTGTCGCATCCGATGGATCTGCTAAAGAAGATTATCGTCAAATCGATTATCGTTCACCAATCGCATTAGTGATAGGCAGTGAAGGAGAAGGAATTTCAAGACTAGTACTACAAAACAGTGATTTTATTACAAAAATACCTATGGTTGGTCATGTTAATTCTTTAAATGCTTCAGTCGCAACCGCGGTGTACTTAGCACAAATTTTTAATAACAGGTTTCCTTCTTAATAACGGGAGGGCTTATCATGGGCCGTAAATATATGTTGGAACCGAAAAACAAACTAGAAGAATTAAAATTAGTAGAACTTGCAAAGCAAGGCAATCAGGAAGCAATGAGTGCATTGTTAGAAGATTATGATGCCTTATTGACATTAATCGTTATTAACCAAATGGCAAATATCTGTGCTAAAGGCATAGAATATTTTGAATTGAAAAATATTGCCAGAATAGCGGTGTTTTCTTTCTTGAAGTATTATGATGAAAATCGTTCATCTTTTAGAACATTTATCAGTTTAATCGTAAATCAAGAAGTGAAAAAATACATTGTTGATTTTATAAAAAGACAAAATGAATTAAAACAATGTTTATTCTTAGATGAACAACCTTTTGAAGAAAGTGATATTACTAATGATGATTTGGTACCAAGTGATGAAAAAAGTCCATCACAATGGTTTGAATTAAATGAACAATATGATGAGTTTAAAGAGATAGATGAGGAATATTTATCCAAAAAAGAAAAAGCGGCTTTATTGCTTAAAGCAGCAGGCTATAAATATAGCGAAATAAGCGAAATTATTAATACTAAAGAATCAGCGGTCGACATTGCTTTAAAGAAATTTAAAAAAGAAAAAATCAAAAAGGTGAAATAAAACAACGATTAAGGGTTAATTTTAAAACTGATTTTTTTATAAAATGCGATTTTATAGCTAAAAAAATCAGTGTTTTTTCGTGTGCAAAAAAATCACACAATAATATTACTTTTATTGTCCAATTACTAAAAATAATTGCAGATTTCACTTAAAATGCTAAAGAGGTAAATATTTATAAAATATAAAATTGACTATTTAATGCTTTCGTGATATATTCTAGGCACGAGATGAGGTGTTTTTGTATGCGTGAAAAAGTCATTCTTATTTGTTCGCAATGTTTGTCAAGAAACTATACGACTACAAAACAAAAGACAAATTCCACTAATCGTCTCATGATAAAAAAATATTGTCCGAAGTGTAATGCTTCGACACTACATAAAGAAAGCAAATAAGGAGGTTTTTTTATGGGAAAAACAAAAAAATACTTACAAGGTGTTGTAAAAGAAGGAAAACGTGTAAGATGGCCTAACCGTGAAACAATTTTAAAATATTTAGGTGTTGTCCTAGTTATAACTATTGTAGTTGCCTTATGGTTATCTTTAGACGATTATATTGCCGCTGTGTTAATTAAAGTGTTGCAAAATACTTTTTCTAAATAGTTGAGCGGTGGGAGGAAAAATTATGGCAAGTGAAAAACAATGGTATGTTGTTAATACTTATTCTGGTCACGAAGACAAGGTTAAAGTAAATCTTGAAAGACGTGTTGTTTCTATGGGACTTGAAGACTATGTTTTCAGAATCATAGTTGCTGAAACTGAACAACCAGTTTTAAAAGATGGTGTTCCAACTGGAAAAACAAAAATCAAAAACTCTTATCCAGGCTATGTTTTTATTGAAATGATAATGAGTGACGAAGCATGGTTCATGGTTAGAAACACACCAGGAGTTACTGGATTCGTTGGATCATCCGGTGGAGGTACTAAACCTTTCCCAATTCCAACAGAAGAAATTGAACCAGTTCTTAAAGGATTAGGTATGGTTGATAAGAGTATGTACTCACGTTACGACGTCGGTGATTTAGTAAAAGTTTTACGTGGACCACTTGAAGGTAGTGAAGGTCATATTACTGAAATTAATACCGACACTGGCACTGTAAAAGTTGAAACTGTATTCTTTGGTCGTTCAACGGTTGTTGAAGTTGATTTTTCTGAAATAGATAAAATTTAATAGTTTTCTAATCATAATAATGAATTATCCTTTCGAGTTTAGTTTTATTCCAAACTAACTATATCGAAAGGATTTTTTATTTGAATTATAAAACAGCACTTTTAAAGTTTAAAGTGCTATTTAAATTATTTTGTTCTCAGTTGAGAAAAACTATTTCTTAGTTTTAGAAAGCACTTTATTCTTGAGAAGATAGTTTTTTCAATTTATAATACTTTTTTCGAAAGAGAGGTAAATTATGAGAAAAAAATTATTTTGTCTATTAAGTGTTTCTTGTTTATTAGCACTCGGTGCTTGTAATCAAGGAGGATCATCTACGTCTAATAGTGGCGCATCTACTCAACCTTCAACAAGTTTGAAAGAACGTTACAACTGTATTGACATAAGTGAAGCATTAGAAATTGCTTCTAAAGCTAGTGAGCCAACACAAGAAAGATATTATCTTTATGGCAAAATTACTAGTGTTTCCAATTATGATTATGGAAGCATGGAAATTGAAGATGGAACTGGTAAGATTTATATTTATGGAACGTATAGTGAAGATGGAAGTATCCAGTACAAAAATTTAGAATATAAGCCAGATGTAAATGATGAAATTGTTGTTTATGCTACTCTTCAAACTCATAGTGGACAACCAGAAGTAAAAAATGCATGGTTAATTGATTATGTCGATAGTAATACACAATTTGATGTTAGCGAATATGAAAAAATGACTATTACTAAAGCTAGAGAAGCGAAAAAAGGCAAAAAAGTTTTGGTGTCAGGTGTTGTAAGTAAAAAAACATATGCGACAGGAAAGAAAGAAAACGGCTTTTATCTTGTTGATAATACATCTTCTATTTATATTTACGATTCATCGACTGTATTAAAAGTAAAAGAAGGTAATGCTATTACTTTAGCGGCAACAAAAGACTACTGGATTTTAGAAGATGAAGTGCCTTTTGCTGAAAAGTATGGTTACAATGGCTCATGCCAATTAACCAAAGGACATATTATTAGTAATGATGAAGGTAGAAATGATATTGATACAAGCTGGGTTGAAGAAACAACTATAAAACAAATTATGGACACTCCAGTTACTGAAAATATTACAAATAAAATTTTTAAAGCAAATGCCTATATAGCTAAATCTCAAAAAGAAGGATATGTTAACTATTATATTGATGATTTAGATGAAACTACAGGATCTTATGTTTATACACAATGTAATGGCAGTGATTTGAATTGGCTTGAGAAATTTGATGGGAAGATTTGTACAGTGTTGGTTGTGGCAATCAATGCTAAATCTACAATATCAGGATGTTCTTGGAGATTTATTCCAATTTCTGTTAAAGACGAAGGATTTACTTTTGATAAGGCTAATGTCGGACAATTCGTATATGATTATAAAGTTAAAACCTTGTTTAAAGATGTGTATACAGGCGATCCAAAAGTAATGGTTCCAGTAACTGCTTCTTCATCACTTTTAGGTTTTGCAAACGCAAGTATTAGTTATTCTTCTAGCAATGAAAAAGTTGCGTATTTTAGCGAAGATGAAGGTGTTTTAACATTTCATACTAATGAAGTAGGCAATGCTACGATAACAGTTAAAATTAATTACGAAAATAATGCGACATTTGTTAAAACATTTAATGTATCAGTTACTTTGCCAAAAGTTACAGAATCTATAACAGTTAAAGAAGCTATTGATAGTGAACTTAACTCTGTTGTAACTGTTAAAGGTATTGCTGGTCCATCATTAGTGAATAAAGTAGGATTTTATTTGATTGATGAAAGTGGCGCAATCGCGATTACGACATCTTCAGAAACTATTAGTTCTATTAGTTTAGGAAATGAAGTAATATTAAAGGGAACGCGTTCGCAATTAGGAGTTGTTCAAGATAAATCAGTTGGCGAAATTTTTCTTGATAACTGTGAATTAGTGTCAAATTTGTATGGAAAACATGATTACTCAACCGCATCATTTGATGGTAGTAAAACTTTAGCGGATTTAGCTAAAATTAAAGCGACGGAAAATGCTACAGCACAAGTATATGTATTTGAGGGAACTTTTGAAAAAGTTGTACAACCCAAGTACTCTAATATGTATGTTAAAAATGGTGATACAAAAATCCGTTTATATTGTTCAAATGCTGCTCAATATGAATGGTTGGATGAGTTTGAAAATCAAACTGTCACCATTGAAATGGCTCTATGCAACTGGAATGGTAAAACTTATTACACTGGTTGTGTATTATCAGTCACAGCAAACGGTGTAAAAACCATGAACACTCTTGTTTATAGCCAAAACAATTAGTAAAAAACAGGCCACATTACTGCTGAACAAATGTGGCTTTTTTTGTGTTTTCAAGACAAGTTATTAAAAAAAATCTTGCATTGCAAAATGCGATTAGATATAATAAACAAGCATAGGGCTAGTTTAATTAGTTCTAAGCTATGCTTAGTGGAAGGATTAAGCGATTAATCCAATGACCACGGCACGGACAAAAAAATCTATAAGGAGGTAAGTCACGTGAGTAAAAAGATCGCTAAGGTAGTAAAATTGGAGTTACCTGGTGGAGAAGCTAAACCAGGACCAAAACTTGCAACTGCTGGTATTGTTATGCCTAAATTCTGTACAGACTTTAACGCAAAAACAGCTGACCGTAAAGGTGAAGTAGTTCCAGTTATTATTACAGCCTACGAAGACAAATCGTTTGACTTCGTAATCAAAACTTCACCAGTAGCAGGTTTGTTATTAAAAGCTGCTGGAATTAAAAAAGGTTCAGCAAATGCTAAGACAACAAAAGTTGGTAAAGTTAGCAAAGAAGAATTAAGAAAGATTGCTGAATACAAAATGCCAGATCTTAATTGTAACGATGTTGAAGCAGCAATGAAAGTAGTTGCTGGACAAGCTCGTAACATGGGCATTGAAATTGACGAATAAATGTAGGTGGAAGGGACAATACCCGTTATTACCACTAAGGAGGAAAAAATATGAAGAAAGGTAAAAAATATTTAGCTGCTGAAAAAGCAATCGATGCAACAAAGTTATACACAATTGCTGAAGCTGCTGAACTCGTCAAAACTACATCAACTACAAAGTTTGATTCTACAATCGATGTATCTTTCCATTTAAACGTTGATCCAAAACAAGCAGATCAACAAATCAGAGGAACAGTTATTCTTCCTCATGGAAATGGTAAAACAAAGAAAGTTTTAGCTATTACACACAAAGTTGATGAAGCTACTGCTGCTGGTGCTGATTTCGCTGGTGGTAAAGAAATGTTAGAAAAAATCAAAAATGAAAACTGGTTCGATTTTGATGTCATCGTTGCCACACCTGATATGATGGGTGAACTTGGTAAAATGGGACGTATTTTAGGACCTAAGGGTTTAATGCCTAACCCAAAAACTGGTACTGTTGCAATGGATATTGCAAAAGCTATCCAAGAAATCAAAGCAGGTAAAGTTGAATACCGTGTTGATAAAGATGGAAACATCCATGTAAGTATTGCACGTTGCTCATTTGATACAGACAAGATTATTGATAACTTAAATACAATTTGTGATCAAATCGTTAAAGTTAAACCTGCATCTGTAAAAGGCGCATATGTTAAAAACGCTGTCATCCATACGACCATGGGACCAGCAATCAAAATTACATTTAACGGTCGTATTTAATTAAAGTTAGGAATTCAATATACCCAAGACAGTAACGACGCTATAGTTTAAAAATGTTACCGAGGTGTAGGATAATTTAATAAAAAACTTATTCTCTCGCTTTTTCGCGAGTAACTTCAATGTATATTGAAACCTCATAAAAATTTTGAAGAAAGGTTAGGAGGTTAGAACTATGAATCAAGCAATTTTAAAAGCAAAACAAGAAATAGTTTCTAAAATCACTGAAGGCATTAAAGGCGCTAACTCTATTGTAGTTATCGAATACCGTGGCTTAACAGTTGATGAAATCACTGAAGTTCGTCATGCTTTAAGAGCAACTGATTCTACATTACGTGTTTACAAGAATTCTCTTGTTGAACGTGCATGCGATGAATTAGGACATAGTGAACTAAGAGAAATTCTTGAAGGACCAAATGCATTTGTATTCTCTAAAGATACAATCAACGGACCTAAAGTAATTGCAAAATTTGCTAAGAAACATGAAAACCTAGTCATCAAAGGCGGCCTTGTAGAAGGCAAAATGATGAATGCTGACCAAATTAAAGTCATCGCATCATTACCAGGACGTGAAGGTTTGATTTCAATGTTCTTATCGTGCTTACAAGCACCAATCCGCAACTTCGCCTGTGCTGTTAAGGCAGTTGCTGAAAAAAATTAATTTATTAGGAGGAAAAAACAATGGCAAAGTTAACAAACGAAGAAATTATTGCTGCTATTAAAGAAATGACAGTAGTAGAATTAAATGATTTAGTAAAGGCTGTAGAAGAAGAATTTGGCGTTACTGCTGCTGCACCAGTTGCAGGAGCTGCTGCACCAGTTGAAGAAGAAGAAAAGAAAGGACCAACAGAAGTTTCTTTATGGCTCAAATCTGTCGGTGCTTCTAAAGTTCCAGTTATTAAGGCTGTTCAAGCTATCACAGGCTTAGGCTTAATGGATGCTAAAAAATTAGTCGATGGTGCTCCTGTCGCAGTTAAAGAACATATTTCACCAGTTGAAGCAGAAGAACACAAGAAAGCTCTTGAAGCTGCTGGCGCTGAAGTAGAAGTTAAGTAGTCTAAAACTACCTAATTTTTATGATAAGATTTAAACCTGCTTTTGCGGGTTTTTATCGCTTTTTAAGGGGGTGCGAAAATGTCACAATATTTTGAAAATGATTCGAGTTTAAAATCATCTCCAAAGCTGATCAATTATGATATTTACGAACGACATTTTACCCTCAAAACTGACCTTGGTGTCTTTTCAAAAAATGATATTGATGAGGGAACTTATGCTTTTTTAAAAGTATTAGTCCCTCTTCATTTACAAGGTCGTATTCTTGACGTCGGATGTGGCTATGGTGCCCTAGGATTGACCCTCGCATCGTTTATACCTAATTCACAATTTGTATTAGTGGATGTAAATGAACGGGCACTAGAGCTTACCAAAGACAACATAAAAAAATTAAATTTAGCAAATGTCACTTGCCTTCAAAGTGACATATATCAAAATGTTGAAGGATTATTTGATTCAATAGTTATTAATCCTCCGATACGGGCGGGGAAAAAAGTAATTTACGCTATGTTTAAAGGAGCATATAACTATTTGATTGATGGCGGTTCATTGTTTATCGTCATTAGGAAAAGTCATGGTGCATTTAGCGCTCGTGATTATATAACGTCGATATTTGGTAATTGTATTTTGCTTAAGAGAGATAAAGGATATTACATTTATCAAGCGACTAAAAACAAATAATAAAAACAATGAACTGATAATTTTTAGAGAGGGGCCATTATATGAACTATAAAAATTATAAACATCTTACAAACGATCGTATTGATTTCTCAAAAATTTCTGGAACATTACCATTACCATATTTGGTTGAAATTCAAACTGAATCATATGCATGGTTTTTAAAGACAGGAATTGAAGAAGCATTCAAAGATGTTTTTCCAATTTCCAACTATGCTGATGATGTGTTTATTGAATATGTAAGTTATAGATTTCTTGAACCTAAATATGATTGGTTAGAGTGTAAGTGCCGTGATTTAACTTATTGTGCACCACTTAAGGTTACATTAAGATTATGTTTTAAAAACACTGGCGAAATTAAAGAAAAAGAAGTATTTATGGGTGATTTCCCATTAATGACTGATAGTGGTACTTTTATTATTAATGGTGCTGAACGCGCCATTGTATCACAAATCGTTCGTTCCCCAGGTGCTTATTTAAGAAAAGAATTAGATGCAAAATCAGGTAAATATATTTATGGTGGCGATTTATTACCAACTCGAGGTACATGGTTACAATTTGAATCTGATTCTAAAGATTTATTATCAATTCGTATTGAAAGACAAAGAAAAATGCCTGCAACTATTTTATTAAAGGCTATTCTTGATGTTCAAAATGTTGAAGAAGGTAATAAATTAATCACTGATTTATTTGGTGATAATCAAATGCTTTTAAATACTCTTAAAAAAGATGAAGATACCAAATCATCTACTAGAGCTTTAAGAGAAATATTTATTAGACTAAAACCAGGCGAACCATACAACGAATCTGGCGCAATCACATTCTTAACTCAAAGATTGTTTGATCCAAAACGTTATGATTTAGGATGTGCTGGTCGTTATAAATATTCTTCTAAATTAGGAATTTATAACCGTTTACCTGGACGTGTTTTAGCAGAAGACTTAATTTCTGCTGATGGCGAAGTTGTTTATGAAAAAGGTACTTTATTAACTAAAGCTATGGTTGATGAATTACAAAATGAAGGCTTCTTTGAAAAAGGAGCTCATGAAAGAATTTTACCAATCAATACTAACCTTGATTCACATGGTAAAGTTAATATTGTTAAAGTATATGTTGATGAAGAACAAACTAAGACAACAAATATTATTGGTACAGATTTAGATCAATCATTAAATTGTGTGACTATTTCTGATATCCTTGCTACATTCTCTTATTTTATGAATATTATAGAAGGATTTGGCGAAACAGATGATATTGACCACTTAGGCAATCGTCGTATTCGTTGTGTTGGCGAATTAATTCAAAATCAATTCCGTAATGGATTAACAAAAATGTGCAAAGCAGTTAAAGATAAAATGTCTATTTCTGATTTGTCTGAAGTTACGCCACAACAACTTATCAACATTAGACCTGTTGCAAGTGCAATTAAAGAATTCTTCGCTAGTTCACAATTATCGCAATTTATGGACCAAACAAACCCTCTTGCAGAGTTGACAAATAAACGTCGTATTTCTGCTTTAGGACCTGGTGGTATTACTCGTGAACGTGCTTCATTCGCTGTACGTGATGTTCACTATTCACACTATGGACGTATTTGCCCAATTGAAACACCTGAAGGACAAAACATTGGTCTTATTAACAATCTTGCATGTTATGCAAAGATTAATAAATACGGTTTTATTGAGACTCCATATCGTCGAGTCGAAAAAGGTACACATCGTGTCCTTGAAACTGCTGATTACTTAACAGCAGACCAAGAAAAAATGTATCTTATTGCTGAAGCTAATACTCCATTAGATGAAAATCACTGCATCAAAAATGATTTAGTTATTGCTCGTGAAAATGGTGAAACAGTTTTAGCACCAAAAGAAAAAATTGACTACATCGATGTATCACCAAAACAAATTGTTTCTATTGCTGCATCATGTATTCCATTCCTTGAAAACGATGATACTACCCGTGCTTTGATGGGTGCTAACATGCAACGTCAAGCTTTACCTTTATTGAATCCACATGCTCCTTATATTGGAACAGGCATGGAACACTTTATTGCTAAGGACTCTGGTATTGCTGTTGTTTCTAAGGAAGATGGCATTGTTAAATATGTAGATTCTACAAAGATTGTTACAACTAATAACGGCGTAGATCGTACATATCACTTACAAAAATTTATGCGTTCCAACCAAGGAACTTGTATAAATCAACATCCAATTGTTAAAGTTGGAGATCAAGTAAAAGTCGGACAAATCCTTGCTGATGGTCCAGCAATGGAAAATGGCGAATTAGCTTTAGGACAAAACGTTACTATCGCATTTATGACTTGGAATGGTTATAACTACGAAGATGCAGTTATTATGTCTGAAAGATTAGTTAAAGATGATGTATACACTACTATTCACATTGAATCTTATGATTGTGAATGTCGTAATACTCAACTTGGTCACGAAGAATATACTCGTGATGTTCCTAATATTAGCGAAGATGCTAAGACTTATCTTGATGAGCGCGGAATTATCATTCCAGGCGCTGAAGTAAAAGAAGGAGATATTCTTGTTGGTAAGATTACTCCTAAAGGACAAACAGAACCTACTGCGGAAGAAAAATTGTTAATGGCCATCTTTGTTGATAAAACTAAAGATGGTAAAGACACTTCATTACGTGTTCCACATGGTGGTGCTGGTGTTGTTCTTGATGTTAAAATATTCTCACGTAAAAACGGTGATGAACTTCCACCAAAAGTTGATGAAAAAGTTCGTGTCTACATTGTCCAAAAGAGAAAAATCTCTGAAGGTGATAAGATGTCTGGACGTCATGGTAACAAAGGTGTTATTTCCCGTATTTTACCTGTTGAAGATATGCCATTCTTACCAGATGGTACGCCAGTTGATATTATGTTAAACCCATTAGGCGTTCCTTCTCGTATGAATATTGGTCAAATTCTTGAAATTCACTTAGGTATGGCTGCTAAGAAACTAGGCATGAAAATTGCTACTCCAGTTTTCGATGGAATATCTAATGAAGAAATATTTGATTTAATGAATAAAGCTGGATTAAGTCCAGATGGTAAGACAATTCTTTATGATGGACGTACAGGTGATCGTTTTGATGAACGTATCTCTGTTGGTATCATGTATATGATTAAATTAGTCCACATGGTCGATGATAAGTTACATGCTCGTGCCACTGGTACTTACTCAATTATTACTCAACAACCTTTAGGCGGTAAAGCTCAAAAAGGTGGACAAAGATTTGGTGAAATGGAAGTTTGGGCTCTTGAAGCTTATGGTGCCGCTCATACATTACAAGAAATGATGACAATCAAATCTGATGATCGTGTCGGACGTCGTAAAGCTTATGATGCTATTATTAAACAAAAACCATTACCAAAACCAGGTATGCCAGAAGCATTCAAGTTATTAACAAAAGAACTTCAAGCTTTAGCATTAGATTTCCGTTTATACGACCAAAATGGTGCAGAAATTGATACATCAGAAATTTCTAAACAAGCAGAAGCAGAGGAACATCGTATTCCTCAAGCAGTTAAAGATTTAACTGATCAATATGCTTTTGATGAAGAAGATTCAATGGACATTGTTGATGCTATCAATGATGAAGAATAAGGAGGACAATGAAAATGTTTGATATTAATGATTTAAAGTCAATTAAAATTTCTCTTGCTTCTCCAGAAAAAATTCGTGCATGGTCTCATGGTGAAGTTAAAAAGTTTGAAACTATTAACTATCGTTCTCAAAAACCAGAAATGGGCGGATTATTCTGTGAAAAAATATTCGGACCTTCTAAAGATTATGAATGTCACTGTGGTAAATATAAGAAAATTCGTTATCAAGGTGTCACTTGTGAAAAATGTGGTGTCGAAGTTATTTCTAAAGAAGTTAGACGTGAAAGAATGGGCCATATTGAGCTCGCTTCACCAGTAACTCATATTTGGTATTTAAAGAGTGTACCATCACGCATAGGTCTAGTACTTGATATACCTGCAAAACAACTTGAAGAAATTATTTATTTCGCTGCTCACGTTGTTATTAATCCAGGTACATCTAAATTCTTGACAAAAGGACAACACATTTCTGAAAAGAATGGTCCAGCAGATTTATTAGTTGTAATCAAAGACTTTGTTGATACATTAGACAAAGATAGTTATGACTATACTCGCGCTAACGAGTTAATTAGCAAATTAGAAAATTATCCACAAGAACCTTTTGATTTCCAAACTACAGCAGCATTTATTTCTAAACATACTGGTGCTGAATTTGGCGAAGGAGCAGAAGCAATCAAAAAATTATTAAAAGAAATTGATCTTGATGCTGAATCTGCAAAACTTCGTGCTCAAATCAAAGATTCTAAGAAAGATAAACAAAAGAAATTAATGAAACGTTTAGCAGTTATCGAAGCTTTCCGTTCTTCTGGAAACAGACCAGAATGGATGGTCTTAGACTGCATTCCTGTTTTACCACCAGACTTACGTCCAATGTGTAAACTTGAAGGTGGACGCTTCGCTGTTTCTGATTTAAACGAATTATATCGTCGTGTTATTACCCGTAATAATCGTTTAAAAAGATTAATCGAAATGAATGCTCCATCTGTTATTCTTTTAAATGAAAAACGTATGGTGCAAGAAGCTGTTGATGCTTTAATCGATAATGGTCGTAGAAATAAACCTGTACAAGGTCCTAATGGCCGCACATTTAAATGTTTAACAAGTATCTTAAAAGGTAAACAAGGCCGTTTCCGTCAAAACTTACTTGGTAAACGTGTTGACTATTCAGGTCGTTCAGTTATTGCTGTTGGACCAGACTTAAAGATGTATGAATGTGGTATTCCACGTGAAATGGCTATTCAATTATTACGTCCATATATTGTCTCTTTATTAATTAAAAGAGGATATGCTTCTGCTCATAAACAAGCAGAAAAATTAATTGATCGTTATGATGAAAAGGTATTTGACATTGTTGAAGAAATCATTAGCGACCACCCAGTATTATTAAACCGTGCTCCTACATTACATAGACTTGGTATTCAAGCATTCCAACCTAAGTTAGTAGCAGGTCGTGCAATTCGTTTGCACCCATTAGTCTGTACTGGATTTAACGCTGACTTCGATGGTGACCAAATGGCTGTTCACTTACCTTTATCAAAATCCGCTCAAGAAGAAGCTATTGATTTAATGTTAGCAAGTAATAATATTTTAGGACCTAAGGATGGTAAACCAATTGTTACTCCATCTCAAGACATGGTTCTTGGTAATTACTATTTAACACTTGAATCAACAAAAGAGTACTTTGAAGATCGTGCTAAAAAGTGTGAAGAAATGGGCGACCATGAAGAAGCTGAACGCTTCACCTTATATGCAGAAAGTGAAGGAAAAGTATTCCGCAACATTGATGAAGTTGAACGTGCTTATTTAACAAAACAAATCAACTTACATAACCGTATTGCTATTCCAGGTAAAGAAATCAATAAAGATAATTTAACTGAAGAAGAATATAATGGTTATTTAATTACTACAGTTGGTAAGATAATCTTTAATAAGATTTATCCTGCTGATTTCCCTTATTTAAATAATCCAAGTAATAAGAAAAACTTTGAACAAACTATTGCTAGTGACTTTGTACCAAAAGGGACAAATATCAAAGAATATATTGCTAATCAACCAATTAGAAAACCATATTGTAAGAAAGATTTAGGTACAATTATTAACCAAATCTTTAAGAGATATGGTACAACTAAAACATCTGTTGTTCTTGATAAGATGAAAGATCAAGGCTTTAAGTATTCTACTTACGCTGGTATTACTGTTTCTATCGCTGATATTAATGTTGTTGATGAAAAGAAAACATACATTGAAGAAGGAGATAAGGCCGTTAATACTGTTAATAGCATGGCTAAAAAAGGTTATTATACCGATGCTGAAAGACATAAGAAAGTTGTTGAAATTTGGGAAAACATTCGTAAAAAATTCGAAGTTGCTCTTAAAAAACACATGGATACCGAAATTGATAACCCAATCTATATGATGGCTAATTCCGGTGCTCGTGGTAACATTTCAAACTTTACTCAATTATCCGCGATGCGTGGACTTATGGCTAACCCATCTGGTGAAACTATTGAATTACCAATTAAATCATGTTTCCGTGAAGGTATTAAAGTTAGCGAATTCTTCATTGCTACTCACGGTGCCCGTAAAGGTGGAGCTGATACTGCATTAAAGACTGCTGACTCAGGTTACTTAACAAGAAGATTAGTTGATGTTTCTCATGACGTAGTTGTTAGAGAAGAAGATTGCGGTACTGATGTTGGATTTGTAGTAAGCGAAATTAGAGATACTGCAAGAGATCAAGTAATCGTTCCATTAAAAGACCGTTTATTTGGAAGATATTCATTACATGATATCATTGATTCTGCTACTGGTGAAATTCTTGTTCCAGGCAATACATTAATGTCTGAAACTGATGCTCAAAGAGTAGTAGATGCTGGTATTGATCACGTTGAAATTAGGTCTTTACTTGGATGTCAAACAAAACATGGCGTATGTAAACATTGCTATGGCTTAAACTTAGCAACTGGTAAAGAAGTTGAAATTGGCGAAGCAGTTGGTATTATGGCTGCTCAATCAATTGGTGAACCTGGTACTCAATTAACCATGCGTACATTCCATACTGGTGGTGTTGCTGGTAGCGATATTACTCAAGGTTTACCTCGTGTTCAAGAATTGTTTGAATCACGTAATCCAAAAGGACGTGCCGTTATATCTAAGATTAGCGGTAAAGTCAAAGATATTAAAGAAAATAATGGTTGTTATACAATCACTATTGAAAATGAAGAAACAAATGATACCAAAGTTGAAACAACAACATTTGGTGCAAGACTTCGTGTTAAAGTTGGCGATGAAGTAAGACCTGGTCAAAAGATTACTGAAGGTGCTATTTACCCAGTTGAATTATTAATTAATGCTGGTGTTTATGAAGTTGAAAAATACATCATTAAAGAAGTACAAAAAGTCTATCGTGCTCAAGGTATTGAAATTTCTGATAAACACATTGAAGTTATTGTTTCACAAATGTTACGTAAAGTACACATTCTTGATGGCGGAGATACAAAACTCTTACCAGATACTTTAGTAGATAAAGAAGCATTTACTGAAGCAAATACAGAAATATTGCTTAAAGGTGGAAAACCTGCAGTATGTGTACCAGAAATTTTACGTATCACTAAAGCTGCTCTTGAAACAGAATCATTCTTATCTGCTGCTTCATTCCAAGAAACTGCAAAAATTCTTACTGATGCCGCTATCAAAGGTAAGACTGATATCTTACATGGTTTAAAAGAAAACGTTATTACTGGTAAGTTAATTCCAGCAGGACGTGGATTATTAAGCGATGAGCAAGAAGATGAATTACTAGAAACATTTGATGTTAAATCAAAGATGGACTTAGTAAAACAACAATATATTGAAAAGTTCGATCAAAAATAGTAATTAATTCGAGGCTAAACTAAACCATCTCATTTTGAGGTGGTTTTTTTAATATAATTAGTTAAAAAAATCACAAAACCTTTGTGTTTATGAAGTGCATTTGCTATAATACTATATACTTATATATCTTAAGAAGTTTAAGGAGGTTATTTCTATGAAAAAACTATTAAAAAGTTTATTTGCACTTGCTATAGTGGCCACAACAGCCTTTTCATTAACTGCTTGTGGAGGACCAAGTAGAGTAAAAAGATCAACTTTTGTAAACTCTTTGTCGCAAGTTCGTAAAAGTAGAGGATATAAAGCTGATTTACCATCAACTGGTAAACAAAAAGTATTAGTTATTCCTGTTCAATTTAGTGATTACCCATGTAGTTCTACTAAATTAGCTAAATATGGTGGCTGTACTGGCTTAAGAGATGATATTAGAAAAACTATGTTTGGAAAATCCGAAGAAACAAACTGGGAATCTTTATCATCATTCTATAAAAAATCAAGTTATGGAAAACTAAATATTACTGGTAAAGTTACTGATTGGTTTACACCAGAGTTATCTGCTCACCAATACGCTTTACAAATGGAAGGGAATAATACAGGTATTTCTGATAGAATTCTAGACGAAGCTGTTGAATGGTATAAGAGCAAATATAATGATATCGATAGTTTTGATCAAAACAAAGATGGATATATTGATTCAGTTTATTTAATTTATACAGTACCAAAAAGATCACAAATTTTACCAACAAGCACAGGTATTGATACAACTGATTTATTCTGGGCTTATACATATTGGTCAAATTCACATACTGACATTAATCTTGATACTGATAAAGATATATTACCAGTAGCATCGACATACTTCTGGGCAAGCGTCGACTTTATGTATGAAGATAAAATGCTTAAAGATGGAAAATATGTTGAATGTAAAGATAAAAATGGTGACTGGTTACCAGATGCTCACACATTCATTCATGAATCTGGTCATATTATGGGATTACCTGACTATTACACTTATGGTCCACAAAATGGTATTGATGACTATGGTGCATTAGGTGGAATTGATATGATGGATAATAACGTCGGTGATCATAATGCATATTCTAAAATGATTTATGGTTGGACAGAACCATATGTTGTAAGTAATGAAACTGTCAAAGGTGATTCAACAACACTTACAATTAAGCCATTCTATTCTTCAGGTGACTTCATTCTTGTTAATGCTAATTGGGATGGATCAATGTTTAGTGAGTATTTATTATTAGAATACTATCAACCAGAAGGGGTAAATAAGTATGATGCAGAGCATCAATTTGCCGGTTCTTACCCACAAGTATTCCAACAACCTGGTGTTAAGGTATATCATGTTGACTCACGTTTAGCTGGTTTTGACCTTGTAAGCGGTAATGTTACAGTTGCTAGTAGTGGTATTTTCGTTGATTTTATTGATGAAATTTCAAATAGATTCTCATATTGTTATATTGCTAATGATAACTCAATTACAAGAAGTGCAATTCCTGACTATAAATTAATCGAATTGTTGGAACCATCTGGCGAATGTTCATTTAAACAAAAGAATGACAAAGGACAATATATTACTCCTTACGCTACAGATGCGTCATTATTCCATGAAGGCGATTCTTTTGGCTATGAAGGTAAAGCTTACGCTGACTATAAATTACATACAGGACAAAATATTATTACTGTAGATGGTGTTCCAACTGTTGATAAAAATGGATACGAAGGCGACGAGTTAGGTTTTAAATTTGTAATTGAAAAAATGGATAAAAATGGTGTAACCATTAAATTCGAAAAAACCGCAAGCGCATATTAATATTTATTTACTAAAAACTATATCATTTAAAATGATATGGTTTTTTTTGTTCTTTAATTATGCTAAACTTATTTCAACGAAAGGTAAGAAGACGTTAATGAAAAAAAAGAATTTTTTAATTTTAGGATTAGTATTATTTTTATCAGGATGCAGTGCGTCTTCTTTATCAACGTTTAATAGTTATACTAAAGATAAAGATGATTATAGGGAAATACAAACGAATGGTTATTATAAACCTTCTGAATATAATTTAAGTTATCAAGAAATACTTCAAGATTATCCATATTCAAGTAGTGAAAAGAATATTACGATACCTTCTACGGGAGAAAGACAGTTGCTAGTTATTCCAGTGGATTTTACTGATTATAGTTGTTCAGTATTAAATGGTGGTTGCAAAAAGGCTAAAAATAAGATTCACAATGTGTTTTTTGGCGTTGACAATGTTAATGCTTTCAACTCAGTAACATCATATTTTAATAGTTCTAGTTTTGGCAAATTACATTTACGCGGTGAAGTAATGGACTGGTATCATAGTGAATATTCTACAAGTGATTTAATTGATAATAAAATGCTTGTAAATAATATCGCAAAATCGGCAATTAAATATTATAAAGACCAAGGAGTGGACTTATCTAAATTTAATACTGATGGCGATAAATATATTGATGGAATTGCTTTTGTTTATTCAGCACGTTATCAAAAAAAAGATACAGCATTATGGGCATATCAATCTGCAGTGACGTCTTATTCTTCAGAAGAATTTAAAGAAGATAATCTAGCTAGAACTTATTTATGGGCGAGTTATTATTATATGAATAGTGATGATGACTTTGCAAAAGTCGATGCTCATACTTATATCCATGAGACAGGTCATTTATTAGGATTAAGTGACTATTATTCTCAAGATGCCACACAGTTATTTAAGCCAATGGGTGGTATGGATATGATGGACTATAATTTAGGCGATGAAAACACATTCTCTAAAATGCTTTTAAATTGGACAAGGCCTTATGTTATTAAAGATGAAACCACTATAACTATTAATGCTTCTTATAAAAATGGAGATTGTATTTTAGTGCCTGCAAAATCATGGAATGGATCGGCAATGGATGAATATCTATTAATTGAACTATATTCTCCTAAAGGATTAAATGCTCATGATAGCAAAGTAGAGTACACTACAGGAGATAAGAATTTTTCTTTAATGACTAAACCAGGCATTAAAATAATGCATGTAGACGCACGTATTGGACATTATATGACATTTAATCAAAATCCTTTTATCGGTTATGATGGTGATGAAGGAGTAGAAGAAACGCTGAAAAAATATGATTCTTCTGGGCAAAGACATTATCGCAAACTAGCCCATTCTAATACTTTATCTTACTCAGAAGACAAAATACCTTTGGTTTGCATTGTAGATAAGCATGGTGATAATTATTTAAAGCAAGGTAATTTACTCACTAATGATAGCCTTTATGTCGAAGGGGATGTTTTTAAAAAAGACTTCACATTTAATAATGGTGCTAAATTAGAATATAACATTAGAATTGATAAATTGAGTTCTTATAAAGTAACATTAACATTCGCTAAAAAAATTAAATAAATATAATTTTTAAGTCCACAATAATATGTGGATTTTTTAATTGTTGCACTTACGTATTTACTAACAAATTTAAAAAAAATGTTGACTTGATATATTTATATATCGTATAATTACTACGCATGTGCATAAGACCTAGTGGTCGTTTTTAAAAAGACGATATTGATACACCGGGAATTGTGTGTTGCTAGAACAAATATTTGAAAGGAGAACATACTAATGCCAACTATTAATCAATTAGTACGTAATGGTCGTAGTAAAACTACATTTAAATCCAAAGCTCCTGCATTAAACAAGAGATGGAATTCTTTAAGAAAGAAAGAAACATCACAAGATGCAGCACAAAAACGTGGTGTCTGTACCCGTGTCGGTACTATGACTCCTAAAAAACCAAACTCAGCTTTACGTAAGTACGCTCGTGTACGTTTATCAAATGGTTATGAAGTAACTGCTTATATTGGCGGCGAAGGACATAACTTACAAGAGCACTCAACCGTAATGATCCGTGGTGGACGTGTTAAGGATTTACCAGGTGTTCGTTACCATATTATCCGTGGAACATTAGACTGCGCAGGTATTGAAAAACGCCGTCAATCTCGTTCATTATACGGAACTAAAAAACCTAAAGAAAGCAAATAATGATTAAACAAATAACAATTGTTTAAGGAAGGAGGATTTATTATATGCCACGTAAGGGAAGCGTTGCAAAACGCGATGTGTTACCAGATCCAATTTATAACTCAAAACTAGTAACACGATTAATTAATAAAATAATGGTAGATGGTAAGAGAGGAACTGCTCAAACTATCTTATATAACGCATTTAAGAGAATCGAAGCCAAAACAGAAAAACCTGCAATGGACGTATTCGCTACTGCAATCAATAACATTATGCCAGAACACGAATTAAAAGTTCGTAGAATTGGTGCCGCTAACTACCAAGTTCCAATCGAAGTATCTCCAGATAGAAAAATCACATTAGGTCTTCGTTGGTTAGTTAACTATGCTCGTTTAAGAAACGAAAAAACAATGGAAGAAAAACTATGTAACGAAATTATTGATGCCGCTAATGGTACAGGCGCATCAGTTAAGAAACGTGAAGATACTCACAAAATGGCAGAAGCTAACAAAGCTTATGCACATTATCGTTGGTAATAGGAGGAAGTATTTCAAATGGCTCGTGAATATGATTTAGCCCATACCCGTAATATTGGTATTATGGCGCATATTGATGCTGGTAAAACAACAACAACAGAGCGTATCTTGTTCTATACAGGTAAGATTCACAAGATTGGTGAAGTCCATGATGGTGGAGCTACTATGGACTGGATGGTTCAAGAACAAGAAAGAGGTATTACAATTACTTCCGCTGCAACTACTGCATTCTGGAAAGGTAACCGTATTAACGTTATCGACACTCCGGGACACGTCGACTTTACTGTAGAAGTTGAACGTTCATTACGTGTACTTGATGGTGCTGTTACAGTACTTGATGGTAAAAACGGTGTTGAACCACAAACTGAAACTGTTTGGAGACAAGGTAGTAAATATGGCGTTCCACGTATTGTCTTCGTAAACAAACTAGACGCTATTGGTGCTGATTTTGATATGTGTGTTGAGACATTACACTCAAGATTAGCTGCTAACGCTGCTGCTATTCAATATCCAATCGGAATTGAATCAAGTTTAAGCGGTGTTATCGATATTATTGAAAGAAAAGCATGGAATTATTCTAGTGATAAGACTGCTGCTCCAACTGAAGGACCAATTCCTGAAGAATACAAAGAAAAAGTTGAAGTATTACGTCAAGAATTATTAGAAAGATTAGCTTCTTTCGATGATGATTTAATGATGATGGTATTAGATGGACAAGATGTTCCTGTCGATTTAATCAAAAATACTATTCGTAAAGCTGTTTTAACTGGTGAATTCTTCCCAGTTTTAGCAGGATCTGCTTATAAAAATAAGGGTATTCAATTATTACTTGATGCAGTCATTGACTACTTACCAAGCCCACTTGATATCCCACCTGCAGTAGGTACATTACCTGATGGATCAGAATATAAATGTATTCCAGATGATAATGCTCCATTAGCGGCATTAGCATTTAAGATTGCTACTGACCCATTCGTTGGTCGTTTAGCTTATTTCAGAGTTTACTCTGGTGTTGCTAAAGCTGGTAGTTATGTCTTAAACTCAACTAAAGGTGTCAAAGAAAGATTTGGCCGTTTAGTATTAATGCACTCTAACCACCGTCAAGAAGTTGAATCAGTTCACGCTGGTGAAATTGCTGCTGTTATCGGTTTAAAGAACACTACAACTGGCGATACACTTTGTGATGAAAAATTAGATGTAGTATTAGAAAAAATGGAATTCCCAGAACCAGTTATCGAAGAAGCTATTGAACCAAAATCAAAAGCTGACCAAGATAAAATGACTTTAGCTTTAATTAAATTAGCTGAAGAAGATCCAACATTCCGTGTTCATACAAATAACGAAACAGGACAAACTATTATTGCTGGTGTTGGTGAATTACACTTAGATATTATTGTTGACCGTTTAAAGAGAGAATTCAACGTTCAATGTAACGTTGGTGCTCCACAAGTTGGATATCGTGAAACCATTAAAACAACCGCAGAATGTGAAGGTAAATACATTAAACAATCTGGTGGTCGTGGACAATATGGTCACGTATGGATTAAATTTGAACCAAATCCTGGCAAAGGATTTGAATTCGTCGACGCTATCGTCGGTGGTACTGTACCACGTGAATATATTAAACCAACTGAAGATGGTTTACGTGATTCATTAAATCGTGGCTTAATTGCTGGATATCCAGTTGTTGATATCAAAGCAACATTATTCGATGGATCTTACCATGATGTCGACTCATCTGAAGCTGCTTATAAGATTGCTGCATCTATGGCTTTAAAAGAAGCTGCTAGAAAATGTAATCCAGTCATTCTTGAACCAGTTATGAAAGTTGAAATTACTGTTCCACAAGAATACATGGGTGATGTAATGGGTGATATTACAAAACGTCGTGGTACTATTGAAGGAATGAATCAACGTGGTAATGCACAAATTATTGATGCATCTATTCCACTTGCAACAATGTTTGGTTATGTTACAGATTTACGTTCATTTACTCAAGGCCGTGGAAACTACACAATGCAATTCGATCATTTCCAAGAATGCCCACGCTTTGTAGCTGATGAAATCATTAAAAAATCTGGCATGTCAAACCGCTAATTTAATATTTATTTAATTAATAAATATTGATTTTAAAACCAATTTGCTATATTATGAATTCAGTTAGAATTTTTATTAGAAAATAAGGAGGAAATTCAAATGGCAAAAGAAAAATTTGATAGAAGTAAAGTCCACGTTAATATTGGTACTATCGGTCACGTTGACCATGGTAAAACAACATTAACAGCGGCCATCACTAATGTTTTAGCTAAACAAGGTGGTGCTAAGGCTACAGCATATGACCAAATCGATGCTGCACCAGAAGAAAAAGCTCGTGGTATAACAATTAACACAGCTCACATTGAGTACACAACTGCAAAACGTCACTACGCTCACGTAGACTGTCCGGGACACGCTGACTATGTTAAAAACATGATCACCGGTGCTGCTCAAATGGATGGCGCTATCTTAGTTGTTGCTGCAACTGATGGTGTTATGCCTCAAACTCGTGAACACATCTTACTTGCTCGTCAAGTTGGTGTTCCTTACATCGTTGTCTTCTTAAATAAGACAGACTTAGTTGATGATCCAGAATTAATCGACTTAGTTGAAATGGATGTCCGTGAATTATTAAATTCATATGGCTATCCAGGAGACGAAACTCCAATTATCCGTGGCTCTGCAAGATTAGCTCTTGATGGAGATCCAGAAGCTGAAAAAGCAATTCTTGAATTAATGGATGCTGTTGATACATATATCCCAGATCCAGTTCGTTCAAATGACTTACCATTCTTACTCCCAATCGAAGACGTACTTACAATTACAGGTCGTGGTACTGTCGTTACTGGTAGAGTTGAACGTGGTATGTTAAAATTAAACGACGAAGTTGAAATCGTTGGTATTAAACCTACTAAGAAGTCTGTTGTTACAGGTATCGAAATGTTCCGTAAATTATTAGACTTCGCTGAAGCTGGAGATAACGTCGGTGTATTACTCCGTGGCGTTAACCGTGATGAAGTAGTTCGTGGCCAAGTTCTTGCTAAACCAGGATCAGTTACTCCACATACAAAATTCGTTGCTTCTGTATACGTTTTAACAAAAGAAGAAGGTGGACGTCATACCGCTTTCTTATCTAACTATCGTCCTCAATTCTATTTCCGTACAACTGATATTACAGGTGTTATTACACTTCCAGCTGACGTTGAAATGGTTATGCCAGGTGATAACGTTACATTAACTGTTGAATTAATTCACCCAGTTGCAATTGAAAAAGGTACTAAGTTCTCTATCCGTGAAGGTGGACGTACTGTTGGTGCTGGTACTGTTAGCGAAATTCTTAAATAATTTCCTTAACTAAAATTAAATTAGGATTCGATTTATTCGGGTCCTTTTTTTTGTTATAATTTCTTTGGTGACATTACGTATGTTTTTAATTTCAGAAATAGCTAAGTATATAGTTGTATTTATTGTATTAGAATTCGTATCACTTTTTCCAGTTATTCTTTGGCTAATTGAATCTAAAAATTTTGCTAAAAGTGATATTAGATTAAAACGCATTACCACATGGGCAATGCGCTCAATTTTTTGTGTAATTTTATGCGCAATTTTATTTATCTTTTTACCTAATTTTCGTGTTAAATTACTTTTTTTAACAGCAATTTTAATAGTTTTTAATGCGCTTTTGTTTAAAACAAAATTATTGTAATAAAACTTCTTTAGCAAAAGTGATGTATTTATCAACAATATCAATGAATATTGTTTCGGCTTCTTCATATTTTTTGGCAATCATTTTTAAAATGAATAGTTGCCATTTCTTAAATATTTCTAGCAAATTTACATTCGAACTTTCAACTACATCTTTGCCAAGTTCTTCAATATTATCCATTAAATCATTAATATGGTTATTGAATTTTATGATACCTGATTTATCATTAGTGGTTACTAAATCGACAAATGTTAATAACTCATTTTCTAATTCCACTACTATAGCTCTAATATTGTAACTATTTGCTAATGGGATATGTTTATCAATACATTCAATAATACTATCAACACTTTTTCTTAAACTATCCATAATTGCAGGAACATACTCAGGAGTAAACATTTTTGCTAATATACTCTCTTTTATGGCAAAAACATGATACATATAAGTAAGCAAGCATTGGTTGTCAACACACGCTGTTATTTTAGGTGGAATATCTCTATTTTCAATTATTGGGATATTAAGTGGTTGACCGCTATGGATATGAGAATATTTTAGTATTGGATTAAGTCGGATTAGTTCTCCCTCATCTATCTTAAATTTATTAGAAATACTTTTAATTGTTTCATTTGGTTGTACAACATATAATTGCATTTTAGTAAAATTTTCCATATATACCTCCAGCAATAAAATGCTATGCCACAATATGTTTTTTTATTCTATTTTATTTTTAAGCAAATAATGTATAATATAGAGAGATTAGGATGTGAATATATGGAATATGCAATAAATGAAAATAATACTAAAAATATAGAAAAAGACAATATGGATAATGTTGTTCCACCAGTTCAACGTGCAAGTTTATCTAAAAGAATAATAGCAGGAATATTGGATTTTTTCATTTTTATATTTTTAATGTTTTTAATTCAACCTTTTGCTATAAATCCCACTGTTAAATATTTTGCAAAAGATTACAATATGCATGAAAATCAAATTTTAACATATTATAAAGAATCTGGGTTGGCAATCGTTACAGATGATAAAAAATTGCAAGCTGTTGACAAAGAAAAATATATTGAAGTAAGCCAAAAATATTTTAATGAATACTGTTCTAGTGGAGACGAAGGTAAGGCATGTTCAAGTAACAAAAAAACATTCAAAGAAATTTTAGCGGATAATGAAGATTTTAAAGATAAATATGAATTTGATGAAGAAGGTAATTTTCAAGTAAAAAAGAGCGAAAATGAAACTGAAGATGAATTTAAGGCTAAAAAAGAAAATTTAGAATATAGCATTTACATAAAAAGTGTAACATATCTTACAAATTCTCAAGCTTTTAAAGAACATTATACATACATAAATACTGTTTCTACAATCTCCGTTTGTATTTCTACAGTAATTTCTTTAATTATATGTTATTTATTACCACCATTAATAAGCAAAAAATCACAAACAATAGGCCAAATGATTTTTGGATTATCGATTGTAAATAAAGACGGATACAAAGCAAAGAAATGGCAAATTTTAGTTAGATTCTTAGCATTTTCGGTTTTAAATTTTGTATTAGGTATAACATTTCTTATGATTGTGCCTTTAATATCTTTAGTTATGATGTTTTTCACAAAAAACAATACAACTTTACACGATTTATGTTCTCAAACTGTTGTTATAGATGATAAATTATCAACAATATATGATAATAAAGAAGCACAAATAAAAGCTACTCAAAAAGAATCTGAAAATGAGACTAATTTTATAGAAAATTCAGTAAATAATGATAATGAAATTGATATTATAAAGGAAGATAATGAAAATGAAAGATAATAATGAAATAACCATAGAGGAACAAATATCACAAACTGAAGAAATTAAACCATCAGTAGAAAAAGCGGGTTTGGGTAAAAGAACAATTGCTGGAATCATTGATCTATTTATTATGCTATTTATCGCTATTTCTTTGTTTAATCTTGCAGTGGTTCCATTATTTAATTTGTCTAGTAATGTAAAACAAGTACAAAGTGATTTAAATCAATTAATGCTTGATTCTCATTTATATAATTGGAATGAAGATTCAAAAGCATTTGAATTGGTTGATGAAAGCAAATATATTGAATCAGCTAAATATTATGTTGAAGATTATTGTGCAAACCCAACTACAGAAGGGGCTTGTTCCGCAATTAAGGGAAAGAATACTTTGGCAAAAGTTGTTTATGAGTACAAAAATTCTTCGGACAAACCTGTATTTAGAGATTTTTATAATGAAAACTTTGAATATATAGGTGAGGCTGATAAACAAAAAGAAATTGAAAAACAAGTATATTATTTGGTTGGTAATTATTTTAGAGCAAGTGATGCTTATAGAAAATTGAATAATCAATATACAGTATATTTTAATGCTGAGGCATATATTTCACTTTTTATAGCATCGGCTTTAACTTATTTGCTTGTACCAATGTTAACCAAAAATGGTAAAACTTTTGGTAAAATGATGTTCCAATTAAGTCTTGCTAATGCCAAAGGATATAAAATAAAGAAGTCTCAAATAGTAGTTAGGTTTTTAAGTTTCTTTGTGGTCAATATTTTATTGGGTATAATGACTATGTTCATCTTGCCATTCATTTCGTTTACGATTATGGTATTTTCAAAGAAAAATAATACAATTCATGATTATCTTTCTGCTACTATGGTTGTTGACGATCGTTTTTCATTGATTTATAACAATGAAAATGAGCATTTAGAGTCTTTAAAAAGACAAGAAAATGATCAAGAAGAAATTATTCTAAATCGTCAAAAGATTAAAGACCAAAAAGACTAAGATAAAAAATAGAAAAAACAGCGGTTTTGTCGCTGTTTTTTTATGCATAAAAAGTAAAAAAAAGAATATGTTTTTAATATAATTAAAAAACAAAAATGAATGCGCTTTCAAAAAAGCCCTTTTTTGTTTGCATAGCATTATGATATATGATAACATTTTATTGTAAGTGGACAGTATTTAAATACTGTAGAAGGAGAAAAAACATGGAAGTTAAATTAGAAAATCTTTCCAAAGTCTTCCCAGGCTCTAAAAATAGACCTGCAACAGTAGCCGTCAATAATATGAATTTGACAATTCCTGACGGAAAATTGGTAGGATTACTAGGACCTTCTGGTTGTGGCAAGTCAACAACTCTTTATATGATTGCAGGGTTACATAAGGCTACAGAAGGAAAAATTTATTTTGGTGATTTAGATGTCACAGGCATGCCACCAGAAAAAAGAGGTATTGGACTTGTATTCCAAAATTATGCATTATATCCACACCTTACAGTCAGACAAAACATCATGTTCCCTTTGGAAAATATAAGACCAAAATTATCCAAAGAAACGATGTATGAAATTACAAATAAAATGGCTGCATTAGTAGATATTGGTAAATATCTTGAACGTAAGCCAAAAGAGTTATCAGGAGGACAACAACAACGTGTTGCAATTGCGCGTGCTTTAGCAAAAACTCCAAAAGTCTTGTTATTAGACGAACCATTAAGTAACTTAGATGCTCGTTTAAGACTTCAAACTCGTGAAGAAATTAGAAGAATTCAAAGAGAGACAGGAATTACAACTATTTTCGTTACTCACGACCAAGAAGAAGCTATGAGTATTTCAGACTTCATCGTAGTTATGTGCAATGGTGTTATTCAACAAGTTGGAGAACCACAATATGTCTATGATGAACCCGCTAATTTGTTTGTAGCAAAATTCTTAGGCTCTCCCGCTATTAACGTGTTTGATGGAAAAATTAAAAATAATAAATTATACATTAATAATAAGATTCTTGATTCAAAAGGTTATGAAGGCAAAGATGATTTAGATTTAGGCTCAGAAGATGCTTATGAAGCATTTAAAAAAGCTGGATTTAATGGGGAATATAATGATTTCTTAAAAGTTGTTTATAACTATGATGAAGAAAATGTTGAAAAAACTGAAACTATAGAAGCAGCAACAGAAGAAACACAATCTCCAAAAGTATATGAAAAAGGAGAACCTGTTGTAGATTTAGAAATTCAAAATGACATTATTCAAAAGTTTGTTGATAAGAATCCAAACTTAGATGCTGAAAGCATTAATGATGCTTTGAATAATGTTAGAATTGAGAAAAAACTTAATAGACCAGTTAAAATTGCTGTTCGACCAGAAATGTTTGTTATTGATCCAAAAGGCCGTATACCTGTTAAGGTTGCTTATGTTGAACATATTGGTCGTGATATGTCAATTGTAGGTAATATTGATAAACAATCTTCAAAGTTAAGAATAATTATTTCTTCAGAAATGCGTTCATCAGTTCAAGAAGGATTAATGATGCTCTCTGCAAAAAGATTATATGTATTTGAAGAAACAGGAGAGAGGATAAAATAATGGAAGGAAAAAGAGATGGTTGGAAAGCTGCTCTTGCTCTAGCTCCTGCATTAATCGCATTATTTGTATTTATGATTATCCCAATCGTATATGCTGTATTAATGTCCTTTATGGAAGATTTCAGTTTTAATGAAGGCGGACTTATTAATTTCTTTGCAAATTCATATGTACAATTTCCTTCATTAAGAGGTTATGCTGATGTATTAGGAGATCCTGATTTTCAAAGAGCTCTTGGAAACACTGCATTACTTGTTATAGTATCTGTGCCATTAACAATTATCATTTCTTTAATGATGGCAGTTTGCTTAAATAGTATTAAAAAATTACAAGGATTATATCAAACAATATTCTTCTTACCATATGTAACTAACTCTATTGCTTTAGGTATGGTATTCAAAGTTATTTTTGGTAGAGATACTGGGTTATTAAATGCTATATTAGGCACAGCAGGAAAAGCGTGGATTACTGGTGGCAGATGGGAAATGTTTGCAGTTATTGTAACTTATACTATTTGGACGGGATTAGCTTTCAAAGTATTAGTATTTATGTCTGGACTTCAAAGCATCGACAAACAATATTATGATGCTGCTCGAATCGATGGAACAAGTAGAGGAAGAATTTTTAGAAAAATTACTGTTCCATTGTTATCTCCTCAAATTCTTTATATCACAATTACATCGTTTATTGGTGCATTCAAAGCTTATACAAGTGTTATTTCCATCTTTGGTGGTGGCTCTAATGGCTTAGGCAACTTTGGCGGTAGTAGTGGTAAAGAATGGCTAACTGTCGTTGGTTATATTTACCAATTTGTTGATGGATCACAAAATGGCGGCTTAACTAAAGCAGCGGCAGGATCAGTTATATTACTTATTATAATTATGGCTATTACTGGCGTGCAATTCTTAGTCAGTAAAAAGAGAGTTCATTATTAAGGAGGTAAAGTATGGTAGAACGTGATATGTACTTTGCTGATGAAAAAGCAAGAAAAAGATACCAAATAACTAATGTTATTACAAAAATATTACTTTATGCATTCTTAACTATAATGGCAATATTTATGTTGATTCCATTTTATTGGATGATTAACACATCTTTAAAAAGTCGTGCAACGATGTTAGAAGAAAATTCTCGTGGCATGCCTTATTTCTTTGCTCCAAATCCAACTTTAGAAAATTTTAAGATTATTTTAATTGGAAGCTCAGGAAGATCATCTGAATTCTTACAATATTTCTTAAATACATTAATTGTTGGTATTTGTAGCACAATAATTACTGTAGTTACAACAGTACTTGCAGCTTTTGCTTTTGCAAGATTAGAGTTCAAATTAAAAGAACCAATATTTATGGTGTTATTAGCCACTATGATGATTCCTGGAGAAATGATGGTTATTACTAATTTCCAAACAATTATGGCTCTTAACTGGGACAACAAATATGTTGCATTGATATTAACGCATGCAATTAGTGTATTCTATATATTCTATATGCGACAAACGTTCCAACAAATACCAAATGAATTATATCTAGCTGCTAAAGTAGATGGTTATGGCGATTTTAAATATTTATGGAAAGTAATGATTCCAATTGCTATGCCAACAATTGTTACAATTATTATTTTATCAGTAATGGGATCTTGGAATGCTTATATTTGGCCAAACTTAGTTGCTTCTGGTACACATCCTTGGTTTGGAAATTCTATGAAACTCGTATCAAATGGTTTAATGGCAACATTCTCTAGTGAATTTAGTTCGCAAGATGAAGTAATGTTAGCTGGATCATTTGTTGTTACTCTTCCTCTATTTATTTTCTTCTTATGTTTTAGAAAATATATTATGCGTGGCGTATCAAGAAGCGGTATCAAAGGTTAGTAGCGCGTTAAGCGTTTATATAAAGAAAGGAAAAAAATATGAAAAACAACTTTAAATTATTAAGTGTTATGTCAATGATTGGTGTTATGACACTTGGAGTAACAGGATGTTCAAATGTAAAAAAAGGTAGTGTTGTTGAACCTAATGTTATTTCTATTAGCAAATTAAAAGAAAGGTATACAGAAAATAATCCAATTCAAATCAATTTCTGGACAGGTTTTGGTAAAGATATTACTGAAGGTTTAGATCAAATTATTGCTGATTTTGAAGCAGAATATCCTTATATTGATATTGTCCATGAATCAAAAGGCGGATATTCAGGATTAACAAAAGCTATTAACTTAGCTATTACAACTAGAAAATATCCACAAGTTGCTCTTGGTTATCCAGATCACTTTGCCCAATATATTTATAATGGCATTCAATGTGATTTAAGTGGATATATCAATAGTAGTGATCCAGATTTAAAAATTGATATCAATGATTTCAATTCCGATTTCTTAAAAGAAAACTTAGAATTAGCTTATAAAAATGATGACACATCAACTCCTTATATAATGGGTTTACCATTTAACAAATCAACAGAAGTAATGGTTTATAATAAGACATTATTTGATTTCTACGGATTAACTGTTCCAACAACTTGGGATGAAGTAAAAACAGTTGCCGAACAATTCCAAACAAAGTTAAATGCTAATATTGGTGGTAAAGCAAATGTTGGTTCTACATTTGGTAAGAAAATTTATGTTGTAGGAGATGCTACATACTATTCTTATTCTGAAAATAATAAGACTGTTGTAGTAGATGCTCAAGGTAATGCCGTTGATACTTCCAAAAATAATCCTATTCAAGGCGTTGATGCTACATTTGATTTCTCAGGCGTGGCCGCAAAAGATTTCTACCCAATTGGATATGATTCACAAGCTAACTTCTTTATTACATCATTAAGACAATTTGGTTCTGATTATACAAAGCGTGGCACAACAGTTGAATCTGGTTATGTTGCTTTTGATACTCCAGAAGCAAGAGAAATGATTAATTACTTCAAAGATATGAATGAAAAACATTATTTAGGTATTCCATATACTTGGGAAGAAGAATCATATTGTTCAAATCCATTTAAGGCATTAAAATTAGCAATGACAATTTCTTCATCTGCTGGTTTATCTTATAACATTGCCGCTGGTGCAAAATTCAAAATTGGTATTGCTCCAGTACCTTATAAGAGTGCTGATAAGAAATTCGTAATTTCTCAAGGTACTAACATTGCTATGTTAAAAGCAAATGAATACCAAAACTTAGCATCTTGGTTATTTATTAAATATTTAACAACTGAAAAGAATGCCGACTTTGCTATTAAAACAGGTTATCTTCCAGTAACAGATTCAGCCAAGAATTCTGAAGAATATCAAGACTTCTTAAATCAAAAAATAGGTACTGATGCTGATAAGGCAAGAATTGCAGCAGCCGATGTTGCTAATAATACATATGGCGACGGTACTTGGACAAACTTCGTTGACCCTGCATTCCGTGGCTCAAATGCAATTCGTAATACAGTTGAATCTGCAATGCCTATGGCTTTCTATGGTAATGAAGGAACAACCTATACGGCAGATCAATTAATTCAGTATTTATATAGACAGTTAAATACATACGTTGAAAATAAATAAGGTGATTAAATATGAAAAATAAACTAATTAAAGCAATATTTACCACGTTAGTTATTGGAATGATGGCAAGTTGTGGCTCAAATGATAATGGTCCGCTAACACCTGCTGATTTAGAAAAACGTGGCACGCCTGTAACGGATAAGACAAAATTAAGAGACCCTAATTTTGAAACAAAAGATTTTATTGATACAGG
>URQK01000002.1 GCA_900549975.1 uncultured Mollicutes bacterium
CGGATTTATATTGTTTATTTGGAAACGCTATTGATAACGCTGTTGAAGCAGTTATGAAAATACAAGATAGTAATAAAAGACAAATTAATTTAATTGTGCGTAATGTTTATTCTTTAGTATCAATAAATATTGAGAATTATTATACAGGTGAATTAATTATTGGTAAAGATAACCTACCGATAACCACAAAAAGTAATAAAGATTATCATGGCTTTGGTATGAAATCAATCAAAATGATTGTGGATAAATATCACGGTGATTTAAAAATTACTAAACGTGAAGATATATTCTCTTTAGCTATTCTTTTCCCTAGCCAAGAGAAAGTGGATAATCCTTAATAAACAAAATAAGTGGAAATTTTAACATAATCAGTGAGTGTTATTCCTATTTTAACCGCTTTCATTTATTGTATCAGTGTATGAAAGGAATTTTTTGCTATGAAAAGAAAATTACTAAAAAATTTGTTAATTAGCTTGATTGTGCCTTTAGCTATCGGATTAAGTAGTTGTGATAATAAAAATCCTAGTCAAGGAAACAATTCAGGCACTTCAACTAAACCTAGTGTTCCAATTGATATTGATGATTATCAAGTTACATCTTTATCAATCGTTAATAATCCAACTAAGTTAGAATATGATGTTGGAGAAACTTTTGATTACACTGGTTTAAGACTAAAAGCTATTTGGAATGATGGTGAAGAGGAAGAATTCGGAGGATATCGTCTTGATTCAATTGAGCCTTCAGGCCCATTAAAAGCTACAGATAAAAAGGTTACGCTTACTTATTACAATGCATCCGTAGACCTAGACATTACCGTTAATTCTAATGCTATTACTAGTTTATATGTCGATACTTCAGGTATTAAGACTTCGGTAGTGGTTAATGAGATTGTAGATTTATCTTTAATCAAAGTAACCGCTAATTACGGAGATAGTACAAGTAGAGAAGTTACTTCATTTGAACTATATGAAAATGATAATCTTATTGAAAATCCTAATCGTTATGTAGTAAGCAAAGGCGAACATAATATCGTTATAAAATATTTAGATGCTCAAACTTCATTTAAAATTGAAGGATATGAAGGCATTTCGGTAGTCTTTGATCAATATAGTAAAAACGATACGGCTAAGGAAGCCACTAGTGAATTACCATTCTTTGTGGAGCCTGCCAATAAAGTAAAATCTTATAAGCCATCAAATTGGAATGAAGAAGTTACAATCAATTCTTATACATTATCAACTTCCCAAGGCATAGATTCTATTAAAGCTTTAGCAAAAGTAAGAATACATATCTATTCTGAAAAAGATTCATATGCTAGCATTTCTCTTAACGCTGGTGGATATAACATTACACGTCCAGATAAAGGTTGGACATCAGATATGTATTTGAATAAAGCAACATCAGTCACAGTTAATGGACAAAATGTTGAAGTAAAAGAAGGTTTATTACCAGCTAATTATAAAAATGGTGAAATGTTATCTCGTAACTGGACTCCTTATTTTGTGGATGTTGATTTTATTGACACATGGTTAAAGAAAGGTGACAACATTATCGAAATCGATGTTAATGAGTTTTATCATATACTTGATCCTTTCCAAAACCAAAGATATGGAGAAGTTTATTTTGCAATTAAATCTTTAACTGCTAAATATATTGAAGGCCAAAAGAAAGTTACAAAAATAGAAGTTGCAAAGCAACCCGATAAAACGACTTATGCAATTGGTGAAACTTTTGATAACAAAGGTATGGAAGTGAAAGCTTATTATGATGATTTAAGTAGTGAAATTATCACAAATTATACTTATTCTCATGATGCTTTAAAAGCTACTGATAAAGAAGTTGTTATCTCATATATGGGAGTATCAACAACAATTAGCATCACGGTATCACATGCTCATAATTGGATTGAAAGTTATCTAAGTGATAAGGATAATCACTGGCATGAATGTAGTTTATGCGGTGAAAAGAAAGATATTAGCGAACACACTTTTACTTCACTTATAATTAAAAATAAACCAACACAACTTGATTATAATTCCGGTGACACTTTATCTTTAGATGGAATTAACGTTATGGCTAATTGTAACGTATGTAATGAAGTTGATGTTTCAAATTATATAACTACAATAACTACGACATTAGAATTATCTTCTCCTTCGTTAACATTAGAAACTAAAACAATAACTATTACATTCAAAGGCTTAAGCGCCACATTTGATGTAACAATTCATAAATCTTATTCAGTTGCAGGCAAAAATAGACAAGATCCAACTAATACAACGGAAAAATATTATGTTGAAAAAGCAAAAATGATGGAAAATGGAAAATGGGAATTCCAAGGAGGTTCGGATATTGCAAATGTTGAAGTTGGAGCAACAATTGCTTTCCATATTTACTCAGAAATTAATGGCAAAGTGAACTTGTCTTTATTAGCGGGTTCATTATATTGTAATGGCAATAATAAAAATGCGGAAGGATTTTATTTAGAAACTATGGATATGGATGTTGATAAATTATTAGCTATTAAAGTTAAAAATGGATCAAATAATTTTAAAGAAGTAGCGTCTAATACAAATGCAAAAATTAATGGACATAAGTTACCAGATAATTATATAGAATTAGGTATATCAAGTACTGTTTGGGCAATGAACCAATATTCTTGGTCAACAATTGCTAGCAATATTGACTTAACCATTGGTGATAATGTCATTGAATTTACAATTTTAAATGCCAAGACAACTGGTAACTACACTAATGCATGGGGTGGAGTTGCGACATTAAATATTAGAACATTAACAGTTTCTTTTATGAATTAAGAGGTACATTATGAAAAAGAATTTGAAAAATATAATCGGATTAAGTATTACTTCGATTTTTCTTGCTGCATTAATTGTTGGGAACTATTTTTGCTCAAGATATAATGAAGTAATTACTACAATGCTATGTGGATCAGGAACAGATTTCTCAGGTGAAGATACAAAATTAACACTGGAAAACAATGATCAAGCTGTACAAAAAATTGCAGAAGAAGGCATGGTTTTATTAAAAAACAAATGCCTTCCATTAGATAAATCAGTAACAAAAATTAACTTATTTGGTTGGTCAAGTATTGATAGTGCTTTCTTCTTATCAGGCGGAGGTAGCTCCAGTGCAACAATTAATGAAGAAAAGAAAATTACTTTAAAAAGTGCTTTTGAAAAAGAAGGATTTGAAGTAAATACTGAATTATTAGAAGCATATAAAACTTATAAAAGTGGAAGATGGAATAGTTCAACAACTTTAAGTGATCCAGATACTGATTTTTATAATAAATCAGGCACAAATGGAAATACTTTATTAGCAAATGCTAAAGATTTTTCTAATACTGCTGTTGTTACAATTTCTCGTTTTGGAAGTGAGGGAATTGATATTCCTTTTACTCAAACAAAACATCCAAGCGGAAAAGATAATGATCGTCACTATTTGGAACTATCAACTGAAGAAGAAGCATTAATAAATTTAGTTACCGATAATTTCCAAAATGTAATTATTTTAATTAATGCTGGTAATCAAATGGAACTAGGATTCCTTAACAATGAAAAAATTGATGCAGCATTATTAGTAAATTATCCCGGTCAATCAGGAACACTTGCTATCCCACGAATTTTAAAAGGACAAGTAAATCCAAGCGCTAAACTTACTGATACATATCCATATGATTTAACTATGGATCCATCTTACGTTAATGCATTAAGAAATGGTGATCATATTCATTATGTTGAAGATATTTATGTGGGATATAAATGGTATGAAACCGCGGATAAAGAAAACTATTTTCAAGATACTTTATCAAAAAATTATAATGAGATTGTCCAATTCCCATTTGGCTATGGATTAAGTTATTCTTCATTTAGTCAAGAAATTGTTAATTATAAGTTGTCTACATCTGGAACAGGATTACAACGAGCAACACAAATTGAAGTTGATGTTAAAGTTACTAATACTTCGAAAGTGGAAGGAAAAGATGTAATTCAATTATACTATACTGCTCCTTATACTAAAGGCGGAATTGAAAAATCCGCAGTGAATTTAGCCGCCTTCCGTAAAACTGATGCACTAAAAGAAAATGAATCAAAAACATATAAATTAACATTTTCTGCATATGATATGGCAAGTTATGATGCCTATGATAAAAATAAAAATGGCTTTGCAGGTTATGAACTTGAAACTGGTGAATATCAAATTCAATTAATGAAAAATTCCCATAGTCTTGTGGAAGGTAATAAAAACACTATCAAATTGCAATGTGATAAGACCATTATTTATAATCGTGATCCTCAAACAGGAGCGATTGTAAGTAATAGATATGGTGAATTTGATGAATCAGGAAAATACATTAACGATTCAGCCTACGCTAATTGTCCAATTGATGGAAGTAATGCGGGTGAAAAAATACCTTATTTAT
The DNA here is from genome assembly GCA_900549975.1 of uncultured Mollicutes bacterium. Lineage (GTDB taxonomy): Bacteria > Bacillota_I > Bacilli_A > RFN20 > CAG-826 > RUG131. The sequence continues at coordinate 4,445 of URQK01000002.1, forward strand.
CGCGTAATGATTTTGCTAGCACTTTCCCACTTACAAAAGAAAAAAATCGTGATATTAAATCGATTTTAGATTATGCCAATAATTATGTAGAGTATTTGGCTTATGAAGGTCAAGAAAAGCCTGTTCAAGGAAAAACAGGTGATGTGCCTTTATTATTAGTTACTAAAGAAGATGGTTCAAAAGCTTCACTTAGTGATTTAGAAAGTAAAAAGAATCTTGTTTGGAATAAAGACTTAGTTTCTAAACTTGGCGCGGATTATAATGCCCCAGAATGGGAAACATTGTTAGATCAATTGACAACAGAAGAATTACAAAACTTTGTTGAGTCTAGCGGCTATGGAAATGATGCTGCGGCAAGTGTTGGTAAAATTTCGATGTTTGATTATGATGGCCCTGCTGGATTTAATATTTCTGTTAATAGTCCATTAGGCGATAAAAAATCAAAATGGACAGGATTTGGAAATGAAACATTACTAGGCCAAACTTGGTCAACACAAATGGCGGAAGCAATGGGCGAATGTTTTGGTAATGAAGGTTATGAAACAGGTATTAATGGTATTTACGCCCCGGGAGTTAACTTACATCGTTCAGCGTTTAATGGAAGAAACTTTGAATATTATAGTGAAGATAGTGTCTTATCTGGTTATTTAGCATCTCGAGTTATTAAAGGCGCTAAAGAAAATGGTGTTTATTGTTTCTTAAAACACTTTGTTGTAAGTGAAATGGGACCTAATCCAAGAAAACTTAATGTGTGGTTAACCGAACAAAATTTACGTGAAAATTATTTAAGGCCATTCGAAATAGCAGTTAAAAATGGCGCAACGGCAATGATGACTGCATTTAATCGTTTAGGAGCGACTTGGACAGGTGGAAACTATCAATTAATTCAAGGAATTTTAAGAAAAGAATGGAAATTTAAAGGTGTGGTTATTACTGACTGGTGTCAAGGCGACTGGGATATGCCAGTTAACCAAGGACTTCATGCTGGTAATGATATTTGGTTAAATCCTGCTAATCGTTGTAATAATGGTATCAATACTAAATTAGATTCATCTTGGGTTTGTGCAAGAAGATCAGCTCATAATCTTTTATACACAATTTGTAATACTTATTTCACTACTTGGAATCAAGGAAAAGATATTGGTATTAAAGAATCTAAAGGCGTATTTAGATGGTGGATTCCAGCATTAGTAGGTATAAATATGATTGTTGTTGGTTTAGAAATTTATTTTATCTATGCTCTTATTAGAAAAAGAAAATATTTAACCAACGAAAATGTAGTATTAATGGATTATTCGACAGAAATTTCTTCAATAAATAATAAAATAAATGTTTTACAAAAAGCGTTAAATGATTATAAAGATGAATTAAAAACTCTTAAAAAACGTAGTTTAAAAGAAAATAGAGATTTTAAAGAAGACTTTGATAATCTAGAAAATAAAATTACTATCATTAACAACGTTTTATCCAATAAAGAAATTGATGAAGAAGAAGTGTTAGAAAGTGATGATGAAACTGAAACAGTATTTATTCGTAAACCATTTAGTGAAAAAATAGAAGCAGCGAATGAAGAAATAAAAGGTTATTATAACGAGATAAAAAATCATTTATTAAGCTATGGATTAACTAGTCGTATATCTATGGCTGGTGAAGTATTCAAGTATGAAAAAGAGGAATTAGCTAAGATAACACTTGTTGGTAAAACATTAAAATTACATCTTGCTCTTGAACCAAATGATTATCAAGGAGCAACAATTCCGGTTAAGGATGAGAAAAATAAAAAAGTATATGAAAAAACACCAACAATGATAAAAGTTAAATCTCCTTTAGCGTTAAAACGTGCTTTAATGCTTATTAATGATTTAATGCAATCTAAACAGATTAAACAAAACAATTTAAGAAAGGACTAATTAACTATGGAAAAGAAAGAATATAAAAAGCCAAATGTTAGATTAGAAGATGTTGTTTTAGAAGATATAGTTTTAACTTCAAATATAGAAAGAATTGATGGTAATAATGAACTTGCCGGAAATTACGATGAGGAATTATAATATGAAAAAGAAAATTATTTTTCCAATTGTAAGTGTATTATCTCTTGCTTTTATAAGCGGCTTAGTCAATAAAACTAATACTCCTGATGATTCAACAAATGACTTTGTTGAATCAACAAAAGATTATTTAAATGAGCAAAATGGTATTGAACAAGTGAATGTAAAAGCTCTTAATTCAAATTCAGCATTGGATTGCTCTACTATGTATACTCAATATGCTTTTGATAAAAATGATGGATCTTATTATTTAAGATTTGCCACCGCAATTAAAGGCGATGTTACTTCACTTAACTATAAAAGAGTCGTAGCGGGAATTGGTGATAATATAATATCTTCTTATACCCTTTATAAGGGGATTTCTGCGAATGGAATAGTTAATTATTACGATGGAAGTGCGTTATCAACAGATACTCAATTTGCGGGTAATTATTATTGGAGTTGTTATACTATTAAATTTGCAAAAAGTAGTATATATAAAGAAAAAGATATTACTATTGAGTTAACTGTTAATGGTGACAAAACTATTACACGAACCACTTCTTTAGATACTCTTTTAAATAAAGATCGTTATTTAGAATGTGAATTATTTAATGTCGAAGTTATCGATAATAAAGTTTATTATGTAGTAACAGGAAGTTGCTTTGGTTATGAAGAGAGTGATATTTCTCATGATTTATATGGAAATGGTAAAGATTATGCTTTGGGTAACCAAACAGTAACAATTGATTATGCTAATAATACATTTAAAATTTTAACAGATGTAACTGAGATACCATTAGATCAATCATTCTTATTCCCACATATTTCTATTAAGGGCAAAAAGTCGGATATTAAAGATAGTGATCAATCTAGTAATGGAAAATCTGTCTCATTAGGAGATAAGACTTACGCTATTGTATGTACTACAGGAGAAAACTCTACATGGAATATGCCAGTATTAAGTGTTACTAATGCGACAAAGTCATTTGAATTACAAAAAGTAGGACTAAAAAATGTTGATGATCGAGTATTATATTATGTCACTGGATACGCAACAGGATATAGTTATGATCAACTTCGCTTAGATATCATTGTTTCAGGAAGTGATTATGCTAAAAAAGGTAAATACAAAGTAACAAAAGATAGTGAAACAAATATTTTTGAAGTTTCTATTGATGTGACAGATGTAGCGCTTATGTCTTTAGAATCTGAACAAGGTATGCCACATTTCTTTGTTAATGGTATAGGTTATAATGTTAATGGCAGCCATCCAGGAAATGGTGCTTCTGATTTACTTTATAAATCTGTTGATACTGATAATGCTAATGTTATCCTTGGAACAACAAAATATTCAATTGTTAATAGATATAATATGGCTTCTTTAAAAGTTGAAAGATATTTAAATTTAGACATTGAAGGTGTTGGTGTTAAAGTTGAAGAAGTCGATGGTGTAAAACAAGTATTCTATTTTATTAGTGGTAAATCTTATGCGTACACCAAAGATGATACTTTCCCAGCATTTGATTTAAGAGCACAAGGTGCATCTAAAAATCTTGATGATGGCAAGCAAACAGTTTCTATTGATGAAAATAATCATACATTTGAAGTAAAAATTAATGTTACAAATGCTGAAATATTAACTGGTAGTGGCGATGGTGGTAAGGTTTATTTCAATCACAAAGATAGTGATAATGTTTCATCTTCTATAAAAGTATTACAAAACAATGCTGTATTAGAGAAAAAAGTCTACACAGTAGGTGTAGTTTGGGGGATTAGAACATTAGAAGTTAGTGATAAATTCTTAGAATATGCGCAAGGAAAAGTTGATTTCGATCTTACTTTAGAAAATGATCACGTATATTATATTCTTAAATATAAAGGATTTGGATTTGAAACATCAACTGATGTTATTTATATTGATTTTGCTGATAAATCACGTCAATTAATAACAAAAGAAACTTATGATGCTAATTATGATTTATATACTATTAAGATTGATGTAACAGATCTAATTGAAGCAACATCTGAGGTTAAAGATTTCTTCTCTCATTTAAAAGTTAATGGAAGTAATTATGGTAATAACAACGGTGATGTAAAAGGTAATAATATGCAAGATAAAGTTATCGAGTTTAATGGTGTAAAATACACATTAAGATGTTTCGGCGATGCTCCATCTTGGAATATAGCTATTTTAAGAATTGTTAAAGCTTAATAATTAAATTTCACTAAGCACACGTTTAAAAATAGATTTTTGTTATGAGAAATAGAATCTAAAAGAGCGTGTGCTTTTTTTTGTTTTTCAGTGTGTGTTTTTAATTAAAGAAAGACAAGTAGCCACTTAAAAAGGTGTCTAAATTTATTTTGTTATCCATTTTATTTACTAATATTAGTTTGAATATAGAAAGCGCATACAAAATGGCAAAAAAAATTAATCGGCAAAAATGACATATTTAAAATATTTTTAAATAAATTGATTTTATATTACTATGAGTGAACTTTCTTGATTAAAGCGCCTATTCAAGGCATCCAACAATTTAAAATCAATGTTTTTAAAATTGCAAAACTCGTTTACTTTTTAAGCACCTATCTTGTGTTATTTGTATTATTAAATTATAATTTAATAGCAACTTTGAATAAACCATAATTAGTTTATGTTAATAAGTGTTAGGAGTGATTTTTATATGAAAGTAATTAAACGTGGAGGACAAGAAGTCAAGTTCAATTTAGACAAAATCAAATTAGCAATTATTCACGCTAACGAATCAATTGAACCACAAGATCGTTTATCATTGGAAGCAATTGATAAGGTTGTAGCTGACCTTAATGTAAAATGCAAAAAAATTAAGAGAGCTTTAAATGTTGAAGAAATTCAAGATATGGTTGAAGATGCTTTAATGGCTTCTGGTAACTATGCTTTAGCACGCTCCTATATTACATATAGATATAATCGCGCGCTCGTAAGAAAAGCAAATACAACAGATGAAAGTATTCTTTCTCTTATCGAATTAAATAATGAAGAAGTTAAACAGGAGAACTCTAATAAGAATCCAGTTATTGTTTCTACACAACGTGATTATATGGCTGGTGAAGTATCTAAAGATATCTCTAAACGTTTCTTATTACCAGAAGATATTGTAAAAGCACATAAAGAAGGCATTATCCATTTTCATGATATGGATTACTTTGCTCAACATATTCATAACTGCGATTTAGTCAATTTGGAAGATATGTTACAAAATGGCACAGTTATCTCTGGTACATTAATTGAAAAACCACATTCATTTTATACAGCTTGTAATATTGCTACTCAAATTATTGCTCAAGTTGCATCTAGCCAATATGGTGGACAAACAATTACTTTGTCACATTTAGCACCATTCGTTGATGAATCAAGAAGAAATATTCGTGAAGATGTTCTTGAAGAACTAGCAGAATATCGTAAAGATTTCAAAGGACCAAAACAAGAATTTGATGATATGGTTGAAAGTATTGTTCAAAAACGTTTAAAGAAAGAAATTGAACATGGTGTTCAAACAATTCAATATCAAATTAATACTTTGCAAACTACTAATGGACAAACACCTTTCGTGTCTGTGAATATGTATTTGAATGAAGCAAAAGACGAACGTACTAAAGAAGATTTAGCAATGGTTATAGAGGAAGTCTTGAAACAAAGAATTCAAGGCACTAAGAATCCAGCTGGCGAATGGATTACTCCAGCTTTCCCAAAACTCCTTTATGTTTTAGAAGAAGAAAATATTCATGAAGATTCTAAATATTGGTATTTAACTAAGTTAGCAGCGGAATGTACTGCTAAAAGAATGGTACCAGACTATATTTCTGAAAAGAAAATGCTTGAATATAAGATTGATAAGAATGGTAATGGTAATTGCTATCCTTGTATGGGTTGCCGTTCATTCTTAACTCCTTATGTTGATGAAAACGGCAAACCTAAATATTATGGCCGTTTTAATCAAGGTGTTGTTACCATTAACTTAATTGATGTTGCTTTGTCTTCTAAGAAAGATATGGACTTATTCTTTAAAATACTTGATGAACGTCTTGAACTTTGCCATAGAGCGTTACAATGCCGTCATGAAAGATTGACAGGTACTGTATCTGACGTTGCTCCAATTTTATGGCAATATGGCGCATTAGCAAGATTAAAGAAAGGCGAAACTATTGATAAACTTCTTCATGGTGGTTATTCAACAATTTCTTTAGGATATGCAGGCTTATGGGAAACAGTTCTTTATATGGTTGATAAAAAACTTACTGAAGAAGAAGGTAAACAATTTGGTTTAAAAGTCATGCAAACCTTAAATGACTATACTAATAAATGGAAAAAAGAAGAAAATATTGATTATTCTTTATACGGAACACCAATTGAAAGTACAACTTATAAATTTGCTAAGAGTTTACAAAAAAGATTTGGTATTATTCCAGGAATAACTGATAAAAACTATATCACCAATTCTTATCACGTTCATGTAACTGAACAAATTGATGCATTCTCTAAATTTGCATTAGAAGCAGAATTCCAAAGATTATCACCTGGTGGCGCTATTTCGTATGTCGAAGTGCCAAATATGAAAGATAACATTCCAGCAGTATTATCAGTAATCAAATATATTTATGAAAATATTATGTATGCTGAACTTAATACAAAATCAGACTTCTGCCAAGTTTGTGGATATGATGGGGAAATTCAAATTGTTACTGACGAAGATGGCAAATTAGTTTGGGAATGCCCACATTGCCATAATAGAGATCAAAGTAAAATGAATGTTGCGCGTCGTACATGTGGCTATATTGGTACACAATATTGGAACCAAGGCCGTACACAAGAAATTAAAGAAAGAGTATTACATTTATAATTATGAATTATGGCGAGATTAAAAATTGTGATATCGCTAACGGAATAGGGGTACGTGTATCCCTTTTCGTTTCGGGATGTCGTAATCATTGTAAAAATTGTTTTAATCCAATGACTTGGGCTTTTGATTATGGTAAAGAATTTACTAATTATACTAAAGAAGCCTTAATCGATAGTTTAAAAAAAGATTATATTGAAGGACTTACGATTTTAGGTGGAGAACCATTTGAACCAGAAAACCAAGAGCAAGTATTAGAACTCATACAAGAAGTAAGAAAAGAAGTTCCTAATAAAACAATTTGGGTTTATTCTGGATTCACTTATGAAGAATTAATGGGCGTTGAACAAAGTAGAGCAAGTTTACCAAGTGCAAAAGAAATATTAAGCTTAATTGATATTTTAGTGGACGGAAAATTTGTAGAAGAACTAAAAGATATTCGTCTTAAATTTCGTGGCTCAAGTAATCAAAGAATTATTGATATGAAAGAAACAAATAAACAAGGAAAGATAGTTTTATCTTCTCTAAATAAATAGGAGGACCTTATGCATATTAACATTAAAAAACTAAATGATTTAGCAATAATCCCAACTTATGGTAGTGAATTTTCAGCAGGTGCAGATTTATATGCTTGCGAAGAAAATGATGTTACCATATTGCCACATCAAACTAAATTAATTCATACTGGTATTGCTTTAGAAATACCAGTTGGTTATGCGGGATTAATTTATGCTCGTAGTGGATTAGCGAGTAAAAGGCATTTAGCTCCAGCAAATAAAGTAGGAGTTGTTGATGCTGATTATCGAGGGGAAATCATGGTTGCTTTACATAATCATAGCGATGAACCACAGACGATTGCTAAAGATGAACGTATTGCCCAATTAGTGGTCACTCCATTTTTAAAAGTTGAGTTTGATGAAGTAGATAGTTTGAATGATACTAAACGCGGTACATGTGGATTTGGATCGACTGGAACCAAATAAAAAATCGACAAATAATTGAATATTGTTTAAAAAAAACGTTGTCATTATTGCAATGTTTTTTTAATATTGTTATATTATAAATATAAAGGAAGGAAGAAATTTATTATGAAAAAAAATATTAAAACTATCGCAAGTTTAGCTTTTGTTGCCTTACTTGCAGCTTCATGTGATGGCTCAAATATCACAAAAGAAGAAGCACAAAAAAGAGCAAAAAATGTGGCTGATCATGAATCAGAAACTGCTACAGAAGTATTAGAAAAAGGAGTTCATCTTTCACTTAAAACTAAGAGTGTAGTTAAAGAAGTAAAATCAAATGCTTCTATGGACATTTATTTTGCTAAGAACTATTTCCATGTTGCTGTAAGTGGCAAAACAGAAGGCGGAAGTACTGAAGGAAGTACTAAGAGCGATATTTACTTTGGACAAAAAGATGAAAAGTTCTATGCAATTAATACAGTTGATAAGGAATATGCAGTATTAGAATCCGCTACAATTGCTAAGTTTACGGATAAAGTTGCAGAGGCCGTTGATTCAGTATTGGATTTAGGTTCTTCTGATTCATTGAAAAAAATGCTTGCTACATTCCCACAAAGTTCATCTACAACTGAAATTGATGGATACAAGCATGCTTATGAAATGAAATCAAAAGGTGAAGGTCACTTATGCTTAAAATCAACAACTTCTTATACTGATAAAGAAGATAAAAAATCAGAAATCGTTTATAAACTAGTTGTTGATAATTATCGCTTTGCTTCTTATGATTTCTCTACATCTACAACAGGTGTTTATGCTTCAGCAAAAGCAAGTGCCAAGTATTCAATTAGCAAATCATTACCAAGCGTTAGCGGAATGAAAGAAGTAGCTTCTGCTTCATTTGAATTTAATTTCGATTTACCTGATTTAGGCGAATTAAAATAAATAGTTATATTAACTACTAATTGCCCACATCTATTTGTGGGCAATTTTTTTGTATTTAACTTGAAATAATAACTTCTAAGTGTTAGTATATTTCCATGCTTTAAGCATACAATACTAAATGGGGATGTATTGGTCTCGACAGGGTATGGTCGGGTAAGGAGCGCAGTCGGATGGTCGCGTTAAAGACCAAAAAACAATATCTGGCAACAGAAATCAATTTGCTTTCGCTGCTTAATTAAAGCCTATTAGTCCCACTTATCGGGAAGCAAAGCCATCTTAATGAACTGGGTCTCTTGGTTTGTTAAAGGTGTAATTTAAAGAGAATAAGGTTTATCGATATCTATAAGGTAGGCACGAAAAACTATAGGTTACTTAAAAGCGGATTCGTTTGTTGGTCTTACTTTTAAGGAAATCAAGCAGCAAACTAAACTGTAGTGATCTTTACTGGACTTATTTTGGACGCGGTTTCGATTACCGCCATCTCCACCAAAATTAATTATAACTGATGCAACATTGTGTCAGTTTTTTTGTTACTCTGTGCATTTACTACACGTTTATGATATAATCTAAATGTAGTAAATGTTTTTAGGTAAAGTTAAATGAATATGAGGTGGAAAAAATGAAAACACACGTGAGTGGAAAAACACATACCAAACAACAATTAGATAATTATGCCAATCAAAATAATCCCAATAATGCCGCTTATAAAGCAAACATGGATAATCATGCTAACCAATGTAACAAAAATAATAAAAGCTATAAAGGTAAAAAATAAGTAAACGCATATGAAGTATTAATGTATCCGTCAAAAAATATAGAAGCACCCATTTTTAAGTTGGAGATAATAAAAAAACTATTTTATAATTGATTATTTAGGTGTAAAGAACAATTTTAATAAATTTAATTAGTAATTTGATTTTAAGATAATAAATTATAAATCAACACATATCACTTTTTGTGTTGTTTAATTAATACTCTTATCAACATAAACTATAGTTGTTCGATAGGAGGATTAAAATTATGAACACAGATAAAATTTATGCAGAATCAATTGCAAACGAATACGCACCAAAGGACACATCAAAAGTAGTTGCGTTAAAAAAACTTGATGCAAAGGCTAAAGGACCCGCTAATATATTTGGATATACTTTTGGTATTATTGGTTCATTAGTATTAGGAGTAGGAATGTGCTTATCGATGAAAGTAATTGGAGATGGAAGTACATTAATGATGGTATTAGGTATTATCATTGGCATTATTGGTATGGCTATGGTAGGATTTAATTATCCAATATATAAGAGAATATTGGCCAAAGGCAAAGAAAAATATGCTTATGATATTGTTACATTAGCTAAAGAGATTGCCGAAGAAGTAGAATAATTATTGAAAGTAGGTGGCGTTATGGATAAGTTTCAAAGCAAATATTTTAATACCGCCATACTTATGGATGAGGCTTTATTATTACTTTTAGAAAAGAAAGATTACCAATATATAACAGTAAAAGAAATATGCCAAAAAGCGGGAGTTAATCGATCTACTTTCTATCTTCATTATGAAACAATGGATGATTTATTAAAAGAAGCCATTGCAATGATTAATAAAAGATTTTATGAATCATTCGGAAGTAAAAAAGACACTTTTAAAGGCGATTGGAAAATGTCTAAAAATAAAAGTGAATTAGTACTTATAACACCAGATTATTTAAAACCATATTTGGAATTTATCAAAGAAAATAAAAAAGCATTCAAATTAATTCATGATCGCCCAGAGCTATTTGATTCAGAATCAACATTTGAAAGAATGTATCAAGAATTATTTGAACCAATTATGGACAAACTAAATGTGCCACGTGATGAACAAAAATATGCTTTAACATTTTATTCTAAAGGCATATTAGCGGTTATCATGCTTTGGCTAGCGGATGATTGTAAAGAACCAATTGATAAAATTATGAACATTATTATGAAATATACTCCCACTGGTAATGTAAGGTAGGATTAAGAAATGATTAAATCGATTAAAACCTTTGTTAGTAAGATTGTTTCTTTTTGTAAAAAATATTCTTTTTTAATATCTATTTGTTTTGCTCTGTTCTTTTGCATCTATAATGGAGTATTGGGATTTTATAAAAACGTTATTTGGAATATAGCAATATTTTCATATTATCTATTACTTCTTACCATTAGGATGATTTTATATGTAAGAGAAAAGAAAAGTAAAACAGAAGATGAAAAAGATATAAGAAGAGATAAACAAATTTATATTTCAACATCAGTAATTATGTTTATTATGAACTTAGCGATGATTTTGCCGGCGATTTTACTTATCAATCATCAAAAAGAAGTAAATTTATCGCTTATATCTGCGATTGCGGTTGCAGCTTATACAACTTATAAAGTTAGTTTAGCAATAATTAAATTTTGTAAAGTACAAAAAGAACAAAATCTCATTTATAAACAAGTAAGAATGGTAAACTTATTTGATGCGGTAATGTCAATTTTAACATTACAAAATACACTTACGATTGTGGCTTCTGATGGAAATGATGGAGATATGTATACTTTATCAATAGTTACAACAATAGTGATGCTTTTAGCGGTCGCTATTATCTCTATTTATACTCTCAAGAAGAATCTTAATATTAACTTAAAAACTAGAACTGAATGATGAAAAGTTTCTGGTTTTTTTGCTTTTGATATCTCGTTAGTGTACACTAATATTGTAGGAGTAAATAATATGAACGATAATAAACGATTCTGGGATAGAAATGCGAAAAGATATCAAAAAATGCAAAGAAATAATAAAAAAGGTGAAATATTTTTTCAAAAATTAGAAAGTAGCATAACTGGTTTTTTAAATAAAGATATGAATGTTTTGGAACTTGCCATGGGACCAGCAATGTTAACTAAGGCAATTGCTAATAATTCTAAATTTTTAACTGCGACTGATTATTCGCAAGAAATGGTTAATGAAGCCAAAAAGAAAGATTTACCTAGTAATATCAATTTGGAAGTATGTGATTGCACTAATATGCCCTACATTGATAAAACATTTGATGCGATTGTAATTGCTAATTGTCTACATATTATCCCTGATCCAATTAAAGCACTTAATGAAATAAGAAGAGTGCTTAAAGATGATGGTATTTTAATCGCTCCCACATATACAAGAAATATGGGACACATTACGCCAAGAATTATTTTAATGGTGTTAGGTGGATTTAAAACTTATTCTAAGTGGACAGATAAAAAATATATAGCATTTTTGCGTGAAAATAACTGGACTATTATTCATAATGAACTCATATATGGCAATGATTTTCCAGAGTGTTTTGTAGTAGCAAGAAAAAATAACAATAATAATCTAGAATAAGGAAGATAAATATAGTATTATATTTAAGCAAATCAATAAAGAAGAATAAAACAAATTACTAAAAGTGATTGGAAAGGTAAACTTATTATGGATTTAGAAACAAATTTAAAATCTGCGATTGAAATTGCAGTTAAAAATGCCTTTAATTTAGATGATGTAAAAGACTTAATTATGATTGAAATACCACGTGATAATAGTTTTGGTGATTATTCCACTAATATCGCAATGCGTTTAGCTAAAACTCTTCATCAAAATCCCAAAGTGATTGCGGAAAAAGTAAAAGAAGAATTAGAAAAAGTATTGGATAATGTTGAATCAATTACTGTTGCTAATCCAGGATTTATTAACTTTAAAATGAAAAAATCATCTTTGGCAAATATTATTAATAATATTCTTGAACAAAATGAAAATTATGGAAGAAATAATATTGGTAATGGCGAGAAAGTTCTAGTGGAATATGTTTCCGCTAACCCAACAGGAGATTTACATTTAGGACATGCTCGTGGTGCTGCTTGGGGAGATAGTGTTACTCGTTTAATGAATTTCTCAGGATATGATGTTTTACGCGAATATTATGTTAATGATGCTGGACACCAAATTGATATGCTTGCGGAATCTCTTATCTCTAGATATTTTGATTGTTTTGGAAAAAGTTATCCACTTCCAGAAGATGGATATCACGGACCAGACGTCATTAAATTGGCTCATGATTTAGCGGACACAGATGGCGATAAATGGCTTAATGCAGATGTTAATGAACGTAAAGAATATTTTAAAGATAAAGGTATTGAATTAGAATTAAATAAAATTAAACGTGACTTAGATTATTACCGTGTTGGTTTTGATTCTTGGATTCATGAAAGATTCTTTTATTTAGATAACGCTAAACGTATTAGAGATGTTTTAGACAAAATGAAATCTATGGGGCTAACTTATGAACAAGATGGCGCGTTATGGTTTAAATCTAGCGAATATGGAGATGACAAAGATCGTGTTTTAAAGAAAAATGATGGATTATATACATATTTAACTCCTGATATTGCTAATCACGTTTATAAACTTGAAAGAGGATATAATAAATTAGTTAACTTCTGGGGTGCAGATCACCATGGTTATGTTAAACGTATGCAATGCGCTTTAGAGGCTCTTGGATATCCTAAAGATGTTTTAGAAGTAGATTTAATCCAAATGGTGCGTTTAGTTGATGATGGTGTTGAAGTAAAAATGTCTAAGCGTACAGGTAATGCCGTCACAATTCGTGAATTATGTGATGATATTGGTGTGGATGCCGCTAGATACTTCTTTGTATGTAAAGATGTTGCTACACATTTTGATTTCGATTTAGGACTTGCACGTAAACAAACCGCGGATAATCCAGTATTCTATGTTCAATATGCCTATGCACGTATGAATTCTATCGTTGCTTCAAGCCCAAAATTTGAGAAAGTAAATGATTACAATTTATTAAAAGAAGAAAAAGAAACCTTATTACTTAAACACATTAATGAGTTCCCTAGTGTCGTTGCGGATGCTGCTAAAACAAGAATGCCAAATAAGATTTGTAACTATGTCCAAAAATTAGCGCAATACTTCCATAGTTACTATGGCTCTTTCCGTATTCATGATGATGCAAACATTGAATTATCTAACCAACGTTTAGGCCTAGTATTAGCGACAATGGTTACTTTAAAGAATGCTTTAAACCTAATTGGTATTGAAGCAAAAGAAAAAATGTAAAAAAAGTTTTTATATAAAATATAAAAAGAAGAAGAAAAGCGCTTACAATTTAAAATATATATTCATTTTTGTTTTAAAAAATGGCAATATATAGGTGTAGACAAACTAAACATATTTATAGGAGGATATTTAATTATGTCAGTAAAAGTCGCAATTAACGGATTTGGACGTATCGGCCGTTTAGCATTCAGACAAATGTTTGGTGCAGAAGGATACGAAATTGTTGCAATCAACGATTTAACAAGCCCAAAAATGTTGGCTCATTTATTAAAGTATGATTCAGCACAAGGTAGATATGCATTAGCAGATAAAGTTACATGCTCTGCAGATGATGAAGCAGAAGGATGGATTGCTGTTGATGGTCACAAAATCAGAATCTATGCTGAAAAAGACGCAAACAACTGCCCATGGAAAGAATTAGATGTTGACGTTGTATTAGAATGTACAGGTTTCTACTGCTCAAAAGAAAAATCAATGGCTCACATCAATGCTGGTGCAAAGAAAGTTGTTATTTCTGCTCCTGCAGGAAAAGATTTAAAGACAATCGTTTACTCTGTTAACCATGAAACATTAACAAAAGAAGATCAAATTATCTCTGCTGCTTCATGTACAACAAACTGCTTAGCTCCAATGGCTAAAGCATTAAATGATTTTGCTCCAATTCAAAGTGGTATTATGTTAACAGTTCACGCTTATACTGGTGACCAAATGGTTCTTGATGGACCACATCGTAAAGGTGATTTAAGAAGAGCACGTGCTGCTGCAGTTAACATTGTTCCTAACTCAACAGGTGCTGCTAAAGCAATCGGATTAGTTATCCCAGAATTAAATGGAAAATTAATTGGTTCTGCACAACGTGTACCAGTTCCAACTGGATCAACAACAATTTTAACAGCTGTTGTTAAAGCAAAAGATTTAACAAAAGAAGCTATCAATGCTGCTATGAAAGCTGCTAGCAATGAATCATTCGGTTATACAGAAGAATTATTAGTTTCATCTGATATTATTGGTATTACTTATGGATCATTATTTGATGCAACTCAAACAATGGTTACTAAGATTGCTGATGGCTTATATGAAGTTCAAGTTGTTTCATGGTATGATAATGAAAACAGCTATACTTCACAAATGGTTCGTACAATCAAATACTTTGCAGAACACTGCTAATTAAGACTTCAATTTAAAAAACTCTTGGTAAAAAAACTGAGAGTTTTTTTCATACTTTTGTCGTTTTAGATAAAAATATGAAAAAACTTAGTTTTGAATTATTGAAAAATTTAATATATTAATCCATAATAATTATGGATTTTTTGGAGGATAATTTATGAAGACAATTTTAGTTACAGGTGGAGCAGGATTTATTGGTAGTCACACATTAGTTGAATTATTAAATAAGAATTACAAAGTCGTTGTTTTAGATAACTTATGTAATTCATGTAAGGAAGCTCTTAGAAGAGTAGAAAAAATCACAGGTAAACATGTTGATTTTTATCTTGGCGATATTAGAGATGCTAGTATATACGATAAAATATTTCAAGAACATAAAATTGATGCAGTTATTCATTTTGCAGGCTTAAAAGCAGTTGGAGAATCTTGTAAGATTCCTTTAGCATATTATGATAATAATATTTATGGAACATTAGTTTTACTTGAAGCAATGAATAAATATAATTGTAAAACAATTATTTTCTCTTCATCCGCTACAGTATATGGCACTCCAGAAAGATTACCACTCGATGAAGAATGTCATTTATCAACAACTAATCCTTATGGATCAACAAAATTGATGCTTGAAAGAATATTAACAGATTTATATAAATCTGATAACGCTTGGAATGTAATTCTATTAAGATATTTTAATCCTGTTGGCGCCCATGAATCAGGATTAATTGGTGAAGATCCTAAAGGTATACCAAATAATTTAATGCCATATGTTGCTCAAGTTGCTACAGGTAAACTTAGTAAAATTAGAGTATTTGGCAATGACTATAATACTCATGATGGTACTGGTGTAAGAGATTATATTCATGTTGTTGATTTGGCTTTAGGCCACGTCGCAGCTTTAGAACACATTAATACACCAGGAGTTCATATTTATAATTTAGGAACGGGTATTGGATATTCAGTATTAGATATAATTCATGCTTTTGAAAAAGCTTGCGGTAAGAAATTACCTTATGAAATCGTTGAACGCCGTCCAGGTGATATTGATGCATGCTATGCAAGTGCTGAAAAAGCTAAAAAAGATTTACATTGGGTTGCTAAATATAATCTTGAAGATATGTGCAAAAGTCAATGGAATTGGCAAAGTAAAAATCCCTTTGGGTATAATTCAAAATAATCTTAGTGGGATTTTAAATGAAAAAAAACGTTTTTTTAAAGCCTGCAAGTATTTTAGCAATTATAGGTGGAGCATTACTAATCATAATGTCTTTTGTCACGATAATACAAATTGCGAACATTAGAGTTTTTCAATATTATATTGGGTATACTTTAGTTAATGTTATTTTAATAATATTAAGCATAGTTAAAATAGTTTTCTTTAGCATATCGTTAGCAAATATAAAAAAAATATATAGTAAAAAAACAAAAAAACTCTACATTGTTTCCACATCAATTAATATTAGTATTATGCTGATATTATTACTTGATATTATTATTGCTATAAATATGAGTAATAATTTAAGTATTGGCTTTTGTGTATGTTTATTACTAGAAGCAGTAGTAATGCTGTTTGCTATTACAGGCATAAAAAATAGTGTTGTGGATGTTGCCATATATTGTTCTAATACAAAAGAAAATATTACTCAAGTTAAAGAACAAAATTCAAGTGTTAAAGATAGCGTTTATATTAATGCCCCTATTGAAAATAACACTCCCAAAATTATACAAAATAATAACACAAGTTTAGATGTTCTTGAAAAATTATATAATCTTTTGCAAAAAGGTGTTATCACAAAGGAAGAGTATGAGACAAAGAAAAATAAAATCTTATCAGATTTATAATGGAGGAAAAAAATGAAAAAAAACAAATTATTAACACCAGCGGGTGTACTAGGTATTATTGGAGGCTCATTCACTGTTTTGGCTGCAATAGTTATATTAGTGCAAATTATTGTACCATCGGCGATTGACTATTTTCTAGCGCTATTTGTTGTAGCTATCATCATTTTCTTAGTGGGTGTATTTACTATTATTAGTTGCTCATTATGTCTATATTGCAATAAGAAAAAAACTTATACGCCTAAAGGCAAGACGACTTGTTTAATTTCATTAATTGCTAATGGCTCTATTTTGTTATTTAATTTCATAGAGATATCGTTATATTTTTCTGCAACTACTCCTCACACAATATTGTTTGATTTGTTAGTCGCAATTATTCTTAATATCATCGCTTTGATTTTCTATGCCATTGGTTTTGCTCAAAGTGTACCAGGTTCACCAGAAGAAATACAAGATGTATTAACTGGACGAGTAAAACCTATTAATTATCCAGTTGCACAACCATTAGTAAATGGGGAAAGACCAGTTGTGGATAGTCCGTTACAATCAAAAGATGACACTTCTAATTCGATTGAACTTCTTGAAAAACTATTTGATTTACGTCAAAAAGGTATTATTAGCGAAGAAGAATATGAAGAAAAGAAAAAAGTCATTTTAGAAAAACTATAATATTTAACTTACTTAGCCTAGTACTATTAAATGAACTAGGCTTTTAATATGAACATTTTTCTAAAATTCGTTATTTACAACCTGTAAACAATATTTTAATATATTTATATATTAAATAGAAACTACTTGAGGTAAAAAAATGATTATAGGCTTTATATTATTGTCATTCAGTATTATATCTATAGCGCTTATTGAATGGTTGTGCGCTTTATATACAATGTCTTGGACATTTATAGTTATGATAATAGCAATACCAATTTTTTATTTAGTTTGGTTTTTAATATACATTATTATTTTGTTTGTTTGGTCGCTTTTTATCAATAAAAAGAAAGAAATTAATAAACCTAATAAATTTTATTATTGGATGTGTCGTCAAACATCAGCACAACTAGTATTGTTATCAAATACTAAAGTGCATGTAACAGGATTAGATAAGATTCCTAATGATAGACGAGTGTTATTTGTATCTAATCATACATCTAATTTTGATCAAATAGTACTTTTAAAAGTTCTAAAACAAAAACCAATTATTTGTATCACAAAACCAGAAAATGAAAAGATACCTATTATGGGAGCATTTATTCATAAAACTGGATATATTGCAATCGATAGAAAAAATAATTTTAATGCTTTGTCTTCTATATTAAAAGGCGTTATATATTTAAAAAATGATTTAGCAGATATGTATGTGGCACCAGAAGGAACAAGAAGTAAAAGCGGTGAATTATTGCCATTTAAAGCAGGAGCGTTTAAAATCGCAACCAAAGCGGAAGCTCCTATCGTGGTAATTAGTTTACTTAATTGTAATAAGATACATAAAAATTTTCCATTTAAAAGGACACATGTCTATATGGATGTTATTAATGTTATTTATTCTGAAGAATATGAAACTATGAATAGCGTGGAAATTAGCGACTTTGTTCGAAATGAAATAAATACTCAACTTAAGAAAAGAAAGGAATCAATTTAATTATGAATTATTTATTATTTAACCCTTTAGCAGATAATGGAAATGGTGAAAAAACTGCGCTGGAGGCAAAAGAAAAGTTAAAAGCCCGTTTTGGTGAGATGGAGAGTAGAAATGTTTTAGAAATTAATTCTAAACAATTTGCTGGTTCGCTTACTAAAAAAGACGTACTAGTTCTTGTCGGTGGAGACGGAACTATTAATCATATGGCTAATGAAGTTAGTGATTTAAATGTACCATGTGATATCTATGTTTACAAAGCTGGCACAGGAAATGACTTTTTAAGAGATGTTAGTAATGAAATAGATAGTGATGGACTACTATTAATAAACAAATATATAAAACATCTACCTAAAGTAACAATTAACGGAAAAACCACTTTATTTATTAACGGTATTGGTTTTGGTATTGATGGTCAAGTATGTGAAGTGGCAGATAACATGAAAGCAAAAGGCGTTAAAAAAATTAGTTATCCAGGTATTTCAGTTAAATTGGCTTTGTTTAAATATAAATGTCCAAAAGCTACAGTTAAAGTTGATGGCAAAGAAATTAAATATAAACGTGTTTGGTTAGCATCAGCAATGAATGGTAGATTTTATGGCGGCGGTATGATGGTTGCGCCTTCTCAAGATCGTTTAAGTAATAAACTATCAATGGTTTGTATGCATGGTGGCTCTAGAATTAAGGCTTTGATTGTCTTTGTAGGTATATTCAAAGGCGAGCATGTTAAGCACAAAGAAATGGTTGATATCATTGAAGGTAAGAAAATAGAGGTTACATTTGATCATCCATGCGCTTTACAAATTGATGGAGAAACGATTAGAAACGTAACTTCTTATGTGGCTGAAATAGAATAATTGTCTTTTTTTTAAAATACCAAAACATTAAAATTCGCCAATAAGAATTTTGAAAAATGACAAATTCACGAAAAAGTTGAAATTATTGAATTAATAAAATATAGTAGATGTGTTAAGAAGATTTTTTGGCGCGCGCCTTGCCCTCATAAATCATTACTAATAAACTTAATAGAGTTCCAACAACATTAGTAATTGCATGCCGAGAGTCTTCTTAACTTTTTTTATTTGAAATCACTTGAAATGCAAAATAAATAGGCATAAAGTTAACATATAGTAATAGTTGCTTGGAGATGATTTGATGCATATAAAAGAAATTTATGAAAAGCAACAAAAACTCTCTTTATTACAATTTATAATTGGAATACCAAAATTTGTTATGGCTTTGATTACAGCAATTACCTCAACTTCTGCAATTTGTTTTTTTGATACTATTGATTCATTAGGATACACTATTGATAGTGCATATATGTTTTTTACATCATCAAAACTAAAAAAAGATGTAAAAGATAAATACAATTATGGTATAGGCAAACTAGAAGCTATTTCTTCTATTTTTTGTGATGTTTTAGTAATTGGAGGATTAATGGGAATATTGATTTATTCTATTTACCGCATTGTTGTTCCAGTTACATCTATTAAGCATATTGCAACTATTGTAATTTTAAAATTAATTAGTATTGCATTTGATATATTTTTCGTAATTTCTCAAGCGCTATTAAAGAAGTCTAATAAAAGTAAAATTACGGAATGTGAATTGTTTAAGGTGTTAGGCGCATTTGCGTTTGACACAATTTCTTTTCTCTCTTTATTTATAATTTACTATTTAAAGGATTATAAAGTTATGTCATATTTGCCATTTGTTTTAGCTTTACCAGTTATAAGTTATTTGTTTGTAGATTGTATTAAACGTATTAAAGAATCAGTTCATGAATTAACTGATAAAACAATTTCTCAAGAAAAGCAAAATATAATCAAACAAATAATTGCTAATTATAAGTATGGATATCAAGAAGTTATCTCTATTAATACTCGTCAAGTGAACAATCAAATTTATGTTGATTTAGTAATGGAATTTGATGGTAATATGGAATATAACAAAATTAAATCATTGTGTGAAATTATATCTTTAGACATTAATACTGAAATACATAATGCTAAAGTAACAATAAGAATTCCGGATAAATAAATATAATATTTGTTTTATGCATGTTTTATGCTAAAATTTTTCTAATAACGAAGGAGCAATATAATATGAAAAAACTAAAGAAAATTTTAATATCAGCAATATTATTAGTTGTTGCTTCTTCATGTGAAATTCATTTTATTAGCAATTCCTCTAATAGTAATTCTATAGAAACTTCAACGTCTATATCTGGATCAGTTGTACCATCACCAATTAGTTCTTCAAATAATAATTCAAGCAGTGCTAGTTCCAATGGTAGTTTTATTGATACTAAACCAAGTAATTCAAACTCATCAAGTACCAGTGTTATTAAAGACTTAAAAACGTTATCAATTACCAGCAATATTAATGTTGGCAAATATGATACCAACTGGGGCGATTTTTCTTTTGACGGTTATGATTTTGAATATTATCGAGCGGAATATAACTATGGAGGATTACTTACCCTTCAGACCTTTGAAAGTCCATTTGAAAACATTCAATCCTTAGAAGGAATGATATATAATGTTTCACCAATATATGGTATGTCAACAATTGAAATAACTTATAAAACTATATCCGCTAGTAAAAAGCCAATTTTAAGATTTGGAAAAAATTATTTGTTACAAGACTTTTTAGAAATGGAAATTGAAAATCAAAGTAATGCAACATATACATATAATGTTTATGATTGTAATTTCTTTAAAATAGAAACAAATAAAGCCAATATGGAAATAAGTAAGATTGTTATAAAATATACAGGAATAAAAACTACTTTTGATAATAAATATTTATCTTCTGGTTTAAATATCAATCGTTTAAATCCAGTTAGTTGTAGTGATGTTTATAATGGATTAACAGTGCGTGTACCAATAAAAGTTAGTTATAATAATTCTACTTATACAGTTTTAGAAGAAAAAGAATATACATATTATTCTTATGATTATATTTCTAGTAATACTAGTTTGGCCGATAAAGCTGCTTATACTGATCCAATGGATGTGGCAATATACTTTAATACTTTTAAAACATATCCAGCAAATTATGTAAGTAAAAGAAATTATCGTAATGCTTATAGCATATTTAAATCTAATACTCGCTGTGTATCTAATTATGATCGCACTGATGGGTATGCCACTAATATTCCATATGTAAAAAACAAGTATACAGGAACACCTATTTATTATGAATGTGACATAGCTTTGGATGATTCATATAGTTCAAGCAATAGAGGATCAGCAAGATTGGTTGTTTGGTTAGATGGTTTTAATCAACAATATGCCACAAATTATAATGATTCTCCTGTTTCGTTATATACTGACGATCATTATTCGACTTTTTCTGAATATTTAAATGATGGTACATTTGGTAGATTTTTTAACGCAGAGCAAAATAGTACATCATTTGTTTGGGGATGTGCTAATACAATAATAAGCCAATAATTTTTTGAACTATTAAATTTGTTATACATATGATAAAATTAATTGAAAAAGGAGAGAAATTATTTATGAAAAATATCGTTGAAAAACTTTTTCATGTGAATGAAAAAGGATCAAGTATTAAGACAGAAATAATTGGTGGATTAATTACTTTTATTGCAATGTGTTATATTTTGCCAGTAAATGCTGCAATTTTAGCCGATATGGGAATGAGCAAATTAGGAGTATTTGCTATGACCGCATTAGTTGGTGCTTTAGTAACATTTATTATGGGATTTGTTGCTAATTATCCGGTTGTTCTTAGTGCGGGTATGGGACTGAATGCTTATTTAGCTTATACTATCTGTGGAAGTGCAGGGTATTCTTGGCAACAAGGAATGATTTTATTAACAATATCTGGATTATTATTTTTAATATTATCTCTTACTCCAGTAAGAAAAATTATTATTGAAGCAATACCACGAGATTTGCAACTTATTATTTCTAGTGCTTTAGGGGCTTTTATTTGCTTTGTAGGATTAAGAAATTCAGGTGTTATTGTTGAAGGATCAACGTTAGTACAATTAGGTGATTTTTTAAACCCATCAACGATAATTTCAATAATTGCTATTATCTTGTGTTTTGGTCTAATGTTTTCTAAGAATAAAGTTATTTCTACTTTGGCAATACCAATTAGTATTTTAGTTGCCGCTGTTGCGGGTGTAGTTACTTCAACTATCTTAATTAATAATGGATCTTTATCAGAAGTTAATGGAACTTGGATGTATAAATTAAATGAAAATATTTCTTATGTTAGTAAACTACCAATTGCTCCTTGGCTTGACGATAATGTTAGTTGGGGTATGAATGGTGCCAAAGATGTCTTATTTTTTGGTTTATTAAATGAAGGATATAGTACACAAGATTTTGGAAATGACTTATTAAAAGTAATCTCTACACCTACATCATATATTGCGATTTTCTCATTGATATTTGTTAACTTATTTGATACAACTGCGACACTACTTGCTGTAGGAAGAAACACTGGTATTATTGATGAACAAGGAAAAATGCAAAATTATCAAAAAGCCGTTTTGGCGGATGCGGTAGGCGCTACAATATGTGGACCATTAGGAACATCAACTGTTACATCTTTTGCTGAAAGTAATGTTGGTGCAGAAATGGGTGCTAAAACTGGCTTAGCAGCAATAACTGCAGGATTAATGTTCTTACTATCAGCATTTATTTACCCTGTATTTTCAATATTTACAGCTGGATCAGTTACCGCTCCGGCGCTAGTGTGCGTTGGTGCAATGATTTTCGTTGGTAATTTTAAAGACATTAACTTTAATGATCGTATTGTTGCTTTTACAGGATTCATTACAGTTATATTCTCACTCTTAACATATTCAATTGCTTCAGGCATTGGTATTGGATTAATTGCTTATTGTGTTATGATGCTTGTAGCAAAGCGTAGAAAAGAAGTATCTATTCCTATTTATATTGTTGCAATATTATTTGTAATTTCCTTTGCTTTATCAGCAATAATGACTATTTTATAGTATGAACAGATATACAAAAACAATATTGTATTGCCTAGAAATTTTAATGTTGGTATTTATTTTTATCGGCAATAAATTATGGATGAATGGATGGTCAAACATTTTAAGAATAATTATTTATATAATAACTATTCTTTTAATGATTATAACTTTAGTTTTGCTAATACTAAAGAAAGAAGAACTATTTAAATTAGTATTTACTGGCACAATTATATTTTTCATTCTATTTTATGCCTTAGTAATAGTTAATAAAGTGTTTAATTTAGATGGAATAAGTAGTGATGAAGAAAAAGTAGAACATATCATAAAACTTATTCAAAAGACAGGACCATATGGTAAAATTGTATTTGTTTTATTACAAATATTGCAAGTTGTAGTACTTCCTTTGCCAGCTTTATTATGTTATGTATCCGGCGTCATGATTTATGGGCCCTTAGAGGCATTTATTTTGTCTTCCATAGGTGTATTTATTGGATCGATGTTTTGTTATGCTATTGGCCGATTTTGTGGGAGAAAAGTAGTACATTGGTTAGCTGGGGATAAAATAGATAAGTATTTAGATATTTTATCTACAAGAGGAAAAGGCCCATTTGTAATAATGCAGTTATTGCCATTCTTCCCTGATGATGTATTATGTATTTTAGCTGGTGTTACTAATATGAACTTTTGGTTTTATTTAATGACAATGCTAGTAATTAGACCAATAGTTATAGCGGTTTATTGCTTTCTTGGAAGCGGATCAATCATTCCTTTTTCTGGATGGGGAATACCAGTTTGGATATTAATATTTATGATATTTATTACTTTAGGAATATTAACCTACAAATATCAAGATAAAATTGATGAATGGTTTTTAAAACATAAGACAATAAAAAAATGATAGCGATTTGCTACCATTTTTTATTAAATTATTTAACTAATTCTAATAATATCTTTACCATTTTTTCCATTTGAGTTAAAGATACATACTCAAATTTACCATGATAATTATATCCGCCGGTACCTAAATTTGGTGTAGGAAGTCCTTTAACGGTTAATGTTGCGCCATCTGTTCCACCGCGAATTGGAGAGAATTTAAACGGAATGTTTAGTTTATTATAAGTTTCAACAACGCGGTTAAGTGAACGAGGATCTTTTTCAATATATGGGCGCATATTTTGATAACTGTCAGTTATAGATAAAGTAACAATTTCATATTCGTATTTATGATTTAAAATATCTCTGGCAATTTCAAAGTCTTTCTTTTGCTTTTCAAATAATTCTTTTGAGTGGTTGCGAATTATGTATTGCATTGAAGTGTGTTCGCAATCGCCTTTTATATTATGCAAATGATTGAAACCTTGATAGCCTTCTGTTTTGCTTGGAATCATATCTCTAGGTAATAAATCATTAAATTCTTCCGCGACTAAAATAGAATTAATCATTTTTCCTTTAGCAGAACCTGGGTGAATGCTTTTACCATGTATTTCAACATCAGCAGAAGCTGCATTGAAGTTTTCGTATTCAATTAAATCAATTTCTCCACCATCGATTGTATAAGCGTAATCAGCATCAAATTCAGTTATATCAAAATTGTCTGTACCACGTCCAATTTCTTCATCTGGGGTGAAAGCAATGCTAATTTGCCCATGTTTTATGTTAGGATGTTTAACTAATTCTTCGACTAAAGACATGATAATTGCAATACCTGCTTTATCGTCTGCACCTAAAAGAGAAGTACCATCAGTAACAATTAAAGTTTCACCAACATTTCTTAAAAGAGAAGGGAATGTTTTGGTGTCTAAAATGATATTTAAATCTTTGTTTAAAACAATATCACTACCATCATAATTGGTAATTATTCTTGGTTTTACATTAGCGCCATTAAAATCTGGAGATGTATCCATATGACTTATAAAGCCAATTTTATCTTTAACTTCTTCGCAATTTGCCTCAATCTTAGCATATACAATGCCGTATTTGTTTAAATACGCATTAGTAATTCCTAAACTTTGTAAATCATTAACAAGCTTACGAGCAAGATTTAATTGTTTGCTTGTTGATGGATAAGTGTTTGATGATTCATCACTCTGTGTATCAATATCCACATAACTTAAGAAACGTTCTTTAATGTTATTCATAATATCAATCCCTTCAAATACAACAACTATCATACACTAATTTTTTAATAAGTCCACAAATCTGATAAAATATGTTTACGAAAGTGCCTAAATTAATAAAATTTATCTTGAATTTATATATGTTATTTGTTAAAATAACAAAGCGTTTGAAAAAACGCCGCAGATGTTCCGCTGGAGGTCACTTACTCGAATGAACATTGAAGATAACGAAAAGGAGCGTGTTTATTGTGAACAATAATTTAGTAAAAGAAATCGAAAAATCACAATTAAAAACTGATATCCCATCATTCTCTTCTGGTGATACAGTTAATGTTTATGTCCGTATTATTGAAAACGGAAAAGAGAGATTACAATTATTCCAAGGCGTTGTCATGGCTCGTGTTGGCGGTGGCGTTGGCGAAACATTTATCGTAAGAAAAATTAGTAATGGTGTCGGTGTTGAAAGAACATTCCCATTACACTCACCTTCAATTAGCAAGATTGAAGTTGTTAAAAAAGGTAAAGTTCGTCGTAACAAAATCTTCTATTTACGTGAACGTTCTGGAAAAGCAGCTCGTATTAAGACTGTTCTTTAATTTTTAAGAATTAATTACAAATAATTTAATAAGTGACTGAAAGGCTTCTCTTTATTGAGGGCCTTTTTTGTTGCTATAAAAATTGCATTTAATTATAAGTTAATTTATAATTAAAAAAGCAAGGAGTTAGCGCTATGGAAAAGAAAACAAAGAAGGCAAAAATAATTGATATTTTATTTATCATAGTTGTTGTAATGTGTTTTTGTGTGACTTCTCTTTTGCTATATCGTAATATTTGTTATGACAAAGTAATTGTATCTGGTAAATCAATGGAACCAACTCTTCTTAATGGGGATTATGGGCTAATGAAGACTACAAGTGGAGCTAAAAAAAGCATAAAGCGTTTTGATATTGTTATTTTCAAAGTTGATGAAACCGATACTTCAGAAGGTCATGATATTATTAAAAGAATAATTGGAATGCCAGGAGAAACTATTCGAATTAATACTGATGGAGAAATATTTATTGATAATGAAAAATTAGAACAATCATTTATTAGTGATAGTGCTAAAAAAGCCACATATCGAAGTGGTTCAGTTGCAGCAAATAAAGACTATGAAATACCAAGTGATTCATATTTTGCTTTAGGTGATAATCGTGCTGCATCATCTGATTCAAGAAGTCGCGGAGCTATATCAAAAGATAACATTGATGGAGTATTAAAAATTATTTATAAACATTGTGATAATGATGGTGCTTGTAAAAGTATTTCAACAAGATGGTATTAAAAAAAGAAAGGAAAAACGATAAAATTAATGATTTTAAGTTTTAGGAATTAAAAATGATACAAGTAAAAATGACAAAAAATTTTGTAGGATTTGAAATTATTGGATCGTATGAAGATTTTAATGAACTTTATGATAATATTATGCTTGCTATAGGCCCTGAGTGCGAACATGAAAATATCGAATATGCGCGCTTGCATGTTTTATCTTTTCTATATGATTTAAGACATGCTTATAAGGGACATAGAAACATAATAGTGGCGGACACTTCATTAGATAAAGAAACAAAAAAAATTAGACAAATAAAAGAAAAAGTTGATTATGAAGTATTGTATAGCTTTTACTATTTGGTTCCTGATGCTTTAATGGATATTCTTATTATTAAATATTTCCTATCTATAAATAGAGAAGGAATTATTGATGAATTTGATCAATGCCGCAACACTATTCGTTTGTTTCAAAGTAAACTAGTTAACGCTTTAAATGCAATGCTTACTAAAGAACAAATGATAAAAGTTGAGCAAGAGTTATATGATTCAATGATTTTAATAGAGGACTTTATTCTTCAATGGATTGATTTGCTTAATAAAGAGTATATTTATGCTACTAAAATAAAAAGAAAAAATATGTTTATGGATATTTTAGATAAAGTATGTAATTATTTTAATTATCCGGAATTTGCCAGTTTTAAATTGGAAATTGAATCTCTTGCAAGAGAACATAATATTCCTATTAATGAGGTAAGAGGCCCGTTTAACGAGTATGATTTTGATGATATTAAATGGTAATTATTAACTAATAGGGAAGAAAAAATATAGTAAAATAATTTTAAAATAGAAAGAAGGGAGAAATAATGACAACTGAAAATAAAACAAACATTAACTGGTTTCCTGGTCATATGCAAAAAGCGACCAGAGAAATTGAAAATAGAATAAAAATTGTTGATGTAATTATTGAATTACTTGATGCACGCGCTCCTCTTTCGAGCAGAAATAATGCTTTATTTCAGATTACTAAAGATAAAAAAAGATTATTAATTTTAACAAAAGCTGATTTAGCAGATGAAAAAATTACCAATAAATGGGTGGATTATTTTTCCTCTTTAGGGTATTTAGTAATGTGTGCGAATCTAAATGAAGCTAAATTAGTGGATAAATTGACTGCTAAAATTAATATTTTAGGACAAGAAAAACACGAAAAAGAAAAAAGAAAAGGAATGAAACCACAGCCAATCAGAACAATGATTATCGGTATTCCTAATGTTGGAAAATCAACGTTGATTAATCGTATTGCTAAACGCAATGCGGCATCTGTACAAAATACGCCAGGACATACCAAGTCTCAACAATGGATTAAAGTTGGGAATTCTTTTGATTTATTAGATACTCCTGGTATTTTACAAGCAAATTATGAAGATAAGAATTACGCTATCAACTTAGCACTTATTGGATCAATTAAAGAAGCAATATTACCTATTGATGATTTGGGTGATATCTTGCTTGATTATTTAAAAAAATACTATGTAGATGACGTAAAAACTCGTTTTAAGATAGAGTTCGACATCAATGAAGCTAATTATAGTATTTTTACTAAAATTGCTTTAAAGCGTGGTTTACTTCAAAAAGGAGAACCAGATGCTAGTAAAGCTAAAGCAGTGTTTTTAAAAGAATTTAAAGAAGGTTTGATTGGTAGAATCTCTTTGGAGCGTATTTAGATGTTACATTATGAAAAAGACTATTATACAAATGAAGTAGAATTTATTGCTGGATGTGATGAAGCAGGGCGTGGTCCACTAGCGGGACCAGTTGTTTGCGCGGCAGTAATTATGCCTAAAGATTTTCAAAATGAAGTGGTTAATGATTCTAAACAATTAACAGACAAAAAACGAAGAGAACTTTTTGAGATTATAAAAAAAGAAGCTATTGCTTATGCAGTTGTAGAAATATCCGCGGATAAAATCGATGAAATTAATATTTATGAAGCTTCAAGACTAGGTATGGAATTAGCGTTAAGAAACTTAAAACGCCGCTATGACATGGTTTTGACAGACTGCATGCCTTTACTTCATGAAACAGTACCAGTAGAAGCTATTGTTAAAGGTGACGCTAAATCATTTAATATTGCTTGTGCTTCAATACTTGCGAAAGTTACTCGTGATAACATTATGATTGAATTAGATAAAAAATATCCAGAATATCAATTTGCTAAGCACAAAGGATATGGAACAAAAGTTCATTTAGAAGCTTTAGAAAAATATGGGGCTATTGAACATATTCATCGTAAAACTTATGGTCCAGTTAAAAATTCAAAAATAAAACAATTGACGCTTTTTTAAATTTAATCACCTATAAATATAATGGTAGGTGATTTTTTTGTTAACAGGACAAGATATATTATTATATTTCGCTTTGAAACATTTAGGAGACTGGGATAAAATCTATACTTCTATAAAAAATAAAGATAGATTTGATGATGAAGAATTTATAAGTTTGAAAACGAAATTAAAAAGTTTTTATGTAACTATTATTGATGATAGTTATCCTGAGTATTTAAGACATTCTTTTAAGCCACCATTTGTTATTTTCTATTATGGCGATTTAGATTTATTAATGCTTAATAATCGAATAACGGTGGTTGGATCAAGAGATTGTTCTTCTTATGGAGAACAAGCCACTCAAATTATTGTTAGTGAATTAGCTAAAGAAAATTATGTAATTGTATCTGGTTTGGCAAGAGGAATAGACACTATTGCACATAAAGCGGCGATTGATGCAATGGGTAAAACAATTGCTGTTTTAGGATCAGGTATTGATTATTGCTATCCGAAGCAAAATAAAGCGTTATATGATAAAATTAAAAATGAACATTTGCTTATTAGTGAATATCCTTTTGATGAATGTGCTAGTAAAGATAATTTTCCAAAGCGCAATCGTTTACTAGCGGCGATTGGCAATGCTGTTTTGGTTCCGGAATTTAAAATGCCATCAGGTACTAGCATTACTATTTCTTGTGCTTTAAATTTAGGAAAAGATATTTATTGTGTTCCTTTTCCTATTAATAAAGAAAATAGTAACAATAAGTTAATTAAAGAAGGAGCAATACTTGTAACTTCGGCATTTGACATCATGGAAGATAAGAAATAATAATTGTTTCATAAGCATGCAGTTATAAATAGCGATTATGTTGCTATAATATAAGTGCTTTAAGATTATTAAAATAAAATTTATTAAAAAAACAAATTTTTCTCATTACTCTAGTAATGAGTATAAAAATCATTATATATAAAGGAAAAATAATGTTTGACAAATGTAAAAAAAAGATTAAATATTTAATAGTCTTATAAGGAGGGACTAGTATGAAACTTGTAATTGTTGAATCTCCAACGAAATGCCATACTATAGGTAAATATTTAGGTGATGAATATAAGGTCATGGCATCATTAGGTCATGTTCGTGATTTATCTATAAAAGGAAAAAGCGGACTTGGCATTGATATTGAACATGGTTTTAAGCCAACATATGAAGTACAGCCTAAGCAAATGGGTGTTGTTCGTGATTTAAAGAAAAATGCTAAAGAAGCTGATGAAGTTATAATTGCAACCGACCCGGACCGTGAAGGGGAAGCTATTGGTTGGCATTTAGCGGATTTATTGGGATTAGATATAAATACAACAAAACGTTTAGAATTTCATGAAATTACAAGAACGGCAATTACTAATGCTTTAAGTCATCCACGCACTATTGATATGAATCTAGTTGCTTCTCAAGAAACACGAAGAATATTAGATCGTATTATTGGTTTTAAATTATCATCTTTATTACAAAATAAGATTAAATCTCGCTCAGCGGGTCGAGTTCAATCTTCTTCATTAAAGTTGTTAGTGGATCAAGAAAAACTAATTAACGAATTTGTTCCCGAAGAATATTGGACGATGAATGTTGATTTAGTTAAGGAAAATATAAAACTTACTGCAACATTAAGCGGCGAATCAAAAGTTAAATCCGAAGAAGAAGCTATTAAAATAGAAAATAGTTTAGGCAATACTGCAAAAGTTATTTCTATTGACAAAGTTCGTAAAGTAACAGAATCTAAACCACCTTTTACAACTTCAACTATGCAACAAGAAGCATTTAATCGTTATAAATTTTCTACTAAAAAGACTGCAATGGTAGCTCAAAAATTATATGAAGGTATTCAATTGGATACCGAAACAGCAGGTCTTATTACATATATGCGTACTGATTCCGCTCGTTTAGCACCACAATTTGTAGAAAAAGCACAATCTTACATTAGTGAAAACTTTGGTGAAAATTATGTTGGAAAAACTAAAGCAAACAAAAATAAAAATGCTATTCAAGATGCTCATGAAGCAATTCGTCCAACATCGTTAACAAGAACGCCAGAATCAATTAAAAAATATTTAACTAACGATGAATATAAGCTTTATAGTTTAATTTATAATCGTGCTTTAGCTTCTTTAATGAGTGCTAAAATTGATGAAGTAACAACTGTTAAATTTAATTCTAATGGAGTTGAATTAAAAGTTAGTGGTGTTGTGAATGTATTTAATGGTTATAACGCTTTACTTAAGAGTAAAGATGAGGATGTTAAAGTTCTTCCTAATATTGAAGTTGGTGAAGTATTTGAAGTTCAAGATATAGTTAAAGAGCAACACTTTACTAAAGCTCCAGCAAGATTTTCAGAAGCTAAACTTGTTAAAACTATGGAAGAAGTCGGCATTGGAAGACCATCAACATATGCTTCTACGATTGAAATTTTAAAAGCAAGAAAATATGTTAATGTTGAATCAGGAATCTTAATTCCAACAGAACAAGGACTAAAAACGGATAACTTATTAGAAGAATATTTTACTAATTTAGTTGATCCATCTTTTACTGCACAAATGGAAAAGAACCTTGATGATATTGTTGCAGGTAGTGAATCTCGCATTCAATTATTACAAACTTTCTATGATAGTTTTATGACTCAACTTGCTTATGCAAAAGAACATATTGAAAAAGCAAAAGATGAACCAAGTGGAAATATTTGTCCAAAATGTGGATCACCAATGGTATTTAAGAATTCGAAATATGGAAAATTTGAAGCTTGCTCTAATTATCCACATTGTCATTATATTGCTCCAAAAGAAAAAGCAGAAATTCCAAGTGACGCTCCAATATGTCCGGAATGTGGTTCACCACTTGTGTTAAGAAAAAATAAAAAAGGACAAACATTCTATG
This sequence comes from uncultured Mollicutes bacterium, assembly GCA_900549975.1. Taxonomy (GTDB): domain Bacteria; phylum Bacillota_I; class Bacilli_A; order RFN20; family CAG-826; genus RUG131. The sequence continues at coordinate 36,657 of URQK01000002.1, forward strand.
GCTGCAGTAATTTCCCAAAATGTCATTACATTATGGAAGATAAAAATGCCAAAGTAAAAGAACCAATTATTGTTGGAAAATGTCCAGATTGTGGCGGAGATTTAATTGTTAAGCAAGGAAAGTATTCAAAGTTCATTGGATGTAGCAATTTCCCAACTTGTCATCATATGGAAAAATATATCAAACCAAAGAAGGCTAGCAAATAGTCTTCTTTTTATATGAGTTTAAGCAAAGTTATGCTATATTAATAAAGGTGATTAATATGAAAAAAGTAATAGTTGTAGGAGCTGGATTAGCAGGTGTAGAAGCTACATATTTTTTAATAAATAAAGGCGTTAAAGTAGATTTATATGAACAAAGACCGATTAAAAATACTGGCGCCCATCATAGCGCTAATTTTGCAGAATTAGTTTGTTCTAATTCTTTAAAGTCTAATAATTTAGATAATGCTTGTGGGTTATTAAAAAGTGAAATGCGCTTGATGAATAGTTTAACTATGCAAATTGCTGATGAAACAAGAGTGCCTGCCGGTAATGCTTTAGCGGTTGATCGTGATTTGTTTGCAAGTAAAATTACCGAAATAATTAAGAATCATCCTTTAGTTAATTTTCATAATGAAGAATATGTTGATTTTGATTCTAATGCTTTAATCATTGTTGCGACTGGACCATTATCAAGTGAAAATATTATTCAAAAACTAGAAACTATTACAGGAGAAAAAATGTTTTCGTTTTTTGATGCCTGCGCTCCAATTGTGGAAAAAAGTAGTATTGATTTTACTAAAGCATATTATAAATCTCGCTATGAACAAGGCGATAATAGTTACATTAATTGCGCTATGAATAAAGAAGAATATGAAAAATTCTATGATGCTTTAATAAATGCTGAACTTGCCGAACTACATGATTTTGATAAAAAATATTTTGAAGGTTGTATGCCGATTGAAGCAATGGCAAGAAGAGGAGAAAAAACTTTACGCTATGGTCCTTTAAAGCCAATGGGATTAAGAAGAACCCCGGAAGATCGTCCATATGCCGTTGTACAATTAAGACAAGATAATGTCATTGGTAGTTTATATAATATCGTTGGTTTTCAAACTAATTTAACTTATAGCGAACAAAAAAGAGTTTTTTCCCTTATTCCAGGATTAGAAAATGCTAAATATGTTCGATATGGCTTAATGCATCGTAATACTTATATTTGTGCTCCAAAACATTTGAACAAAGATTTATCGCTTAAAAATGCGCCATCTATTTTTATTGCTGGACAATTATCGGGAGTAGAAGGATATGTGGAAAGTGCATGTTCAGGTATTATTGCGGCATTAAGTGTTTATAAAAGATTAAAAGAAGAAGAATTTATTGCTCCACCAATAAATACAATGATTGGTGCTTTATTAAATTACTTAGCAATATGTTCTCCAAGTGATTTTTCACCAATGAACGCTAATTATGGAATTGTGCCGCGTGATACTAAACTTGAAAAAATTGAAGTAAGTAATATTGCTCTTGCTTCATTAAAAGACTGGTGGAGTCATAATTATGAGTGATGAAATTAGCATGTATAAAGAATATCTAAAATTAGAAAAAGGATATTCGGATAAAACAATTGAAAGCTATTTAGAAGATATAAAAAAGTTTTATAAATATTCCGAAAAAAGGGGATTTAATCCTTTAAAAGTTTCTAATCTTACGATTCGTGGCTTTTTAAGCGATGAAAGACTTAATAATATTTCTAAACGTACTTTGAAAAGAAGACTAAGCGGATTAAGAAGTTTTTATGATTATTTAGAAAAAAACAAATATGTAAAATTCAATCCTTTTGTAGCGGTAACTTCACCTAAAGCCGATATTAAATATCCAAAAGTTTTATTTGATGATGATGTAGAAAAACTTTTAAAAGCTAACTTAGAAAGAAAAGATGAGCTAATGGAAAGAGATCAAGCCATTCTTGAACTTCTTTATGCTTCGGGATTTCGTGGCTCAGAATTAGTAAATATTAATGTTAGCGATGTCGACTTTCGTGGAAGAATTATTAAAGTTCTTGGTAAAGGATCAAAAGAAAGAATTGTTCCTTTTTCCGTAGAATGCCAAAAAGCATTAAATACTTATTACAAAGATTTAAGACCAAAATTATTACTTAAATCTACAAGTGAAGAAATATCTACGAAATTATTTTTAAATAGTAAAGGCGAAAAATTGACTTTGCGTGGTTTAGAATATATTTTGCATCAAATAGAAAATAAAACGGGAATATTTTTAGGGCTTCACCCGCATATGCTTCGTCATACTTTTGCCACAGGACTTTTAGAACGAGGCGCAGATTTAAGAGTAATTCAAACGATGCTAGGACACGCGTCTATTTCTACAACGCAAATCTATACGCATGTAACTACAGAGGCAATGAAAAAAGAATATAATGAAGCTCATCCCCGTGCAAAGATAAAAAAATGACGGCAAATATTTACTATTTGTTGATAATTATTCAATAATGTTGTATCATTTTTTTGGAAACGGAGGAAAAAATATGTCAAATAAAGTAAAAGGTTATGTGCTTGGAATTTTAGCTTCTTTGGCTGTAGTGGCTCTTTGGATTGTTCTTTATGTTTTTGCTGGTATTATTGCTGGATATATTGGTGCATTGATGGCATTATCAATTATCATGATTTATAAAAAATTCAATCCAGAAGATAATAGCAATGTTATTTACTTTGTTGCTTCAGTTATCGGATTATTTGAAATTTTCATTGCAGAATTTGCAAGTGTTGGTATTATGTGCGCTATGAACAATAAAGATTTTGGCAGTGAAGTGGCAAATTCTTTTGTTGGCATAGTACTTGATGTTGTTGTTGCGATAATTTTATCGGCTTTAGTTTTATTCTATTACATTAGACAACAAACTAAAAAAGCAGAAACTCGTAAAGTAGAAAGTACAGTTTCACCAGTAGAAAACACTGAAACAAGTGAAGAAACAAACGAAAGTGAGAAATAATCATGGATTTCAAGCAAACTAAAGATGAACTAATTACACAAGGATTAATTTCATCTACTGAAGATTTGATTTTATGTGAAGACGCTCCTAGTAATTTTGACGTTATTATGGGTGGAGCGTTAGGCGCGGCTTTAACTGCAAATAAGCGTAAAGTATATGCTTTAACTCTTGATGATAATCGTATCCAACTTTTTTATTTAGACAAGAAAACTTTAAAATACTTAAATTTAGTTGAACGCTATAACATTAGCGATTTAAAGAAAATAAAAGTAAGTACTTTTTTAGGCTATCAAGTTATATTTAAAACCAGTGAACACACTATTAATTTGGTGTCTTCTAAAAAGTATCGAGGCTTTGATCAAAAAGAGGCTGTTAAGAGTATTTTTAACAAGTTAAAAGCACTAAAAAAATAATTATTTATGGGAAGTGATTTCGCTTCCCGTTTTTATTTGTTTAAAAAGCAAAAAAAAGTTGCATAGTAATACTTACTATGGTAGAATAACTTGGCCTGAAAAATCAGGACTACACACATCATGGATTCATAGTTCGTGTCTTAATTACTTAAGGGACTATGTTCGAAGTGATGGAGGAACTAACAAAAGGAGGACTCATAAAATGAGCGAAAAGGAAGAAGAAGTCGTAGTAGAAGAAAACGTTATGGAACAAGCTATGCCTGAAGAAGGTACACCTGTCATAACAATGAAAAAACTTCTTGAAGCTGGTGCACACTTTGGTCACCCAACAAGAAGATGGAATCCAAAAATGCAAAAATACATTTTTGGTGCAAGAAATGGAGTTTACATTATCGATCTCCAAAAAACTGCAGCTAAAATTGAAGAAGCATATGCAGCTTTAAAACAAATCGTATTAGATGGTGGTAAAGTTTTATTTGTTGGAACAAGAAAACAAGTCCAAGAAGAAGTTATTGAAGAAGCAAACCGTTCTGGTTCATTCTACATCACAAATCGTTGGTTAGGTGGTACATTAACAAACTTCAAAACTTTATCAAATTCAATCCGTCATTTAAAAGATTTAGAAAAAATGGCTGATGATGGCACATTTGATGTCTTACCTAAGAAAGAAGTTGCTCTTTTAAAGAAAGAACAAGAAAAATTAATGAAAAACTTAGAAGGTATCAAAGAAATGCGTAAAGTACCTAACGCAATCATCGTTGTTGATCCACGTATGGAACACAATGCAGTTGCTGAAGGCCGTAAATTAGGAATCCCTGTATTTGGTATTTGTGACACAAATGCTGACCCAGATGAAGTTGATTATGCAATTCCTGCAAATGATGATGCTATCCGTTCAGTACATTTAATCTTAGCAGTATTAGCAGACGCTATCGTTGAAGCTAAAGGTGGACAAACTATTATTGCTTACACTAAAGATGAAGACGATTCAGAAGTCTCTATGAATGATGCTTTAAAAGAAGAAGAAAAGAAAGTTGAAGAAGATGCTAAAGAAGATAGACCTCAACGTAGAGCACCAAGAAAAAGAGTAAACAAAGAAGAAACAGCTCCAAAAGCTGAAGAGGAAAAATAAAAATGGCAAAACCAATTATTGAATTAATCAAAGTTTTAAGAGAACGTACTGGCGCAGGTATGATGGATTGCAAAAAAGCATTAGAAGAATGTAATTGCGACATCGATAAGGCTTGTGACTGGTTAAGAGAAAAAGGTATCGCTAAAGCAGCTAAAAAGGCAAGCCGTATTGCTGCTGAAGGTTTAACATTTGTTAAAGCATGTGATAAATGTGGAAAAGCAATTATCATTGAAGTTAACTGTGAAACAGACTTCGTTTCTAAAAGTGATGCATTTAATGAATTAGTTCAAGAAACAGCTAGAGTTATTATGCACAATAACATTGCTACTGTTGAAGAAGCAAAAGAAAATGCAGAAATCAAAGATTTATTTACTAACGCCACTGTTAAAATTGGTGAAAAATTAGATTTACGTCGTTTTGAAATCGTTGAAGCTTCAGAAGGACAAGCAATTGGTACTTACATCCACATGAAAGGTAAAATTTCTGTTTTAGTAGTTACTGATAAAGCTTGTGATGATGTTAAAGGTTTAGCAATGCACATTGCCGCTAATAACCCATTATATATCACAAAAGCTGATATCCCTGCTGATGTATTAGAACACGAAAAAGCAATTCAAATGGAAGCAGCTAAAACTGATGAAAAATTAGCTGGCAAACCAGAAGCAGTTGTTGCTAAAATTATCGAAGGTAAAGTTAACAAACAACTTTCTGAAACAACACTTTATGAACAAGATTATTTATTAGAACCAGGAACCACAGTTGGTAAGTTCTTAAATAGTCGTGGTGTTAATGTTGTTAAATTCGTACGTTACATGGTTGGCGAAGGCATTGAAAAACGTAAAGATGACTTTGCTGCTGAAGTAATGAGCCAAATTAAATAATTAAACTTTAAAGAACACTCCTTTTGAAGTGTTCTTTTCATAAACATTGGAGGTATTATGAGTACATATAAACGTGTGTTATTAAAATTAAGCGGTGAAGCACTTGCTGATAAAAATAATAATATGATCCTAGAAAATTATAGTCTAGATCAAGTCGCGGCATCTATTAAATTAATGGTCGACAAAGGAATGGAAGTTGCAGTCGTCGTTGGTGCTGGTAATATTTGGAGAGGCAAACTTGCTAAACAAATTGGTATTGAAAGATCAACCGCTGACTATATGGGGATGCTTGGAACTATTATTAATGCTTTAGCGCTTCAAAGTGCTATTGAAAAAACTGGCATTGGCTGTCGTGTCTTAAGCGCTTTAGAGATTAAAGCAGTCGCGGAAACTTATATACGTCGCCGTGCTATTAGACATTTAGAAAAAGGCCGTGTAGTTATCTTTGCTGGTGGTACAGGTAATCCATATTTTACCACTGATACATGTGCGACATTACGTGCTATGGAAATTGAAGCTGATGCTATCTTAATGGCTAAAAATGGTGTTGATGGCGTTTATACTGCTGATCCTAAATTAGATAAGAATGCTCAATTTATTAAAACTATTACTTTTGATGAAATGTTAAAACGTGAATTAAGAGTTATGGATCCAACTGCAATTGCTTTACTTAAAGATAATCAAATCGAAATACGCGTTTTTGATATGAATGAACCTACAAATATTGAAAAATTAATTAATGGTGAAGACATCGGAACCACCATAATAAAAGGAGAATAAAACAATGGATGAAGAGTTAATCTTAGAATGTATTGAAGAAATGAATAATGCCCACGCTAATTTTGAAAAATCATTAGCAACATTACGTGCTGGACGTGTTTCTCCAGCTGCTTTAGAAGAAGTAAAAGTTGATTATTATGGAGAAAAAACTCCTATTACTTATATTGCTTCAATTACTAATATGCAATCAAATGTCTTAGTGGTAAAACCATTTGATCGTAACGATGTTAAATCTATCGTTGCCGCTATTAACGAAGCAAATTTAGGTGTTAATCCAATTAATGATGGAGATTCTATTCGTTTAGTATTCCCAACTCTAACAGAAGATCGTCGTCGTGATTTAGTTAAAGTTGCTAAAAAATATGGCGAAGAAGCAAAAGTTGCAATTCGTAATATTCGTCGTGATTACAATGACAAAGTTAAAAAGGATAAGGAATTGCCAGAAGATTTAGCTAAAAAGCTTGAAAATGATATTCAAAAAGCCACTGATGATGCTGTAAAAAATATTGATGCTTCTGTAGCTAAAAAAGAAAAAGAAATAATGGAAATTTAATTCCATTAAGTAATTTCATAATTTATAAATATTGGAGATTTGAAAAAAAGTCTCCAATTTTTTATTACTTTACTAGCAATTACCATATAATTTTATTAAAATATATCAAAAAAGCAAAAAAGTTGCTATTTATATTACTACACTATGTGTATAATATAAATAAAGTTAGGTGGTGGCATAGTTGAAAAAAGAATTTGTACTTCAAAAAAAATTGGACCACATCGCCTTCATTATGGATGGAAATGGCCGTTGGGCTAAAAAAAGATTACTTCCTAGACATTTAGGACATAAAGAAGGTTGTAAAAGAGTTATAGAAATTGTTCGAGCTTGTTGTGATTTAAATATTTATTGTGTAAGTCTTTATGCTTTTTCTACAGAGAATTGGAAAAGGCCACAAGATGAAATTGACCATCTTTTTTACTATTTAGATGATTTCTTTAATGATAATATTCAAGAATTTATTGAAAAAGGTGTTAGAGTTCATTTAATGGGCGATATTAATCGTTTACCATTACATACCCAAGAAACAATAAAACGCTCGATGAATATGACAAAAGATTTAACCAAACATGTTTTTAATGTTTGTTTAAATTATGGTGGAAAAGATGAAATTGTTCGAGCCGCAATAAGTCTTGCTAAAGACGTTAAAGATAATAAAGTTGATATATCTCAAATTGATGAAAAAGTATTTGAAGATCATATGATGTGTCATGGTTTACCTCCAGTAGACTTAATGATTAGAACATCAGGTGAGCAAAGAATATCAAATTATATGCTATGGGAATTAGCTTATGCTGAAATGATATTTCCAACTACACCTTGGCCAAGTTTTACGAAAGATGAACTTATTAAATGCTTAGAGATTTATCAAAAAAGAGATAGAAGATTTGGAGGGCTAAAAAATGAATAAATTGTCCACTGATGCAAAGAAGTCAATGAATGATCGTATTGTTACTGCTTTAATATTAGTATTAGTTTGTGCCCCATGTTTATTTATAGGTGGATGGTTTTTTGCTATTTTAGTATTTGTAGCAACATTTTTTGCTTGCCATGAATTTATTAATGCCACCAAAAATAAATCTTATAGTTTGTTCTTACATGTTTTTGTTCATGTAGTGACATATTCTTTTATTTTCTGGACATTAATTAAAAACAATTTAATTGATTTTGGTTGGGAAATAGAACATTGGTCATTTGTTAATGCGTTTAATGCCAATAAATCGATAAATGTTTCGGTTATTGGTATTGCTGTAGGATTTTTAGTATTATTTTTCTTAACGCTTAATCATGAAAAATTTAATGTTTCAGATGCCACATACTTATGTACAATGATGGTATTTATGGGACTAGCAATTCAATCTTTCCTTTATTTACGATTTCGCCCTGCTTGTGGAGTGGAACCAGGGTTCTTTGATATCGAAAATTCAACTCTATTAGTTTATGTTATTTTAGGAACTTTCTTATCTGATGCTGGAGCATATTTCTTTGGAATATTATTTGGAAGAAATAAAATGAATGAAAGAATATCTCCTAAAAAGACTTGGGAAGGATTCGTTGGAGGAGTTATAACTTCCACTGTATTAAGTTTCTTATTTGCTTTCTTATTAGCGTATTATAAGCATCCAATTTTAAAAGATATTTTTGATTATGAACATTGGTATAACATTTTGATTGTATCTC
>URQK01000003.1 GCA_900549975.1 uncultured Mollicutes bacterium
GTGACGGGGGTGCCCCGGCGCAGGAGCTCGTTTGCGTTTTGGAGGCGTTTTTCGGTCAGGTATTCGGTAATGGTGTAGCCGGTTTCCTGGCGGAAGAGACGCATCATGTGGTATTTGCTTATGTAAAAGCGGGAGGCGAGCTGGTCGATCGTATGGTCTTCTTCCGGGTGTTCAGAGAGGTAGCGCATGAGTTCCAGGATTTTTTCGCCGGAAGGGGAGGTCGGAACGTATTCCCGATGGTTTTCGGAGGCGGCGCGATCGAGGTGTACCATAAATTCCAGGAATAATAAACGCAGAAGAAGCCCGGAGCCATAACTGCTGCCACCAAGGGATTCAAAGTTAGCATTGTCTGTGCCATTGTCATTTGTACCACTTGCCTGATAGGCATTTTCCAGTCTTGACAGCGCCTCTAAGAGCGGCGTCATGGTAAGGGAACCGAGGCGCAGAACATCGGACTGCTGTTCTCTGGCAAGCTGGAAACAGAGGTTGAGCGCACAGTCAGCACAGGAGAATGCATCCAGACATTCCGGCGACAGGTAGAGGATGATGCGCTCATATCGGCTGTGGTATGGCACGACCGGCTTGTGCAGGCAGTGCGCGCCGACGAGGACGATGTCGAGCGGGCGGAGGTGGTAGGAACGGCCTTCCACGATGTAGTCCGCTTCGCCATTTAACAGGATCAGGACTTTGTGGAAATCATGATAGTGGTAGGCAACCGGTGTATCCATCTGCCCGCGCAGGTGGAAGAGGCGGAATTCGTGGTTGAGGTAGCCGCGTTTTTCGTAGGCGGGGGATTCATGGGTGGTGTTTTCTGGCATAAGGGGACTCCTTTTTTGAGTGTATTGCAGGTTGATTGTTGCGGGAAATTATATCTTGTATAAATGCATTGAGTTTGTTGTTTTCCTCTGGGATAAATATGTTTTGAAACACAGACATTTCATTTCTTATTTCGTAACTGTTCAGTACCTTATTTCATATTATATAGCATTATATGCAATATTTAAAGCATGATTCTTCTATTAAAAGCTGCTATATTTTCCTAAAATTGAAATTAAAGAAAGCATAGATGGAATATTATGAAAATGCAGACATATTCAAAACATAAATGGATATGCATGATAAAGTGATTTCAAGAACGGAAGTAGAATAGAAATCATTGATGAAAGATTTTTATGGTATTGATTAAAAGGGGCAGGAGGTATCGCGATGAAACAGGTTGTGCTTGAAAAATATCACTGTATGGGAAATGATTACCTGGTGTTTGATCCAAATAAGAATGATCTGGAATTGAATGCGGAGAATATCAAGAAGATGTGCAGCCGTCATTTTGGCATCGGTGCGGATGGCATTCTGGCGGGTCCATATCTGGGGGAGAATGATTTTTATGTACGCATCTACAATGCGGACGGCAGCGAGGCGGAGAAGAGCGGCAACGGCATGGGTATTTTTGCAAAATATCTGCGGGACGCGGGATATGTGCAGAAAACGACGATCTCCTGGAAAACGCTGGGAGGCGAGGAGACAGTCTTTTATCTCAACGAGGATGCGACCCGTGTGAAAATTTCGATGGGACATCCGACGTTCTGGAGCGATGAGATTCCGGTGACCGGCGAGCGGCGGGAGATGGTAAACCAGACGATGGTATTTGGAAAGATTCCGTATGTCACGACTTGTCTTTCAATGGGAAATCCGCACTGTGTTATCTGGATGAATGAGATTTCGAAGGAAATGGTGTGCCGGATCGGCGAGCATTCGGAAACATCCGAATATTTCCCGGAAAAGGTCAATACGCAGATTTTAAATGTCCTTGACCGGACGAATATCCAGATCGAGATCTATGAGAGAGGCGTTGGATATACGCTGGCGTCCGGAAGCTGCGCCTGGGCGGCGAGTGCGGCATACCGCCTGGGACTTGCCGATCCGCATATGTACGTCCATATGCCGGGCGGCACGCTGGAAGTGGAAATCAAGGAGGACGGCATGGTTTACATGGTCGGCGAGGTCGGCTATGTGGGACATATCCAGTTGGGAAATGAATTGAGCGAACAGCTGCGGATTAAATAAAAAAGTATTTGACAGAAAAATATCGGACTGCTATATTTTATTTATAAAAATTCCTTTGTTATAAGCAAAATTATAAATTAATTCAATATTATTATCTTCAATTTCTTTTTTCTCGTTTTCCCATCTATAAACGCTATCGGAAGAAACACCAATAATTGATGCCAAATCTTCTTGTGTCAATGATAATACTTCTCTAATAACTTTTAATTCATTACTTATATGCATACTCATCATCACCTAGCTTTCACTAATATTATATAGCATTTTTTCTTATTGTCAAACTTGTAATACGCAAAGGTCGAATACAAGTTTTAGAATCTTAATTTTGCTAGATTATGCGTTTTAAAAAAGCTAAAAGATTGTCTTACTTATATAATTCAGATAGAGAAATAAGAACAATATTATCATTATTTTGTGCTTTAAACCAATCACTAAATCCAGATAATGAAAACAAAATGTATTTACTAAGCTTATATTTTGTAGAAATCAAAGTTGCTCTTCTTACTAATGTGTCATAAATAGATTTGTCTATTACTTCATTTTTAAATTTGCATTCACCAACAACATATTTTTTATCAATAGTGGATATTCCCACTACATCAATATCAGTTGGTTGATTTTTCTTTTCGCCATTACTATTTATAGTAATTTCGTTTCCCCACCAAGATCCAACATTAGTAATAAAGCAATCAAAATCGCCTTGTATTCCATGAACCAATGTGTAATAACGACACATATTTTCGAATATACTGCCCATATATTCGTGAAGTTTTGGCCTAACAACTTTATTAAAATACAAATCTCCTTTATTAATTTCAATTACACTTGTTGCTTTTGGTATAAATTCGTACCAAAACTTAAACATATTATCTCTTAAAACATATTGAGTTTTTTTCTTATTATTCTCTTCTGTTATACATTTTTTCTTTTCGATTAAGCCTACACTAATTAACTTGTCTAAAGAATACAAAATAGTTGATTCTTTTTCACCAACTTTATTAGCAATCAAGTTAACAGTATTTTCACCAGATGCAATTTTTTCAATTATGTTATTTACCAAAGAAATATCAGAAAATTCTTGAGTTAATAAGTTTCTAGTTTCATCATATAAATAGCCATTAGTCTTAAAAAACAAATCAATTATATTTTCATCAATACTCTTATTTTGATTAATTAAAGAAAGATATTTAGCAATACCGCCTGTTATTCCATAACATATCGCTTTATCTTCATAAGAATAATTTGGCACGAATTTAGCCGATTCTAAATAATCAAAAGCCTCTAATTTTATTTGTGATTCTCTTCTTCCAAATATCGGACTTTTTTCACTTAGAACTTTATTTTCCATAAAACTTAAAGATGAGCCACATAATATTATTTTTAAATTTTTATCATTCCAAATTGAATCAACATATTTTTGTAAAATCGATAACAAAGCATCATCTTTTTCTGCCCAATATGGCAATTCATCTATAACAAGAATAAGTTTTTCCTTACCAATAGTTTTATTAATAAAATCAAATATTGATTCTAAGGATTCAAATTTTATGTTATCAAGTGCAGGTAATAAAGTCGCAACTACTTGTCGAGCAAATAATTCTATATTTCTTTCTTTACCCACTTTTGTCGCAGTATAAAATATTGCTTTTTTATTTTTTATAAACTCTGCTATTAAAGTTGATTTTCCAATACGTCTACGGCCATAGATAATGGTCATACCTATTCCATCTTTACTATATAAATCTTCTAATGTTTTTAATTCTTTTTCTCTACCAATAAACATAATTTTGTCTCCTTGCTTTTTTATTCAAATCAATTTGATTAAAATTAATCTGAACTAATTTTATCACATATATTTTTTTTATTCAATATGTCTATTTATAAGTAGTTTTATTAATTTAGTATAATTTTCTCTTTAATAAAAAAAAGTCGAAAAACATCAACAGAGTTCCGACTTTTAAAAACATTATATAATTAATAATTATTAATCAATTAATGATGCTGCCCCAATAATACCGGCATCATTACCAAGTTCTGCACATTTAATTTCAACTTTTGGTGTATTAAAGAAACCATAATTTTCTTCTTCTAATAATGGTACTAAACGATTTAATAAATAATCTTTTTGTCCACTTAATCCGCCGCCAATAATAATTAATTCTGGTCTAAAGATATTACAGAAGTTTAATACTACTTCTTTTAAATATACAAAGTATTGATCTAACACTTTGTTTGCGGCAGCGTCCCCTTCTTTAGCGCTATCGAAAATAATCTTACCATTTAAGTTATCAATATTATCTTGGCATTTCTTCCACATAATAGAATCTTTATATTTACGCATTACTTTTTTAGCATCATTTACTAATGCTGAAGCACTAGTGTAAGCTTCTAAGCAACCTTTACGTCCACAAGTGCATTTTCTACCATTCATATGAATAACACTATGGCCGATTTCTGCGCCTTTACCTTCATTACCTTCATATAATTTTCCGTTAATGATGATACCGCCACCAACACCAGTACCAAGAGTAATCATGATAACATCTTTATATCCTTTACCACAACCAAATTTAACTTCGCCTAATGTTGCTACATTTGCATCATTACTGATTTTAGTTTCTAAGCCACATACTCTTTCTAAGATTTTAGCAACTGGCAGACGATTCCATCTTAAATTACCAGAAAAGTCACAAGTTCCTTCAATAGAATTAATTGATCCAGGACATCCAACACCAATTCCTAATGTATTTTCTTTTGAAACATTATTCTCTTCCATAAGTTTTAAAATTTTACGTCCTAATGTTTCAATCATTTCTACTTGAGTTTGATTAAAATCAACTGGATAAGTGGTTTTAGCTAAAACTTGACCAAATTCATTAACAATGCCAATTTTAAAAGTTGTTCCACCGATATCAACGCCAATTACATATTTTTCCATTTTCAATACCTTTGTAAGAATATACGTTCCTACTCCTTCTATAAAACATTTTTCACCTGCGGAAATAAAAAACGAATCAAACTTTTGATAAGTAATTCCGTTTATTGTTCCTTTACCATCTAAAAAGGTAATTGAAGCAAAAGAATCAGGTTCAAATATTTCCTTATCAATAATAGCATTTTTTTGATAACTTGCAAAGTATTTAGAGATACCAAGAAAATTTTTTTCATAATTTACTTGTTTATATTTATGATAATCAATAACATTTAACGCTTTATCAATATGTAAAGGCCTTAAATTACCATTTTTGTCTTTGCGGTTATAATCATAAAGACGATATGTCAAATTTGAATTTTGTTGAATTTCAATTAAAGTAACACCTTTTCCAATCGCATGAATTGTACCTGATTTAATAAAAAACACATCACCTTTTTTTACTTTAAAAAAGTTTAAATGATCTAATATTGTTCCTTCATTTAAATATTTTCTTACTTTATCAACATTTTCATCTTCTTTAAATCCAACATATAATCCCGCATTTTCTTTAGCATCAATTACATACCACATCTCCGTTTTTCCATACTGTCCTTCATATTTAAGAGCATATTCATCACTTGGATGTACTTGCACTGATAAATTATCTTTAGCGTCAATAAGTTTTATTAATACTGGGAAATCAGAAAATTGCTCCAAATTCTTTCCTAAATCCATATTAGTAATAACATCTTTAAGATTTTTAATTTCACCATTAATATTAACTTTACTTAATCCATCTTTATGCATGGAAAGTTCCCATGATTCCGCAATTTTATCTAAATTACTTTGACGATATTTTTTTAAATAATCTCCACCCCACAAATAATCTTTTAAGGCTGGTATAAGTTTCATAATAGGCATAAAGTTCACCTCAAAACTTATTCTATTATGAAATTTAATTAAGATTTTTATCTACAAAGTTATTTTCTTACATTAATTGAAAATTATTTTCATTTAAAGTCACAAAAAAAGACCTAGCGGTTAAACTAAGTCTTGCAATAATTGTTATTTTGTGATTAGTCTTCACTAGAATCATCTTGAAAAGCATTTAATACTTCTTCAACTTCATCTAATTCTTCATCATCAATAACTTCAGTTAAATTGTGTTCATCATCATAACGGAAAGCAAATATATCATCTGGTGCATCAGTTTCATAACATAAAACATATTTTGCACATCTTTCATCATTTTCATAAGTCATGAGAATTTCCATTGGATATTCTGTTCCATCTTCATCAACTACAATAATTTCATTTTCTGCTGGTTCCATATTTTCTCCTTAGTGGCGTGAGTCTAGGTAAGTTTCAAGAATAACAACCGCGGCCATTTTATCAATAACTTGTTTACGTTTTTTTCTTGATAAATCTGCTTCAAGTAATCTTCTTGTGGCAAGCATTGTGGACATTCTTTCATCAACAAGAGCAATTTTTAAATTAGGATTAAGTTCAAGCATTTCTTCTTTAAAGCGCATCGCGGATTGCGCATGATCTCCCACATCTCCGTTCATATGAAGTGGTAAGCCTAAGGCAATCTCCGTTACACCTTCTTTTTTGGCATACTCAACTGCATATGTTGCAGCTTCTTTATAATTACCATTTTCAAAGCGATGTGTTTCTCTTCCATAGGCAATCATGCCAAGTGAATCTGAAATAGCAATTCCTAATGTTCTTGTTCCTAAATCTAAACCTATTACTTTTCCCATAATTATTTTTTTCCTATTTTTATATTTTATTCATTAATCAATGAGTTTTTTAACTAAATCATTAACTTCACTTAATTTCGATAAGTCTTTACCAGCACCTGTTGCTAAATCCGGTCTTCCTCCACCTGATCCTAAAAGTAAGTTAGCAACACTCTTTACAATAACTCCAGCTTTAAGTCCAGAAGCCATGGCTTCTTTAGTTAAAGCACAAGTAATTGGATAGTTACCATTTTCTTCACCAATTAAAACAATAATACCATCATCAAATTTGGTTTTTAATTCATCAATAATTTTAATTAATGAAGCACGATTAGTATTAGGTAAATACTTAACCAATAAGTGGTGTCCATTAAATACTCCAAATTCTTCCATTAAAGATTTAGACATTAATAAAGCTTGTTTTTCTTCAAGAACTTTCACTTGATTTCTTAAGTCTTCTTTTTCTTTAATTAAAGATTTTAAGCGTAAGTTATTTTCATTAATGGAATTAGCGTTTAATAATGCTTTTTGTTCTAATAACATTAATTCTTTTTGTTTTAATAAACGATATGCTTCAAATCCAGTGCGAAGTTGAATTCTTCTAATTCCTGAAGCAATGGCTTCTTCAAATTCAATTGCAAATACACCAATATCTTTAGTGTTTTTCACATGTGTACCACCACAAAATTCTTTAGACACATCACCAAAACAAACGACACGAACAACATCGCCATATTTTTCATTAAATAAGGCAGTTGCGTTCAATTTCTTTGCTTCTTCAATTGGTAAAACTTTTGTTTCTTCTTCAATAGAAGCACTTATCATTTCATTGACAGCCTTTTCAATTTCATTTAATTCACTATCACTAACTTTAGCAAAATGTGAGAAGTCAAAACGCGCGTATTCCTCATTAACAAAGCTGCCTTCTTGGTGAACGTGGTTTCCTAATACTTTTACTAAAGCCGCTTGAAGTAAGTGTGATGCTGAGTGATTAGCCATAATTTTATGTCTTTTTACTTCATCAATTGTTAAAGTGAATTCATCACCTAATTTAACACTTCCAAAATCTAAAGTAACATGATGTAAGTGTTGTCCGCGTGGTGCTTTAAAGACATTTTCCACACGCATAGAAGTATTATCATTAGCAATAACACCAGTATCACTAACTTGTCCGCCCATTTCTGCATAGAAAGGAGTTTGATCAAATACTACTTCGCCACTTTCTTTAATTTCATCTACTTTTTCGCCATTAATAAATAATCCAACAACTTTTGCTTTACATGTAGTCTCATCATATAAGAATGTCGAAGGTGCTTCAAATTCTAATAAATCTTTAGCTTGTTTATTCATACTTTGCAAATTACCACGAGCGTTTCTTGCACGTTCTTTTTGTTTTTGCATTTCTGCTTTAAATCCTTCTTCATCTACTTTAACATTTGCTTCTAAACAAATTTCTTTTGTTAATTCGACTGGGAAACCATAAGTATCATATAACTTAAAGGCATCTTCTCCGCTAAGAACATCTTTTCCTTCAATCATTTTACGAAGTAAAGCTTCGCCGCTATTTAAAGTAGATAAGAATTTTTCTTCTTCGGCTTTAACAATTTTAGAAACATAATCAACTTTTTCTTCTAAGTATGGATAGAAATCTTTCATATTATCAGCACACACTCTAACAAGATGATACATAAATGGTTTATCAATTCCTAATTTACGACCAAATCTTACTGCACGACGTAAGATTCTTCTTAAAACATAGCCTCTCCCTTCATTTGAGAAAGTTGCTCCATCCGAAAGTGCAAATGTACAAGTTCTAATATGATCAGCAATAACGCGGTATGCCATCTTATGTTCATCATCATAAGGATATTTAGCAAGTTTTTCAGTTTCTTTGATAATCGGCATAAATAAGTCAGTTTCAAAGTTCGTTTCTGTATCTTGCATAATACAAGCTAAACGCTCTAAACCAGCACCAGTATCAATATTTTTATTTGGTAATTCTTTATAATCTTTACGATCCACACCAGTTACGGCATTATATTGGGAGAAAACAATATTCCAAATTTCAATATAACGATCATTTTCAATATCTTCTTTTAATAATCTTAATCCTAAATGATCTGGATCATATTTTTCACCACGATCAAAGAATATTTCGGTATCTGGTCCACAAGGTCCTTCACCAATGCACCAGAAGTTATCTTCTAAAGGAATTAAGTGGTCTTCACTAATACCATTCTTCATCCATAATTCTTTACTTGCTTTATCATCTGGGTGATAAGTAATATAAAGTTTTTCTTTATCAATACCAAAATATTTATCGCTTGTCAATAATTCTACCGCCCAAGGTATTACTTCATTACGGAAATAATCACCTATTGAGAAGTTACCAAGCATTTCAAAGAATGTATGGTGACGGGCAGTCATACCAACATTTTCAATATCATTAGTGCGTAATGATTTTTGCGCATTAGTAATACGTCTATTTGTTGGAATCTCTGTTCCATCAAAATATTTTTTCAAAGCCGCTACACCGGCATTAATCCAAAGTAAAGTTGGATCGTTATTTGGTATTAAAGAAGCACTAGGTTCAATATAATGTCCTTTGCTCTTCCAGAAATTTAACCAAGTATTTCTGATTTCGTTTGCACTCATTTTTTTCATAATTCACACTCTCCTAAACATAAAAAAACGTTCCTTAAAAAATTATATAAGGAACGATAATAATCGCGGTACCATCCTAATTCACTACCATTAGTGCACTTAATTTACTTTAACGCAGTTAACGTCGAGTTTTGCTCGCTCTTAGAAGTGGCTCATTTAAGTTGATATCAATCTTTTTCACCGCTAGATTGTCTCTAATAAATCAATACTTAAATTTCTTCTTCCTCATTGATTTCGAGGGTATTATAGCATATTTAAAAATTTTTAAAATACTTTTTAGTATTTTTATCAATAAATTGGTTATTTAGTGATACTAAATATCAATTCTTTTGTTTTTGTAATATACTTGGTCAATTATGCCTCCACCTAAGCAAATATCTCCATCATATAACACCGCCGCTTGACCAGTAGTTACAGCTTTATATGGTTCATCATGTATTAATTCAATAGTGGTTTCATCAATAATATGCACTGTTACCCCTAAATCTTTTTGACGATATCTAAACTTACATCCTACATGCATATTTTCTTTTGGAAATACATTATTAAAGACGCAATTTTTAACAATTGTACGATCCGATAATAAATGCTCATCTTCATTACCAGAAGCCACATAAAGAATATTTTTCTTTACATCTTTTTTAACGACAAACCAGCTATTAGCGACTCTACCACTAATACCACCAATACCTAAACCACGACGTTGACCAATAGTGTAATATAAAACACCATCATGATGGCCTACTACTTCTAAAGTGTTGACATCAACAATATCACCTTTTTTAGCGGGAATGTAATTTTTCAAAAATTCTTTGAAGTTTCTTTCACCAATAAAACACACACCCGTGGAATCTTTTTTATCCGCAACATTAAGTTCTAACTCATGAGCGATTTTACGTACTTCCGTTTTATCTATATCTCCTAATGGGAATAAACAAGAAGCAATTTGTTCTTGATTTAATTGCGATAAGAAATATGTTTGGTCTTTATTTTGATCATAAGATTTATAAAGAAAAGTTTTTCCATCTTTATCAACTCTTTTAGCATAATGTCCTGTAGCGATATAATCGCAACCTTTTGATTTAGCAAATTTTAAGAAAGCATCAAACTTAATATATTTATTACAAAAGATATCAGGATTTGGAGTTCTTCCGTTTTCATATTCTTTTAAGAAATATGTAAATACTTCATCCCAATATTCTTTAATAAAATCAATACGAAATAATTCTATTCCTAATTTAGCTGCAACTTTTTTAGCATCTTCATAGTCAGCTTCTTGCGGACAGCAATCATTATTTAAAGTTGGATTACCTAAAAAATCACCATTAGCAATAGCGTCCCAGTTACGCATAAATCCCGCGACGACATCATAGCCTTGTTTTTTTAATAAATATGCCGCAACTGCGGAATCCACTCCGCCTGATAATCCAATCATTACTTTAGTCATTTTTAATCAACTCCTTGCTATCATAAATCATCGTAAACGGTCCATCATTAACTAACGCTACTTTCATATCAGCGCCAAATACTCCAGTTTTTATTTCTTTATGATATAAATCAAATAAACATTTATTAAAATATTCATATAATTTTTTAGCTTCTTCTGGTCTTAAAGCATTGACAAAAGATGGACGATTACCTTTATGCATATCACCATATAAAGTAAATTGCGAAACCGATAAAATATCGCCATCAATATCACTAAGTGATTTGTTAGTAAGACCTGATTCATCCATAAATACACGAGACTTAATAATCTTTGAAGCTATCTTTAAGGCGATATCTTCATTATCACCATAAGTAAATCCCACTAATAAGACAAATCCTCTATTAATACTAGAATAAACCTTACCATCAATAGATAAATTAGCATTTAAAACATTTTGTACAATAACTCGCATATAATCACCGCTTTTATTATAGAGACTTTTTCAAAAAAATGATATATTAATGTGTGGAGTTGATGATTATGAAAGCACCTTTAGCGTTTCGTATGCGTCCAAAAACTTTAGATAAAGTACTTGGACAACACGATTTATTATCGGAAAATGGCTTTTTAACTAATTGTGTTAAAAATGACACCATTGTATCAATGATATTTTTTGGCCCTCCAGGAGTAGGAAAAACTACACTTGCAGAAGCTTTTGCTAATACTTTAAAAGTACACGCTATTAAACTTAACGCTGTTACAAGTAATAAAAAAGATATTGAACAAGCTATTGAAGAAGTAAAACTTTATAATCGTTCCATCATTATTATGGATGAAATTCATCGTCTTAATAAAGATAAGCAAGATATTTTGCTTCCTTATTTAGAAGATGGGAGTGTCTTTATTATTGGCGCTACTACATCTAATCCATATATTGCTATTAATCCGGCGATTAGAAGCCGTACGCACCTATTAGAAGTTAAGCCATTAAATAAAGAAGATGTTGTTATCGGATTAAAAAGAGCAATTAGTGATAAAAATGGCTTAAATAACAGTATCACTATTACAGATGACGCTCTTAACTTACTCGCAGAGCTTAGTGGTGGCGATATGCGCTTTGCTTTAAATTACTTAGAAATATTGTCGTTATCTCAATATAAAAATAATATTGATGTAAATGTTGTTAAAGAAATAATTAAAGTACCTAATTACTTAATAGATAATGATGAAAATGGCCATTATGATGCCGTATCTGCTTTACAAAAATCCATTCGTGGATCTGATGTTAATGCTAGTTTATATTATTTAGCAAGATTATGTGCTGCGAATGACTTAGATTCTATTGAACGTCGTTTATTAGTTATTGCTTATGAAGATATTGGTTTAGCTAATCCTAATGCCGTTAATAGAACTCATAACGCTATTGAGGCTGCTAAAAAAGTTGGCTTCCCTGAAGCAGTTATTCCTCTAGGATTTATCGTTAGCGAATTAGCGCTTTCTCCAAAATCTAGAGCAAGTTGTGACGCTATGCATCGAGCGATGGATTTAGCAAAAGAAAAGCCATTAGATGTTTTAGATTATTTAAAATTAACACCAGTTAATAAAAATGAGGAAGATTTATATCCTTATGATCGCCCTGATTTATGGGAAAAGATACAATATCTTCCTAATTTAATCAAAAATACAAAGTTCTATATACCTAGCAATAATTCTAGTTATGAACGAGCATTAAATGAAAATTATGCACGTTTAAATAAAATAACTCGCTCGACAAACTTAAGAGAACTAAAGAAGCATTAAGTGTGTGCTTCTTTTTTATTGTCTTAACATATCATTATTGAAAATCTTAAATAACTTCACTCTCTAAATTTTGTATGTTTGCTAGATTTATAATTCTTCTAATTTAAAAAATCCTTCAAATCATGAATTTAATTTTATCTCAACTAGTCATCTTTTTTTCTCAAAAAGTATTTAATCAAGTTGCTCAATAACTATTATTTCTTTTGTACTTTCATTTCTAAAAAAATAATGTATTACATCTTTTAACGGATAGCCATCTTGATATAAAAAAGTTAAAGGTGTTTTACCAATTATTGGCCATTCGCATCCTTGCATCCATCTTGGAGGATATTTTTCATATTTAAATAATTCTTTTGCTTTTTCTTTAGCTATCTTTTTAGTCTTAGTTTTACTAAGACCTTTCGGTATAAAACTTAAAAAGTAATCAATAAAATCATAATGTAAATTAGGTAACAAAGCATATCTTGGAAAGACATCTGCTAAAAAATTAAATAAATCTACATCTTCATTTTTATAAACAGGTCTCTTTTTTCTGCGCAGTTTGTTATCAAAATATATTTTGATTGCTCTAAATACTTCTAAGCGGTCATCCAAACAATTAAGATTAGCGTTATGTAATTTATCATGCCACCTTATTTTTGCTGGAACATTATTATATCCTTCTTTATCGACATTTTTATAATATTTAATCATAATTTTGCCATTTTCTAAAACATCTTGCAAAGCAATATCTTTTTGATACATTTTATAAAAATCAAGTGTATTTATATTTCCAACCGCAAACGAAAACAATATTTCATTTGCTCTTTTTATTTCTGCTTTTTTTAACTTTTTTTCTTTAATCTTATTAATTAATTTTTCAAATAATTTCATTTATATTTCCTCATGATATTCTTATATTTAGTAATTATATTTACAACAATATTTTTTAAATGTATCAAGAAATTAGGCAAATATGAATTGTTTTAAATATTTGCCTAATTGATTTAATTATTTAAAGAAGAATAGTTTCATTAGCCATCCTAATACATCTATTATCTCTCTAGGCTGGCTAAATCCTCCTTGGCCTCTCCCATAACCAAGCACATGATGTATTGCTTTATGTTCTGTTATTTCTATTGGTTCAATTCGATATAAATCTGATCCAAATCTGCCATAAGGATGATGCATAACATATCCTTCAGGAGTTAAACCTTTTAAAATTTTATCATTATCATGGAAATCTCCGCCTTCAATATTTGCTAATTCTTTCCATTTCTTTTTTCTATACGCATCATAACTCATATCTGGCTTCCATAATTGATCTAAGTATGCAATATAGCCAGCATATCCAAATGATGCTCCCATCATTACTGTTGTTTCAAGTACATAGCCGCCCATTTCTTCCATTCTATTTATTGAATAGGAATAAGTAGAGCCTCTTAATTCTGATGTCGCAATATTTACAGCATTATATAGTAATGAACCTGTATATACCATTGCAGCACCCACAAATGCAAAACTTAAAACAGTAGTCGTTGCACCACCAAACGCTATTCCACATAGTGCAGAATATATAGCAACACCTGCAGCAAGCACACTACCAGCACTCGCAACTAATGCAATACCTAACGCAACAACTATTAGTCCACCAAGTATCCAATGCCACCAAGCATGTCCACTCGGATCAACATACATAACTGGATTATTATTACAATACATATAAAGATTTAATCCATTAATCTGTCCTTTTGTTTCATCTAATATAGTTAAAACATCTGGACTTATAAATCTTCCTATACTTGGATCATAATATCTAGCATTTAAATAATATAATCCTGTTTCATTATCATAATAATATCCTCTATACCTAAATGGGTTGGTATTTAGGATTGTCTTTTCTTCTTCACTACTATTATCTTTATATTTTACGTAACATTTTCCATAAGCATCATAAGCATACCCTCCTACCTCATTGCCTAAACTATCATATATTCCGATTATATCTCCTTGTATGTTTCGTCTATATATGTAGTTACTTGTCTCGCCGTCTTTATTATAAGTAAAGCCTACTAACTTATTCAAGACATAATGATAATTTATTATTGTAGTACTTGTTCCTTCTACTATTTTTTCTTGTAGTATTTGTGTTCCATTAACTACATAATTATGTGTTTTTCCATTAACTACTTTCTTTGTTCTTATACTATTAATATCATAAGTATAATTAATAGTACCAGAGCCATCTTTATATGTTAATAATTCACCATTACTATTCCAAGTTAACTTATTACCTTTATAAGTTGTTGGTCTTCCCATTGTATCATATGTTATTTCTAATCCATGCTTTGACTAAATTTTACATTTACATTTTATTCATTCTAAAATCAAAAAATAAAATTCAATAAATATCCCATTAATAAACCCGTTAATGCCACGATAAGTAAGACAATTAGATTATTTTTTAAATTACTTTTGCTTTTAAATAAATAAACAAATCCTAATCCAGCATTACAAATTAATCCAGCAATACACGTACCAAATGTAATATGGCCAGCAATATATAAATCAGAAATTATAACCGAACTAGCGCAATTAGGAATTAAACCCACCAATACAGCAAATAATGGAGCAAGTCCACTATTTTGAGTTAAAAATGCACTAATATTTTCTTCTTTTACATAATAAACTAATATTCCAAAAACTACATTTATAACAAGTACATATGCAAATATTTTTAAAGAATGTAATAAAGGATGTAATAAATATTTATGAAATTTGCTTTCATTTTCATCATGATTTGATTCAATTTCATGATGACAACATCCGACATGAACTTCTTCTTCATGTTCACAGTGCTCTTCATGACTAAGAACTTCTTTATGAGATTTAGTATAAATAATATCAATTAAGAAACCCACTAAGAAAGCAACAATAAATTTACTACCTAATAATGGTAGAGCCATTAAGAATTTATCACTACTAGATAAAAATATTGGTAAAGCTTCATCACTACACGCAATAAATACCGCAACTAAAGTGCCCATAGTGATATGTCTTTTTAAATATAAATCAGCGGCAATTACCGAAAACCCACATTGAGGAATTAAACCAAACAATGCTCCTAATAATACTGAAAATTTACTTTTTTTAGATATTTTATCCGCTAATTTCTTTTCAAAAAATGAAATTAAAATATACATTATAAAAACAACTAATAGAACTTTTAAACTATCTATTAATGCATCTAATAATACTTCTAACATATACTTCACTTCCTTACAAATTTTATTGTACCCATAAACAAGATAAAAAGCACTGTGGCCAGTGCTAATATTATTTTTCTATTGGTTTTAACCAACAAACTCTTTCTTTATGATTAACTGTCTCAAATGTCTTCCATAATGCTTGAACATTCGTATTATATTCAAGTTCTGGACCAGTTTCGGCATGTTCAATACCATCTTCAATAGCGTGTCTAATCGAATTTTCAAAAATGATACTCATAGCGCCAGTATTTTGATATTCTGGATCACAAGCTACTAAAAGCATATCTAAAACTTTAGCGTGATTTAAATCATGAAGAAAATCAATAAATCCAAAAGGGAATAAATGACCTTTATGCTTCTTTAAAGCATGTACTGGGGTAGGAATTAATAAACCCGCTGCAACCATTTTATTATTTTCATCATATACTAAACTCAAATATCTTAAATTAATTAATGGAATGTATTGCGCAGCTAAATGACCCATTTGTTTTTCATCAATTGGTACGTAGCCATATAAATTAGCATAACAAGTATTAATTAATTTTAAAAATTCAATAACAATTTCCTTTTTTAATTCTCTTTTTGATTTAAATGTTGCTAAATGTAAACCAAACTTTTTTTGTACAAATTGCGAACTTTTTACTAAACGCGGATCAAGTTCTTTAGGAATCATAATTTTATATTCTTTCCAACGGGCGTCAATCTTAAATCCTAATTGTTCCATATGTTTAATATAATATTCATGAGTATAGAATGTAACGAACATATTTAATTGGTCAAATCCTTTAATTAACATTCCTTCTTTATCTTGATCAGAATATCCTAAAGGACCATTAATCTCAGTAAGTCCATGTTCTTTACCAAATTGTTCAACTGCGCCAATAAGTGCTTTGGTAACTTCAATATCATCAATCATATCAATGCGATTGAAACGAACACGATTTTGATGATATTTTTCATTAGCAAAGTTATTAATAATGCCACAAATTCTTCCAACAATTTTCTTATCTTTATATGCTAAAAATAGTTTAAATTCACAATATTTCGAAGCTGGATTACGGCTTGGTATTAAATTGTTTAATTCATCATCATATAAATAAGGTGTAAAATATTGACAATCTTTATATAATTTCACAGGAAATTCTATAAATTGTTTTAACATTCTACGTCCTTTTACTTCTTTAATTTCAATCATAGTAAGTCTCCTTAGATATGTTGTAATTATACTACTTTTTTTCAATTATACAAATAAAATTACTCATTAAATGCTTGTGTTTGATCAACTAGATGTATTTTTAAAATGGCATCATGAATAGATAAACGCTTATTAGTAAATGAAATGAGCACAAAACTACCTAAAGCAACAAACAATATTGCCATCCAATTAGCAACTAAATATGCTAATAAAAGTTCTACAACTAAAATTATTAAAAATCTTAATAGAAGAGTCGTATTTTTGATGATAATATTTTCTTTATCAACTGGAACAGCCTTAAATATCATCATCCCAATTGTACGATGTTTTTTATTTGATATAGGTACAACAAATTGGAAAATCAATGTTGTAATAACTATAGTCGTTGTTAAATGAAGCAAATAAATTGAATAAAATTTATTAAAATTTGTAGCGTAATTGTCTTCTTTTGTCATTAAATCGTCAAGGGTATCTACCATTTCATAACTTTTTTTAACAGCCTCTTCTTCTTTAAAACCTTCATTAACCAAAATCTCTATATATTTTTCATTATCAACACGATATATTCCATATGGTCCACTTTTATAAGGAACTCCTTTTTGTTCACAAAGCGTTTGATACATTCCGTTTAAATTATTAACTTCATTTTTTGCAAAATACGATATTGATTTATCGCATACAGTTAAAAACAATGCAATAACAACACCAACAACCATTATTCCATCAATAAGAAAAATCAACATTCTTTTCCATATAGAAAATTTTTCTTTTCCATCATCATATATGCTAGGGCTACTATTCATCAAACTCCATTGCCTTTCCAATTGATCCAAATACTTCACAACTTCAAAAAGCTCTTACTAAATTCCAAGAAGAAACAGGTATTAAGGTTAATAACACAAAATTAGGAGATGCTGATTTATATAACCAATTAGGAACAGCATTCCAAGCAAATAAGTATGTTGCTGATATGGTTTTATTACAAGATGGAAATATGCTTCAATCAGAAATGCTTGATCCTGGATATTTATTAAACTTCATTCCAAAAGAAGCAAGTACAACTATTGCTAAAGATGATACAACCCCTATGGCTGCAGTTTATCTAAACAAAATATTTATGTATAATAACAATACTGCTAGTAATGATCATTCACTTAAAAATTATCTAACAAATGTTTGGCAATTAGCAGGAACGAAATCTGACACTGGCCATATTTCAAATGCTTCTTTCAAAACACCTACAACAGAAAATGTTAATATGAACTTCTTAACAATGTTAACATCAAAAGAATGGGTTAAAAAATTAGAGACAGCTTATGAAGCATTCTATGGTAAAAAATATGTTAAAGAAGCAAAATACGAAAACATTGGTTACAAATGGATTGCTGAATTCTTAACAAATTCTCAAGCTCATAGTTCGGATGGTACTGCTTGTAAAGATGTTGCAAAAGGTGAAACAGGTAGTATGGCACTTGTTAACTATAACAAAATCAAAGACTTAAAAGCCACAGATGGTTATAAAAAGGAAGATGTATCAAACTTATCATTCCCATCTCTTGAATTAGATGCTGATGGAGGAAAAGTTGTTAATGGATTTGGCGGATTCTGCTACAAAATGTATTCAATGGTTGCTGCAAATGCTAAATATCCATATGCTGCTTGTGCATTAGTAAGTTACATTACATCTAAAGCTGGATTTGAAAACGCGTGGGGTGCTAAAGCTGGATATTATTCAACAAATAAAACAACAACTATTGCATCAAATGATAAAGAAATCGCTTGGTGGAAAGAACGTTTAGTAATTGAAGATCCAGAAGTTGTTGCAAGTAATTATGAAGATGTTTCAATGTTCGTAAAACAATATGAACGTGCTGTCGAAAAAAAATAATTAATTACTAAATTTCAACATGGTGTAGCTTCTTTAACTAGCTACACCTATTTTTACGAAAAGGAGTCTCAAAATGGATGAAACACTATCTTTAAATGAGAACAATAGTCCTAATAAAGATGATAAAAAAGAATTAACAAAATTCGGAAAATTTATAAATGCCTTAAAAAGTTACTTTTCTAAGCCATCTAATGTAATTCTTGTTATATTCGCAATTATTTTGTCTTTAACAGTTATTATCCCTCTCATTTTCTTAATTTATAATACAGTGATTGTTCACCAAGGTGAAGTAAGGCGATTAGGAACGCTGGGTTCATTCACTTTAAACCACTGGTATTCAATTTTCTTTTATTCAAAGTATGATTATGCCTTAAATACATTTTATATACCACTTAAAAACTCTGTACTTATGGCTTTAGTTGCTTGTGTTATTGCGGTAGGCGTTGGGGGAAGCATTGCTTGGCTTATTACAAGATCTGACTTCCCAGCCAAAAAGTTTATTTCTTTAGTATTTGTATTTCCATATATTATGCCGTCATGGTCAATTGCTATGTTCTGGGAAAACTTTTTCAAAAACAATGTATATTTAAGCGGTGCTCAAGCTCAAGTAGGATTGTTACAATCATTGACAGGTCTTGCTGTGCCACAATCCATGGTATATGGATTCTGGCCTTGTGCTATTTGTTTAGGCATTCACTACGCACCATTTGCTTACATTTTAATTGGTGGAATTTTACGTAATATGGATGCAAACTTAGAAGAGGCCGCGACTATATTAAAAGCTTCAAGAATGAAGATATTACGTCGTATTACTCTTCCTATTGTAATGCCTGCTTTACTATCAACAGTATTATTAGTATTTGCAAGTTCTGTTAGTAGTTATACTGTTCCACAATTTTTAGGATCCAAAGTAAAGTTCATGACACTATCGCTAGGCATGAAGTCGTTAATTAATGGCTCGCAATTTAAAGGCCAAGGTTATGTAATGGCCACAGTATTAATGATATTTAGTATTGCGATTTTAATGGTTAACCAAATGGTTACTAATAGCCGAAGGTCATTTACTACTGTTACCGGTAAATCTTCTCAAGTTTCATTAGTCAAATTAGGCAAAGTAGGAAAACCTATTGTTACTACCATTGTTTGCATATATGCCGCTTTCTTTGCAATTGTTCCGTTGATATCATTTGCTCTAGAATCTTTCTTAGAAACTTCCGGAGACTTTTCAACATTTACCACTTACTATTGGACAACAAAAGAAATTACTGAAAGTTCAATTACTACTTCTGTTGGTATTTTGCACAATAAAGAAATATGGTCATCATTCCTAAATTCCTTATTAATATCCGCTGCTTGTGCTTTAGTTGCTGGTACATTAGGTATATTGGTTGGATATGGTGTTAGTAAAAGACGTGGTAGCAAATTAGCAAATTATGTAAGTAATGTTGCTTTCTTACCATATTTAATTCCTGCTATGTCATTTGCTACTATTTATTTAATTATTTCTTATACGAAAACATTTAGTTTCTTAAACGGCTCAATACTATTATTAATAATAGTAGGGTCAATTAAATTCTTACCATTTGCTTCTAGATCAGGAACAAACGCTATGCTTCAACTATCTAATGAAATTGAAGAAGCGGCTATAATTGTTGGCGTTCCTTGGTGGAAGAGAATGGTTAAAGTATTATTTCCAATTCAAAAATCAAGTTTCATATCAGGATACTTATTACCATTCGTATCTTGTATGCGTGAGTTAACATTATTCGTATTATTAACTGGTTCTAGTACTATTTTAACAGCAGTACTACAAAACTATGAAAAATATGATTGTACACAAATTAGTAATGGTATCAACTTAATTATTATTGTATCTGTTTTGGCTATTAATTTACTTGTTAATAAAATAACCGGAGCGTCAATTGATAAAGGTGTAGGAGGTTAGAAATATGCCAGAAATTATTTTAAAAAATGTTACCAAAAGATGGGGAAAATTTGTCGGTGTTGATAATTTAAATATGACCATTAAAGATCGCGGCTTCGTAACTTTATTAGGCCCTTCCGGATGTGGTAAAACTACTACTCTTCGTATGATTGCAGGTCTAGAAACACCTACTAGCGGTCAAATTATTATTGATGGAGTAACTGTATTTGATTCAGAAAAAGGTATTAATATATCTCCAGCCAAAAGAAATGTCGGATTCTTATTCCAGAACTATGCTTTATGGCCACATATGACTGTATATCAAAATATTGCTTTTGGATTAGAAAATTTAAAATGGAAGAAAGAAGATATTAAAACTCGTGTTGAAGAATTATTAAAAATGCTTAAAATTGAAGAATTTGTTGGTCGTTACCCTAGTGAATTATCAGGAGGACAACAACAACGTGTGGCTATTGCAAGAACACTTGCCCCAAATCCAAAAGTGCTATTTATGGATGAACCATTAAGTAACTTAGACGCTAAACTACGCTTAGAAATGCGTACAGAACTTAAAAGATTGCATACAGAAACTAACTCAACATTTGTTTATGTTACACACGATCAATTAGAGGCTATGACCTTAGCCACTGAAGTATGTTTAATGAAAAATGGTTTATTACAACAATATGATCCACCATTAACCGTTTATGCTAAGCCAAACAATTTATTCGTTGCTGATTTCGTTGGTAATCCAGCAATGAACTTTGTTGAAGCAACAGCAAAAAAATTAGAAAATGGTACCTATTTAATAAAATTCCACGATATTGAAACAATATTTACTCCAAACAATGAATTTGAATTATTAAATGAAAACATTGTTTTAGGTATTAGACCAGAATACATTGAAATTAAACATAAAGGATTATCTGCTAAAGTCTATTCTACTTTACCAGCCGGTATGGAAACAACTGTTAAAGTTAATCTAGGCAATGATATCTTAACTTCTGTTGTCTTTGGAATTATCGACTATAAAGTTGATGAAAAAGTTCATATTGACTTTAAAGGAAATGGAATTATCTTATTTGATAAAGAATCCACTAACCGCTTAGTTGATGGAAAACTCGAAATAAAAAAATAGGACTTAAGAAGCAACGATTTTTACACCGTTGCTTTTTTTTGCTCTTCTTTTTTATCTTCTATTTTTAGTTCTTTAAAAAATGATATTGCTAAAGGAATTGCTACGATAAAGCATAAAATATCTGCGACCATTTGAGCTAATTCAACGCCTTTAAAGCCCCATAGTGCTTGAAATATAAATAGTGTTGGAATAAAGAATAAAGCCTGCCTTCCAATAGCAAGTATTGTAGCTCTAACTGATTTTCCTGTTGTTTGAAGCATCATGTTTGTGGCAGTGTTAACCCCAAACAAAGGTATGCCAATCGATTGATAAATTAGTAGTTCTTTACCAACTTTCATAAACTCATCATAATTTTCTAAATTTTGATTACCATTTGCAAATAATTTTATTAAAGATCCACCAAAGAAAATACTTACTAAGGCAAAACATATAAGTGTAATTGTGCATAAAAAGGTAGTAAAGAAATATCCTTCTTTAACACGTCCATATTGTTTAGCACCATAATTAATACCACATACTGGTTGGAACCCTTGACCAATACCAATAGCAACTGATATAGCAAAAGACATAATACGATTAACGACGGTCATAGCCGCTAAAGAATCCACAGAATAATTTATTGCTACAAAGTTTAAAACCGCTACAGAGACAGCATTTAATCCTTGTCTAGCTAAAGATGGAAATCCACCATTAACAATGACACCAATAATTTCTTTATTTAAGGTAAAATATTTTAAATTAATATGAATATTATCTCGTTTAGTAGTGCATATATATAGTAATCCAAATCCAAGTATTTGACTTACAAATGTCGACATACCCGCTCCATAAACTGCATATTGTTTAATCAAAATAGGGTCTAAAAGTATATTTAATATTGCACCAGAACTAATAGCAAGCATTGCTAAAAAAGCATTACCCTGATATCTTAATTGATTATTTAAAGTGTTAGATGTCGTCATAAATGGTGCACCAAGCAAAATCCAAAACAAATAATCTTTAGCATATAAATAAACATATTCATCTTTATTAGCGGTTAAAAACTTTGCTAAAGGCTCTAAAAATATTAATCCGAAAATAGTTAGTAATAGTCCAAAAGAAAAAGATAATACAAATCCTATCGTTGCATATTTTTTAGCCTTATCTATTTGATGTTCACCAATTAAACGCGAAATATAATTACCAGACCCATGTCCAAAGAAAAAGCCGATTGCTTGAATAATGGCCATAAATGAGAATATTATTCCAACCGCACTTATTGCTTCTTTGGAGTGTTCTACTTTTGTAACAAAAAATGTATCAGCAAAATTATATATGGCGGTAATAAGCATGGAAATAATTGTCGGTATTGATAATTTAAAAATAAGGAATTTAACATTACTAGTTAACATATCTTCATATCGATCTTTTTTCTTCATTTATTTCACCGCCTAACGCTATAAGATTATAGCACCACTTATAATAATATTATAAGTAGTTTTTTAATATTTATTTAAAACGACGAAATAACTTAATTAACTCATTAATTGCTAATGGAACAAAAGAAAAAGAAAGTACAAGCGCCCATTCTTTAATATCAAGAGTAGAAAAGCCAAAGATATTTTGGAAAAACGGAATAAACAATATGATAAATAATAGTAAAAACGAAATTATTAAAGAGGCAATTAAATACTTATTATGTCCATTACTTTTTGAAAAAACTGAATACTTGTTTGATCTTTGATTAAATGAATGAATAAGTTGTGAAAAAGCTAAAACGCAAAACGCCATAGTTTGACCTTTGACATTAGAAAATTCAAAATCGTATCCTTCTATAAGATTTTTTCTAAATCCTAAGAAATAACTAAGCAAAGTAATAAGAGCAATAATGACACCATTGAATATTACTCGCTTAATTAATGGTTTATCTAAAAACGAATCATTGCGTTTGGGCTTTTCTAATAATATGTCTTTAGTTGCGGGATCAACACCTAAAGCTAGAGCGGGCAACGTATCAGTGGCTAAATTTACCCATAATATTTGAATCGCAGTAACAGGCATAAAACGGAACCCTAAAAGCATGGCAATAACAAGAGTAAGTATTTCACCGACATTACCCGCTAATAAGAATTGAATAACTTTTTGAATGTTTTTAAACACTTTTCTTCCTTCAAAAATAGCGTCTACTAAACTTGGAAAATCATCATTTAATAAAATCATATCAGATGCATCTTTTGCAACATCTGTTCCGCTTTTTCCCATGGCAATACCAATATCTGCAGCTTTAAGTGATGGAGCATCATTAACTCCATCTCCAATCATAGCCACTACTTCACCATTACTTTTAAATGCTTTTACTATTCTTAATTTATCATAAGGAGAAACACGGGCAAAAATATTATGGTTTCTAGTGAGTTCCGCTAATTGTTTGTCATCTATATTCATTAAATCATATCCAGTGATAGCCTTATTTTCATATGCCCCTATTTCTTTTGCAACTGTTTCCGCTGTTAAGGGGTTGTCTCCTGTAATAATTGCAGTTCTAATGCCAGCTTTTTTCGTTTTTAGCAAAATATTTTTAACATCTTCTCTCGGCGGATCAACCATAGCCACCAAACCGATATAAGTTAAATTATTATCAAGATTAGTAAAATCATTTTGACTAGATTCTTTTTTAGCAAACACTAATACCCGGCATGCTTTAAGAGCAAATTCATTACATTTTTGGATTATTTCTTTTTTTCTAGTATCAGACATTAGTTCTTTAGCATTATCTATATATTCATAGCTACAATTAAGTAATATTTCTTCTGCAGCTCCTTTTGTAAATACCTCAAATGTATTATTTTTCACTAAAACAGTCATCTTTTTTCGTTCACTATCAAAAGCTATTTCTTTTAAACGTTCATAAATATTATTAATTTGTATATATTTTTCATTTAAATATTCCGCTAAAGCAACTTCGGTCGGGTCACCAATAAAATCATTATTTTGCTTTTTTACATTGTTACATAAGGCCATACATTTTTCTAATTCAATTCTATTATTAGTTACAATTTTAACAACATTCATTTTATTTTGAGTTAGGGTTCCTGTTTTGTCAGAACAAATTACCGATGTACTTCCTAATGTTTCTACAGATGGTAATTTTCTTATCAAAACCTGTTTCTTTGCCATTCTTTCTACACCAATTGCTAATACAATTGTTGCTGTTGCGGGTAATCCTTCAGGAATAATAGAGATAGCTAAAGCCATTGACGTAAGTAATAATGGTTCAAAATCTTGTCCATTAATAATCCCAATTATAAATAACATTGCACATAAGACAATTCCAATTATTGAAAGAATTTTCCCAACCGATTCTAACTTCTTTTTTAAAGGAGTATTTAATTCTCCTTGATTAGATAACATATGGGCAATATGACCAACTTCTGTATCCATACCGATTTTAGTTACCACTCCTAAGCCATGGCCATATGTAACAAGCGAAGAAGCATAAGCCATATTAATACGATCCGCTAAAGGAGTAGATGAGTCTAAAGTAACATCAGCATTTTTATTAACTGCTAATGATTCACCTGTTAAAGAAGATTCAATAACTCTTAATCCTGAAGAAGAAATTAAACGCATATCAGAGGGAATAAGATCTCCTTCTTCTAAAACAACAATATCACCAACAATAACATTTTTAGATAATATACTAGTTATGTTATTATTTCTTAATACTTTCGTATAATTTGGCGCTAATTCTTTTAATGATGCAATTGCATTTTCGGCTTTATATTCTTGCATTACGCCAATAATTGTATCAATAAAAATAATTACTAAAATAATGATTCCTTCTAAATTATCTTTTAAGAAAAAGGAAAGAATACTAGCAATAAAAAGTATTAACACCATAGCATCAAACAATTGATTTATTAAGATTTTCCAAATGGTCTTGTGTTTAGTCTTTTTAAGTTCATTTGTTTTATCTTTATTAAATCTTTCGTTTACTTCAATACTTGTTAAGCCCATCGTTCTACTCTTTAATTTTGCTAATACTAATTCTTTGCTCTCATCATAGTACATATTATCACCTAGTAAAACAATATGATTTTGGGCATAAAAAAAGACACTAAACGGATTTGCCTTTAGTATCTTAAGTTAAGAATATACAAAATTAACGATAACTATAACTAATCTTATAATCACTTAAAATGACTAATTTGCGTAAATTACAATTATATTCAATAAATATACAATCGTCATCATCGCCTATTGTAATTCTATTATATTCATTTCTAGTCACATTATAAAACGCATAGTAATCGAATAAAGAAGTCTCATATGACATATCAAATGGTAGGCGACTTTTAATTTCTATACTTAATTCTTTTGTCCAGCGCGAATCTTTTTTAATTTCATTTTCGAATGTTTTTTTACATTCATCGCTAGTTATCTTTACATAACTTGTATTATATGTATCTTTTAAAGTTGCTACTTTTACTTGATCAGGCATTTTTAATCTTGTTTTATTTTCTACAACTGCCACTATGCTAGTATCATATGAAGTGACTTCTCTAAAAATAAATCTATATGATCCAAAAATAATTAATATTGGTATACAAATATAAGCAATAACGAAATTCTTTTTATAATTTTTGCCCATTTTTTTTAATCTTATTCCAATTAAAATTGATAAAACTGGAACTATAATGAACAATAACATTATCCAAGAATATCTAACAACTCCTGCAATGCCAAATATGTTAAATTCTCCGACAACTGTTGCTAAATAAAATGAAATCCATGGAGAAGCCAAAGTTAAAGCAAAGACTATATCTCCTAATATACTATTACTATCTTTTTTCATAATTTTGTTTCCTTTCTTAAAAAGCTAGCGCAGGCACTGGGAACGAACTAGTATCGCCGGTCGTAATAACTTTATAAATCCATACAATTGCCAAAACCAGTTCACCTGTATTGATTACAATGGTAAATCCTTGTGGGGTTGTCACTGAAAGTAAGTGAAGTGCTGCCAATTAAATTAATGCTTGAATATTATTTAATGCAATTAGCATTTTATAAAGCATTTTGATATTAATATAAAATCTAATGTTTTTCTAATTTATCCCACTCTTTATTGATCAATATGAATGTAAACAAGTTCATTAAATAACCAGTGATAATATAAGCTATCATAGGCCCATAATTACTTAAAAAATCATTTGTGCCCGTTAATGAGTAAATAAAGTTTATACATAAAACTACTACTAACATTACTAAGACAGAAAACAGTCCAATGCTAAAAAAGAATGTCATAAATACCTTTTTATTAATTTGATCTTTTATTGCTTTAATAAAAAGCCAAAACAACAAAACAAATGACCCAAAAATAGGAAAAATAGCTAAATAATTCATTTTTTTATTCACAATAGTTAGTCTCCTTGTTTAATTAATTTATCCCAATCTATGCGTATATATATTTCAAATCCTAAACCAAATCCAGAATAGTCTGCCATCCGTCTACTTTTTCTCCTCTTGCAATCGTTTCAAGCGTGTCAATACTTGTTTGAGTACTTGCTCCTAATAGTGCAGCAAATACCAATGAAGTGCCACCTGTGAATGGAAGTAAACATAGCGCTAGTGCATTCACACCAGATCATACAGTAGCACCAGCAACCCCTCTCCATAATTCGCTTCCGGTTTTTCCAGCCATTGCGTTTGATATTAATTGAGAGATTCCTCCTAAAAATACTGCAGCAGACACAATACCAACTGTTGCAAAAATTCCAAATGTCAACAATGCAAAATGTCCACTAGGATCGCTATACATAATTGGGCTATTCCCACAATACACATATAAATTCAATCAATCAAAACTTGTTGGCTCTAAATAATTAATAGAATCTGGGCTTATAAACCTTCTTATATAAGGATCATAATATCTAGATACTAAATAATATAATCTTATAGTGTGCTCATAATAATATCCTTTGTATAAGATTGGATTCTTACTGGCATATGCACCTTCCTTAGTTAAAACATTTCCAAATGCATCATATGAATAAGAAGCTACTAATTGGTTATTAGAATCTAATAAGCCTATGATGTTATTGGTTATGTCTCTTATATAATATAACATTTCGCCATTCATATCTATACTTATAATGTTATCATTACTATCATAGTAATATTTATTTAAGAGCTTTTATTTGCTTTTTGTTGATTTTTTAAGCAATCATATGCCCTTCGAGTATTGTTACTCCTTTATACCCACATAATTCTTTTATTATGTCACGTATATCCAATCTAATTTGTCCATATATCGCTTTTCGGCGATATTTTGGGATAAAAAAAATGTGGTACTTACAATTCCACTTTGTTTGTGCTTAACTTTCCATTGTAACCTCATTATATTTTGATGGCTTCGAACACTATCATTAATATCGAAGGTTAATTTTTTTTTATAAATTTGTTTCTCACGTGCATAGTACGTGGTTTACCTTCCATCCGTGACTGACAATTTCATCGTTTTTGTCACGATTTCAGGCCTTACCATAATAAAAAAATGTTACCACTTAGTAGTAACAACTTTTCTATTTGTTAATTTCTTCTTGCTTTAGGCAAAGTGTCATAATGCCAGCAATAATACCAAATAAACCATTAAATATGATTAATAATATGCCTGGGGCAATAAATACACTTTTTTTCGTTGCCTTTTTCAAGACTAACAACGCATAAACGCTTGTGCCAATTGAAGTAATTAAAGTTGCTATTCCAAAAAGTATTAATACATTTTTAGTGTCTTCTGTAGTAAAATTAAATCCCATTTGGGCAAAAGTTGTTTGATAGCTAGAAATTGTAACATCCTGTGGAAAAATGTATAAAAAGCCAATAAATACCATAAATACAATACTAACTATAACAAGTGTTCTAATTTTATTTTTCATTTTTAACTCCCTCCTGTTAGATTATAGCAAATTATTTAAACAATAACATAGTTTTATGAATCTATACTTTTAAATTTTGAACTCCGAAACGTAATAAAGTTTTAACTGTCTTAGTTAAAAAGTTTTTTGTATCTTTATCTAATTTGGTTGCAGAATTAACAACCACCGGTAAACTCTTTTGCCATTCTTCTTGTGATTGAGGAAGAATATTGACATTATCCACATCAATTAAACTATATAAAGAATTAACAAAACGTTCGCGGTCTTGTTCTGACATTGATCTAACCCACATATTTAAAGTACGATCTAAATACCTTGCACTTGGTGTTATAGCTTTAATATAAATAAAATCTTTATCTTTAATCATCCAAGAAAATGGGTCGTGTTGCCAAATTCCAAAACGATCACTTTTAAGAACTTTCATTTGTCCACAATTTTCTAATAACATCCCAACTAATGAAGATTGTGGTAAAGTTTTTTCAATGCGATCACTAATAGAAATAAAGTTTTCGCTCTTTAATGCCATTTCCAAAAATCCTGGACCATCATGAGAATATACTTTAGTTATACGACTCTTATATTCTTCATCTACATTAGCAGCAGCATAAATTGCTAAATTACCGCCCTTAGAATGGCCACCAACACGAATATTTCCTGTTAAGTGTTTAGCGGCTTTATCTAAATATTTTTTGGCATCTTCTTGAGAAGGAACGGGATATTGAAATGCCATATTAAAATTTTCTTTCCAACCAGCTAAACTAGAATCGGTCCCACGAAAGGCAACATAAGATTCATTTTCATTTAATTGAAAACTAATTGCGGAAAATTGTTTTTCTTTGTCTTTATCTTTATCCCAGCGCTCAACAAAGCCTTTAACAATCGCATTGCGATATCTTGGACTAGCAACCAAAGCAACAAACAAACGCTTTGTATCTTCTTGATCATATACATCCCAAAATAGTTCTTTGAAATATTCAGCACGGAAAAGATCTTTTAATTTAATTCCTTTCCAACTATAAACACTTTTAAGTTCTTTTGGCCAATGGAAATAAGAAACCCAAGACAAAATTAGGCTATCTGCAGTTTTAAAATCTAATTTATCGAATGTTTCTAATGTTTGTTCTGCATAATTAACAATATTATCCATTTATGTTCCTCCTACTGCTTTGAAATAATGGATTAATGACTACAGCTAGTTAAAAAGCCCAGTTTCCATCTTTAAATATTTGTACTTGTTTACCTTCTTTAGTAGTACCAACGATTGATAAATCTTTAGTACCAATCATAAAATCAACATGAATCATGGAATCATTAACACCCATTTGTCTAATTTCTTCTAAAGAATATTTTTCAAAATCTTTAATACAATTTGGAAATCCCATACCTAATGCCAAGTGACAAGAAGCATTTTCATCGAATAAAGTATTATAGAATAAGATATTCAAATTAGAAATTGGTGAATCATAAGGAATTAAAGCAACTTCTCCTAGCATAGTAGCGCCTTCATCCATACTTACCATTTCACGTAATACGTGTTCATTTTTTTCAGCATGAACATCAACAACTTTACCATGTTCAAATTTAATCCAGAAATTTTCAATCAATTGTCCTTTATATGATAAAGGCTTTGATGAATAGACAATTCCTTCTATATCTCCTCTTTTTGGAGTAGTAAAGCATTCTTCACTTGGAATATTAGGATTAAAATAAACTTTATTACCAAGAGTTTCTTCTCCTCCACCAATAAATAAAGCTTTTTCTATTAAACCAACAGTGAAATCTGTGCCATTGCTTGCTTTGTAAGTTAAAGATTTTAAATTCAAACTATTTAAATAATTACAACGATTTAACAAATCTTCATTATGTTTTTTCCAAGCTTCAATTGGATTTTCATCAACACGTGATGTATATAAGATTGCTTCCCAAAGTTTTTCCATAGCCTGGCTTACACTTAAATTAGGGAATACTTTTTTCGCCCATTTCTTACCTGGAACAGCGGCAATACACCATTGGTATTTATTTTCCATTGCATCACGATAAGGCTTAATAAGCGGATATCTAATTCTTTGAGCCTCCGCAGATTTCTTTTCATTCATTCCTTTTAAGCCATCTGGATCTTCACTATCAAGCCAAATTAATGCTGGTAAAGTTAGAGAATTATGTTTTAATTTTTCTTCTTCCCATTTTTCAATTGTCGCTAATGTCTTAACACTACAATATTTATTATGAACTTTTGCTAATGGTTGATAAGACCATTCGATGGTTACTTTTCTTGCACCAAATTTATAGCAATACTCGGTGACCATTTTTACAAATTCTGGTTGATCAAGATCACATCTAATTACTACATCTTGGCCTTTTTGGACATTAATACCTGTTTTCGCAATTAATTCAGCATATTTTTTTAAAACAGATTTTTTCATTATTTTCTTCTCCTTTTATTTTTCTTGTTTTCTATTTTGCGTCTTGCGTATCTTCCTACAAAACGTTTTTCACTTTTTATTTCTAAAGAAATTTCTCCCGCATCTTTATTTGTATCAATAACTGTGACTTCAACTGTGTCTCCTAAAGAATAGCGTTTTCCTTTTCTTCTTCCAGCAGCATTAAAACAATTGTCATCAACAAAATAATAATCGTTCATTGTCTCAAATGCAACCTTTCCTGAAACCCCATTATCTAATTCGACAAAAAGTCCAGAATTGTTCATGCCAGTAATATAGCCTTTAAAATCTACACCAATAAATTGACGCATATATTCAGCACATTTCATATCCGTAGATTCCCGCTCTACCGCAATCGCACGGCGCTCTTTCATAGAAGTATTTTCTGCAATATAATTAAGTTCTTCCATTTTTTCATAAGCATTTTGAATATTACCTTCAAATAAATATTTATGTAAATAACGATGAACAATTAAATCTGGATATCTTCTAATTGGAGAAGTAAAGTGTGTATAACATTTACTTGCTAAACCAAAGTGTCCTTTATTGTTCGTGGCATATCTTGCTTTAGCTAAACTTCTTAATAATACTTGTCCTAAAATAGTATATTTATCCGAATATTTAGCATCATCAAGCAATCTTTGCATATCTTTAGGTTTTACACTAACTGCATCAAAATGAGGCTTAAATCCTAATCTAGATGCAAAAGCAATAAGTGTATCCATACGTTTAGCAGGTGGATTTTCATGAATTCGATAAATAAATGGTAAATTCATACGGAAGATTGTTTCTGCAACTTGTTCATTAGCAAGTATCATAAAGTCTTCAATTAGTTTTTCTCCTGCTTTTTGAACTTTCTTTGTTAAATCAATTGCTTCTCCATCCTTATTCACAATTACTTTTAATTCGGGAATGGCTAAATCTAATTCTCCACGTTCGACTTTAATTTTACGTAATAATAATGCTATTTCGTTAAGTAATTGAATTTGCTTTTCTAATTTTGTTGAAGAAAGTCCTTTATCAATTACTTCATTTACATAAGTATATGTTAACCTTTCACTAGATCTAATCACACTTGGTTTTATTTCCGAGCTAAGAACATTACCATTTTTATCTAATTTAATTAAACACGATATTGTTAATCGATCAACATGCGGATTAAGGGAACAAATACCATTAGAAAGCATAAATGGTAACATCGGCACGACACGATCAGCCACATAAATGGATGTGCCACGATTAAGTGCTTCTTTATCTAATTCACTATATTCTTTAACATAATTAGAAACATCAGCAATATGAACGCCTACTAAATAGCCATAATCTTCTTTTGAAGCACTAACAGCGTCATCTAAGTCTTTAGCATCTTCACCATCAATGGTAACAATAAATTCATTACGCAAATCTAGACGATTAACTAAATCACTTTCTTTAACTTCTAACGGAACTCTAGTTAATTCTTCATTAACTTCATCACTAAATTCAACTGGACAATCATGTTCTAATAAAATGCGAGTTATATCCACTCCTGGAGCATTTTTATCTCCTAATTTAGAAATAACGCTAACAATAATAGAATCTTTTTCAATTTCTTCAATTTTACATTTTACAATTGCTTCATTATAGCCTTCATAGTTATTAATAATAAACTTAGTTCCGTCTGTGGCAATGCCATTAACAAGTAAATATGATGTACCAAAACTTTTATGAACCTCACCCACAACATATTGACGTTCTCTTTTAATTACTTTAACGACTTCAAACATTACTTCATAACGTAAATAAACCACATCATCAAGTAAAGCATTATGAAGATATTTTTCTTCAATAATAACATCTTCATCCGTATCAGAAATATTAGCAAATGCATAGTGATGTTTAACACTAACTATTGTTGCTTTAATAAGTCCTAAATTATATGGAGTAAGATATGTATTATCTTCTTCAATAATATCTCCTTCCACTACTAAATTATTGATTATGTTCATTAATTCATTTTTCTTACCATCATAAATTGAACATATATCTCCCATCTTACAATAAGGATTATCCTTAATATAATTTATAATTTTTTCGTGCATTTTAATCACATCCTTTCGAGCAATAAAAAAGGGCAGTTAAAACTACCCTTTCAAAACATCAATTTTCTAGATAACGTAATCAACGATTACTGCTAAAAAGAAGAATAAAACTGCAAAAGCAAAAGTAAGAATTGAAACAACTTTTTCTGATCCTCTTTCTTTTTGCTTAGCAAAAATGTTTAATCCTCCACCTGTGATAGCACCAGATGCACCATCTGATTTACCACCTTGAAGTAATGAAAGTATAATTAATATAACGGCGACAATTAAGAATACAATGTCAAGCCAATGCATACCATTTGAATCTGCTAAAAACATATGTCTACCTCCTAAACTATTGTTTGCTTATATATATTACAACATTTTACTACGTAAAAAAACACTTTTTTGATATTATTTTTGGATTTTGTTAAATTTATGTTTATAAATGCTTATTTTTTATGAGTATTGTTAACATTTTTGTACACACATAAATAAAATTAAAGCACTAGTGATCTATTTTAATAACTGCAATAAATCGTTTATCTTCTTGTTTAATTGCTTCTTTTATTTTTGAAACATATTCTTTTTCATATTTTACATATTCATAAGGAATAACCAAATCAAAAATTACATTAATACGATTTTCTCCATTAGTAATTCTTAAGTCATGAAAGCTTAATTTATCATTCATTTCCGTGATTGTTTTATGGACAATATCCCTTAAATCATTAACAATAGGATCATCAATACTAATTGGATCCATATGTAAAACAAGCGGAATTTGTAACTCTTTCATTGCTCTAACTTCTAATTCATCAATCATTTCGTGAGCGGCTACAATATTATCTTTATCAGATACTTCAACATGTGCGGAAGCCATCATTCTTCCTGGACCATAATCATGAATTATTAAATCATGGGTGCCATAAACGCCTTTCCCTGAGCAAATTAGTTTATCTAATTTATCAACAATTTCAGGATCAGCGGGTTTTCCTAATAAATCACTAATAGTTTCAATAGTAATTTTTAATCCATTAATAGCAATAATTAAACCAACAATAATAGATAAAACACTATCTAAAGGAAATGTTTTTAACCACAAAGCGCCAATTATTGTAGTAACAATTATAACCAAAGAAGTAATAACATCAGAAATGCTATCAATCGCCGCGGCTTTTAACACAGGTGAATTTATTTTCTTACTTAAATACATATTGTAAGAAAACATCCATACCTTTATCAAAACCGAGGCAAATAAAATACCTATCAAAATCCAGTCTAAATTATAATTAACGGTTTCTTCTCCTTTAAAAACTTTTATTAAAGTAGTTGTGGAAGTCATAACAATTTGTAAACCCATAAAAATAATTAAAAACGAAACTATTAATGAGGCAATATATTCTAATCTGCCATGACCAAAAGGATGATCTTTGTCTGGCTTTTTGCTTGATAGTTTTGCACTTATTGTACTTACTAAATTAGATCCCATATCGGATAAGTTATTAAAAGCATCAGAAACAATAGAACTTGACATAACTATCGTTCCAATTATAATTTTTATAACAAATAAAATAATATTACAAATTATTCCTAATACCCCGCCTAATACTCCATACTTTTCTCGTACTTTAGGATCATTAGTATTTTCATAATTTTTAATACATTTTCG
The DNA here is from genome assembly GCA_900549975.1 of uncultured Mollicutes bacterium. Lineage (GTDB taxonomy): Bacteria > Bacillota_I > Bacilli_A > RFN20 > CAG-826 > RUG131. Next base: position 35,094 of record URQK01000003.1, read on the forward strand.
CACTAAAAGTTTAATCATTGTTTCTCACCTACTTATAATTCCGCTTTTAACTCTAAAACAATATCACGAATTTCAGCCGCTTTTTCAAAATCAAGGTTTTTCGCCGCTTCACGCATTTGTTTTTCTAAGTCACGTATTTCCATCTCAAGTTGTTTTTTAGATTTCTTGCCTTTGCTTGCTAATGCATTAATATTCTCAACATCTTGATTTTTAATAGGCATATGTATTTCTTTTTTGATGGTGGTTGGAATAATACCATTTTCTTCGTTATAAGCATTTTGAATTGTTCTTCTTCGATTTGTTTCGTCAATTGCGTAACGCATCGAATCTGTAATCTTATCCGCATACATTATAACCAGCCCATTTGCGTTTCTTGCCGCTCGACCAATAACTTGAATTAATGAGCGATTAGAACGTAAGAATCCTTCTTTATCAGCATCTAAAATCGCAACTAAAGATACTTCTGGAATATCTAATCCTTCTCTTAATAAGTTAATACCCACTAAAACATCATATTTGCCTTTACGAAGTTCATAAATGATTTGTGTTCTTTCTAATGTTTTAGTTTCATTATGAAGATAAGCAACTTTTAAATCACAATTTTTTAAGTAAGCTGTTAAATCTTCCGCCATTTTGATTGTTAAAGTAACAATCATTACTTTTTCTTTATTTTCAATACGCTTTCTAATTTCATCTACTAAATCATCAATTTGTCCTCTTGTTGGACGTACTTCAATACGTGGATCTAATAAACCTGTTGGACGAATTACTTGTTCAATAACTTCATGATTTACACGATTAAGTTCATAATCACCAGGTGTTGCCGAATCACATATTACTTGTGGCATTAATGCTTCGAATTCTTCAAATTTAAGCGGTCTATTATCTAACGCTGATGGTAAACGGAAACCATATTCCACTAGCGTTTCTTTACGTGACCTATCACCATTATACATACCTCTAATTTGCGGGAGTGTAACGTGCGATTCATCCACTACTAGTAAGAAATCTTTGGGAAAATAATCTAATAATGTAAAAGGTCTTTCTCCTGGTTTTCTTCCATCAATGTGACGAGAATAGTTTTCAATACCTGGACATATACCGAATTCCATTAGTGATTCCATATCTTGTCTTGTACGCATTTCAATACGTTGTGCCTCAAGTAATTTGTTGTTATCTTGGAAGTATTTAATGCGGTCAATCATTTCATCGGCAATATGAGGAAGAGCTTCATTAATTCTTCTACGACTTGATGCATGCCCATAGGCTGGAAAAATAGGATATGTGGAATAAGTGTGCATAACTTCTCCAGTAAGTGTTTCTACTTTCGAAATTGCTTCAATTTCATCATCAAACATATCAATTTTAATATAAAATGAGTCATTAGAGGCTGGTGCAATATTTATAATATCACCCTTTACTTGGAATGATCCTGGCACTAATTCATAATTATTTCTTTTATATTGCCCTTCTATTAATGACTTAAATAATTTATTACGATCAATCACATCGCCAACGCGTAAACTAAAAGAAAGGTTACGATATTCATCTGGATCAGTTAAGCCATAAATAGAGGCTACAGAGGCCACAACAATCGTATCACTTCTTTCTAACACGGAGTTAATTGCGGATGTTCTTAACATTTCGATTTCTTCGTTCATTACCGCATTTTTATCAATATAAGTATCAGATTTAGGAATATAAGCTTCTGGTTGATAAAAATCAAAGTTTGATACAAAGTATTCCACACGATTATGTGGAAATAATTCTTTAAATTCTGCGTATAGTTGTCCCGCTAAAGTCTTGTTATGGACTAAAACAAGCGTTGGTTTATTAGTTTTAGCAATAACATTAGAAATTGTAAAAGTTTTTCCAGTTCCGGTAGCGCCTAATAAAACTTGCATTTTTTTTCCATCTTTTATACCATTAACTAATTTTTCAATTGCCTGTGGTTGATCTCCCGTTGGTGAATATTTTGATATTAATTCAAATTTACGGTATTCCATTTTATTTCTCCAAAGCTTGTTTATAAGCTTTTTGCTCATTATTTACATAAACATCATAAGCCATTTGTTGAAGTAATCTTCCAATATGATAGGTAAATTCTTGTTCGCTTAATCCTTGGCTACTTAAAAAAGCATTTAATGCTTCATTATAATCAGTGTAGCTAGTATTTAAAACACAATTAATTTGTTCAATAATTTTTTCTTTCACATCTTTAGTTACAAATCCTGTCTCACCATAATAAGCATACATATTTTTATAGTTTCCATTCGCAACTGTCGGTTCTATTCCTTTTCCATGAATCGAATAACCATTTGGGGAATAAGTTTCCGCAAAAGTATATCTTAGAACTGAACCATCCTTATTTGTTTTAACATTTTGCATAATGCCTTTACCATATGATGTAGAGCCCAAAACATCAACTTGTGATTCTGGTAAATTATCTTTTAAAGCTAAAATAAATAATTCTGATGCCGAAGCTGTTCCTTCGTTTTGAATTAAATTGATTTTTTTGATGTTATCATAAATAGGATTAACATTATTTTTATATGTTCTTTTTTGTCCATTTGCTAATTTAATACTCATAATTGTACTATTTTTAGGTATAAATAAACTTGATAAGTTTATAGCTAAGTCAACATAACCTCCGCCATTATTTCTTAAATCTATTGATAAACGATCAATGGTGCCATATTTTTCTAATACTTTATCTAAATCTTCTTTTACATCACTCACTAAATAACGATCTAAAAAATTATTAATTTTCATATCAACAACAACTTCTTCTTTACTATTTTTAAACACATTGTATTGTGTGGCATATTGTGTATAGTTTGCTTTTGTAATAACAATTTTACCTTTAGATTCTATTTCTAATGATATTGTATCATCGTCATTGCTAGTAATTAGAGTCGTACTTTCTCCAATACTTAAATCTTTAAATTTTACTAATTCATTGGTACTACTATCATACACTCCTACAATAACATCACCAACTTCTAGTCCAGCATCTTTAGCAGGGCACTTATCATAAACCATACTAATAATACGATTCCCGCCATAATAAGTGTGTGCAAATCCTGCTCCTCTAGTTACAATTCCTAATCCTTGTTCTTCAATAGAACTTGTATAAAAAGTGTATGGGTCTTTATTAGAATTAAGTCCAGCAATCGCTAAATCACTTAAATATTCATCTAAATTATCATAATCAGATTTATATAGCCATTCATCTTTCATGGTATAAAACATATTCACTATTTTTTGAATATATGGATTATCATATTTAGCATAAGAAATTTTAACACAAACTCCGCCTAAAATGGTTCCAACTAATAATGCACCGCAAACCATTAAAGTGCTGTTCATTTTTTTATTTTTCGGATTCATTATTACTATCTCCTCTTACTTGTTTCTTTTTAGGTAAATTTTGAAAGCCTTCACCATTTACTTCTCTAGCGCTACTAACGATAACAAAAGCGCTTTGATCAATTTCTGATATTTTATCTAATAATAAAGCATATTGATTTCGAGAAATTGCCGCTTGAATCATACGATAATCTTCAAATTTATAACCGCCTTGGACATTTACAATCGTAGATCCACGTTCAAGATTTATAATAATAAAATCATTAATTTCTTTCCATTCTTTTGAAATTATATCAATTACATAGCAATTATTCTTTCTAGTAAATACAAATTCTAATGATGCTGAGCAGCAAAAAGATGACAATACGCATATTAAGAAATAAACAAAATCTGGTTTAATAAAAATAAATCCAAGCAAAACTATCGTTCCATCAATTATAAACACTAAAATAGAAACTTTTATTCTAGTAATTTTAGAAATCAAAATAGCAAACACATCAACTCCACCTGTTGATCCTCCTGCTGCCATACATATTCCAATACCTATTCCGCTTATAACACCGCCAAAAAGTCCTGCCAATAACAAATTCAAATCATTCATTTCGTTAAATTGAAGGAAGGGTAATAAGTTATTGCTCATAAGTGCACTTATTGCTGGATAAAGTAAAGTATAAAATCCCGCTGATAAAAGTGTTTGAGCAGCAAATGTTTTGCCAATGAAAATTGATCCAACTAAAAAGCACAATATATTCAAAACAACAACTGTAATACTGACAGTGTATTGAGATGGAAAAAACTTATTAATAATATTACCAATAGATGCTAATCCACCGGTAACTAATGAACATTGTTCGATAAATAAAACTTGCCCTATAGCTAGAATCAATGTTCCCATAATAATTTGCAAGGAATTGCGTACTAGAGACATTTTTTCTTTTTTTGTCATTAATGCTAGTTTTTTCATTGTTTTTTTGCCTCCATTTCTAGATAAGCTTCGATAAATCCATCGATTTGCCCATCCATAACTTTGCTCACATCTCCCTCTTGATAGTTTGTTCTTAAGTCTTTAACCATTGTATAAGGGCAAAATACATAAGAACGAATTTGTGAACCCCACTCAATATTTTTTTGCTCTCCGCGAAGTTTATTTAATTCTTTTTGTTTTTCTTGTAATTGTAATTGATAAAGTTTTGCTCTTAACATATTCATAGCCATTTCCTTATTTGATAACTGCGAGCGATCAACTTGGCAAGACACAATTATTCCCGTTGGAATATGAGTAATACGTACCGCGGATTCGGTTTTGTTAACATTTTGTCCACCTGCACCTTGTGAACGATAAGTATCTATTTTTAAATCTTTATCAAGTATTTCAACATCATTGTTATCCGTAATTTCTGGCATAACCTCCACAGAAGCAAATGAAGTATGACGACGCCCAGAAGCATCAAACGGTGATATTCTTACTAAACGATGAACTCCACTTTCACCTTTTAATAAACCATAAGCATTCTTTCCTTTTATCATTAAAGAAGCTGATTTTAATCCTGCTTCTTCACCCGGTTGATAATCAAGGACTTGCATTTTGAAATGTTTTTGTTCTGCCCACCTAATATACATACGATAAAGCATTTCTGCCCAATCTTGACTTTCCGTTCCGCCCGCTCCGGGATGAAAATCTAAAATAGCGTTATTTCCGTCAAATTCACCAGAAAAAAGCACCATCATATTTAGATTGTGCATTTTCTTCTTTAAGTTTTCAAATTCTATATTAGTTTCGTTAAGTAACGATTCGTCCATTTCACATAATTCAATTAAATCTTTTACACCATTAATTGAATTAGAAATGTCATTATAAAAATCAACCTTTTCTTTGCATTCACTTAATTCTTGCATTATTCCTGATGCGTGTTTTTGGTCATCCCAAAACCCGTCAATAGTCATTTGATTTTCAATATCTTGTACTTTTTTTAAAAGGGTATTAATGTCAAAGAGAGTCACCCAACTTATTAAATTGTTGGGTGACTTTTTGTAAGTCATTTTTCAATGCTATTAAGTCTAGCATCATTTTATTCTCCTTGAGAATTAGAATTATTTGTAGCATCTACATCTACTTTATCAGCAGGTTGAGATGGTTCTTCTACTGGTCTAAGTTGAATTCTTGCTGTTAATAATTGAACAACAACATCAAGAGCAATTGTTTCAAGCATTTCGTTGAATAATTCAAATCCTTCATTTACATAGTCTTGTAATGGATTGATATTAGCGTAACTACGTAAATGAATACCATCACGTAATCTTGCTAATGTATCAATATGGTTAGTCCAACTACGGTCAATGCAATGTAAAGCAATTTGTCTTTCTATTGCATTTGCAGCTTCTTCGCCCCATTCATCACGTCTCTTTTTATATTCTTTCATTAATAAGAAAGTAATATCTTCACCAGCTTCTTCATAAGGCGCTTCATTAAATGCTGAAGCCTTAAATGAATCTGGAGGTAATAATTTGTTAGTTTCTGTGACTAATTTATATAATTTTTCGCCATCAATTAAGCCTTCCTTGCTTCCTTCTGGTACAGATTTTTTAGCAATTGCTTTACCAGTAGTTTCAAAGAAGTCTTGAATCATTTCGTGAATTTCATTAGTAAATAAAACTTTATCACGTTTTTTATACATAATTTCACGTTGTTGACGCATAACATCATCATAATCTAATAAGCTCTTACGAGTATCAAAGTTTTGTCCTTCAATACGAGTTTGAGCATCAGTAATCATTTTAGTAGCCATTGACATTTGAATTGCTTCATCACCAAGTTTTAAGAAATATTTACGGAAATTATCAGGTACGAATCTTACCATTAAGTCATCTTCAAAAGATACATAGAAGCAAGAATAACCCGGATCACCTTGACGACCAGCACGACCACGTAATTGGTTATCAATACGACGAGATTCATGTCTTTCTGTACCAAATACACATAAGCCGCCAAGTGCTTTTACTTCATCATCAATTTTAATATCGGTACCACGACCAGCCATATTAGTGGCAATTGTGATTGCGCCTTTTTCGCCGGCATGTTTAATAATTTCTGCTTCGCGAGCGTGGTTTTTAGCATTTAATACTTCGTGTTTAAGTCCTTCTTTATCTAATAAGTTAGAAACATATTCAGACATTTCAACCGATGTAGTACCAATAAGCATTGGTTGACCTTTTGCATGTCTTTCTTTAATTTCTTTAATAAGTGCTTTAAATTTTGCATCTTTAGTAGCAAAAATCATATCTAAAGCATCAATACGTTTAATTGGTCTATTTGTTGGAATGACAATAACACGCATGTTGTAAATTTTTCTAAATTCTTCTTCTTCAGTTTTAGCAGTACCAGTCATACCAGCACACTTATCATATAGACGGAAGAAGTTTTGATATGTAATCGTGGCCATTGTCACTGTTTCTTCTTTAATTTTAACGTTTTCTTTAGCTTGAATAGCTTGTTGCAAACCATCAGAATATTCACGGCCTTTTAAGATACGACCTGTAAATTGGTCAATAAGTTGAATTTCTCCTTCACTATCAACCATATATTCGACATTACGAGTAAAAATGTAATTAGCCTTTAACGCTTGATAAATTCTATGAACTAAATCTTGATATTGGGGTTCATAAAGGTTAGCAATACCAAAAGCCGTTTGAGCTTTTTCATTACCGCGATCAGTTAAATTACATGTCTTATCTTTTAAATCAATGACATAGTCACGATCTTTCTTTAAACTCTTAACAAACCAGTCTGCGGCTTTATAAGCACTTGATTGTGTTTTAGCGCCGCCAGAAATAATTAAAGGTGTTCTTGATTCATCAATTAAAATAGAGTCGGCTTCATCAACAACACAGAAGTGTAAGCCTCTTAAAACACGGCCATCAACACTTTGAGCCATATTATCTCTTAAATAGTCAAATCCTAATTCAGAGTTTGTAGTGTAAGTAATATCGCAGTTATATGCTGCACGTTTTTCTGAAGTTGTTAATTCTCTTAAGTTAATACCAACAGTTAAGCCTAACCAACGATAAATTTGTCCCATCCACTCGGCATCACGAGAAGCTAAGTATTCGTTTACTGTTACAACATGGACACCTTTACCTTCTAATGCGTTTAAGTAAACTGCCATTGTAGCGGTTAAAGTTTTACCTTCACCAGTACGCATTTCCGCAACATCGCCTTGATTTAATACCAAAGCACCTTCAATTTGCACTTGGAAAGGAAATTGATTTAAAACTCTTTTTGCTGCTTCTCTTGCTACTGCAAAAGCTTCGTATTTAATATCTTCTAATGTTTCACCTTTAGCAAGTCTATCTTTGAAGTATGGGGTTTTAGCTTTTAATTCATCATCTGATAAAGCCGCCATCTCTCCTTCATAAGCCATGACTTTTTCACTTTCTTTTTTTATTTTTTTCAATGCACGTTGATCAAAACGAAATAATTTTTCAATAAAATTCATAATATAAAACTCCTCTCACTTGCATACTCAAATATTCTAGCAAAAAATGGTACTATTTTCCATTGATAAATATGTAATATTTAATTTTTTTAGTAAAACAATAAAAATACAGGCCCAGAAGGACCTGTAAATGTTAGATTTTAAGAAATTTTAACAACGTTTTTTGCTTGAAGTCCACGATTTGTTTCAAGTAAATCAAACTCAACTTCTTGGCCTTCATTTAATGTTCGGTATCCATCTTCCATTATTTGCGAATAATGAACAAAGATATCAGCACCCTCACCACGGTTAATAAATCCAAATCCCTTTTCGGCATTAAACCATTTAACTTTGCCTACCATGTTTTACCACCTTTCCTGCTAAACTAATTATAAAATATAGTACTTCTTTTTCAATTTTTTTCGTTCGACTTATTGTCTATTTTTTCGACAGTTATGCGCTAAAACTAGCACTTTTATGTCTTTAGGGTGATACTTTGTAATTAATCTAATCGCAGATTTAATAGAACTTCCTGTAGTTAAGATATCATCCACTAAAAGTATCTTTTTATCTTTAATTTTAAATCCATCAATCACTTCTAATTTATCGATTATTTTTTCCCGTTCTTTTTTAGGCAAATCACTTTGCTTAAAAGCAAACTTCTTCCTTAAAACATTTATGTAATTTAAATTCAAAAGTTTAAATATTTCTTCTACGTGATTAAAGCCTCTTTTTTTATCATCTTCTAAACTAGAAGGAATACAAACAATGTAATAACCAAAATATTTCATTTTAAGAAAAGGTAATTGTTTTTCTAAAAACACATTACGCAACTCAATGTCATAACAACCTTTAAATTGAAAAATAAGACTCTTAAAAAAATTGTTATAACGATAGATAGCCAAAATATCAATATTACAAATCTTCCAATTTTCATAAATACATTCAAATTTATTGTAACAATTTTGACAAATTTCCGCCTTATGATTAATAGATTCGAATTTTTTAAAACAAATTTTACAAATGTTTGTTTGCTTCGTTAATGCTATTAATTGATCTTTCCATCGCTTTAGTAAGTTCATAAGCTAAAAAATATACATCGCCAGTAGGAGATTTAATTTTGCGTCCCACTCTCCCCGCGATTTGGGTAAGGTTTTGATCATTAAATAAAGTGTGATCTGCCATAAAAACAATTACTTGTAAATTTTCAATAGTAATGCCTCTTTCTAAAATTGAAGTTGTAATTAAAATACCAATTTCTCGCTTTTTAAATTTTGTCACTAATTCATCACGATTCTCTTTTTTAGAATGGACCAAGTCAATACTCGTAACAAATATTTTTAACCAGTTTAATAACTTTTCCCCTTCACCAATTGTTGGAACAA
>URQK01000004.1 GCA_900549975.1 uncultured Mollicutes bacterium
AACAAAAAAATTCAAAATGAAATCGCTTCAATTATAAAAAAACTATGCAAGTTCATAATATCTATGATATTATAATCACGTAGCATTTATCGTCTACATAAACGTAGAAATAGGAGGAAAAACAATGCAAGACAAAAAATACGTCTATCATTTCAAAGAAGCTCATGGCTTAGGTAAAGAACTTCTTGGTGGTAAGGGTGCCGGCTTAGCAGAAATGACCTACATTGGAGTCCCAATTCCACAAGGATTCACAATTACAACTGAAGCTTGCACACTTTATTATGAAAGCGGCAAAAAACTTCCAGATTTCTTAGTTAAACAAGTCTACGAAGCTATTAAAACCGTTGAAAAAGAAACAGGAAAATCATTTGGTGGAGACAAGAACCCTTTATTAGTTAGTGTTCGTTCTGGTGCACGTGTTAGTATGCCAGGTATGATGGATACTATCTTAAACTTAGGTTTAAACGATAAAACCGTTGAAGTTTTAGCAAAAGAAACAAATAACGAAAGATTTGCTTACGATAGCTATCGTCGTTTCATCTTAATGTTTACAAACATTGCAAAAGGACATCCTAGAACTGCAATGGATAAAATGCTTGAAGAGTTAAAAGAATCTAAAGGCTATAAACTTGACACAGAAGTTACTGCTGAAGAGTTAAAAGAATTAGTTAAAAAATATAAAGCATATTATAAATCAGTATTTGGCGAAGAATTCCCAGCTGATCCAAAAGTTCAATTAATCGAAGCTGTTACTGCTGTATTCCGTTCATGGGATAACCCACGTGCTAATGTTTACCGTATGATGAACTCAATTCCTTATTCTTGGGGAACTGCTGTTAACGTCCAATCAATGGCATTCGGTAACAAAGGCGAAACATCTGGTACAGGTGTTGCATTCTCACGTGACCCAGCTACTGGTGAAAACAAAGTATCTGCAGAATATTTACCAAACGCTCAAGGTGAAGACGTTGTTGCTGGTATTCGTACACCATTACACATTGAAGAATTAAATAAACGTATGCCTGAAGTCTATAAAGAATTCATGGAAACAATTAAGAAAATGGAACACCATTATCGCGATATGCAAGATATGGAATTTACTGTTGAAGATGGTAAATTATACTTCTTACAAACTCGTAATGGTAAGAGAACTCCTGCTGCAGCTTTAAAGATTGCTTGTGATTTAGTTGATGAAGGCTTAATCACTGAAGAAGAAGCTGTATTAAGAATCGATCCAGTTTCATTCGATAAATTATTATTACCTGCATTCGATAAAGATGACTTAAAGAAAGCCACTATTATCGCTGAAGGTTTAGCTGCTGGTCCAGGTGCTGGTACTGGTAAAATTGCTTTCACCGCTGAAGAAGCTGAAAGAAGACACAATGATGGTGAAAAAGTTATCTTAGCTCGTGCTGAAACTTCACCAGAAGATATCGTTGGTATGGTTGCCGCTGAAGGTATTTTAACAATGCGTGGCGGTATGACATCTCACGCTGCAGTTGTTGCTCGTGGTATGGGTAAATGCTGTGTATGTGGATGTAAAGAAGCTTTAATCGACGAAGAAAAGAGAACTATTACTATTAATGGTAAAGTTTATACAGATCAAGATGTAATTTCTCTTGATGGTTCAACAGGTAAAGTATACCTTGGAGACATTAAGAAAGTTATGCCAGACTTATCTTCTGGTTACTTCGGACGTTTAATGAAATGGGTTGACGAAAACCGTACATTAAAAGTTCGTACAAACGCTGATACTCCACGTGATGCAAAACAAGCAAAAGCATTTGGTGCTGAAGGTATTGGTTTATGCCGTACAGAACATATGTTCTTTGATAAAGATAGAATCTTCTCTATGAGAAAAATGATTTTGGCAGATACAGTTGAAGAAAGAAAAGCTGCTTTAGCAGAACTTGAACCAATGCAACAATCTGACTTCGAATCATTATATGAAACAATGGGTGAAATGAATGTTAACGTTCGTTTATTAGATCCACCTCTACACGAATTCTTACCAACAGAAGAAGATAAGATTGAAGAATTAGCAAAAGCAACTAATAGAACAGTTGAACAAGTTAAGGCTCGTATCGAATACTTACATGAATTCAACCCAATGATGGGTCACCGTGGTTGCCGTTTAGCAGTTTCTTATCCAGAAATTTGTGAAATGCAAACAAGTGCAATCATTAAGGCTGCTATCGCTGTTCATAAGAGAACAGGCTTAGACATTAAGCCAGAAATCATGGTACCACTCGTCCTTGAAGTTAAAGAATTAAAATTCGTTAAGAATATTATCACTACTACAGCTGATAAATTAATCGCTGAAGCTGGTGTAAATATGCACTACCACGTTGGTACAATGATTGAAATTCCTCGTGCAGCTTTATTAGCTGATGAAATCGCTCAAGAAGCTGAATTCTTCTCATTTGGTACAAACGACTTAACACAAATGACCTTCGGATTCTCTCGTGATGATGCTGCTAAGTTCTTACCAGATTATTACGAACACAAGATTTTCGAAGAAGATCCATTCAAGACACTTGATCAACACGGTGTTGGTAAATTAGTTGATATGGCTGTTAAACTTGGCCGTTCAACAAGACCTGAATTACACATCGGTGTTTGTGGTGAAACAGGTGGCGAACCTAACTCAATCGAATTCTACCATAAGGCTGGATTAGATTATGTTTCATGTTCACCATTCCGTGTACCAGTTGCACGTTTAGCTGCTGCTCAAGCTGCTATTAAGAATAGAAAATAATCTATTAAATTAATAAAAAATTGTGGATGTTACTCTTATGGTAATATCCACTTTTTTTATAAACTAATTATTAAGTTTTTTTTAGATTTTTTGCAAAAAAAAATTAGCAATTACTTGCTAACTTTCTTTTTTGTTTCTTTTTTCTCAACTTTTTTAGTTGCAACTGGTTTTGCCTCTTCCTTTTTTGGGGCTGGAGCAACTTTCTTTACTGTTTTTTTTTGTTTCTTTTGGTTCAACCTTTTTTTCTTTTACTTCTTCAACTTCAGGTTCTTCCTCTTTAGCAGGCTTTTTTTGTTGATAATTTTGTTTTCTAATTTTACCATCTTTTTTATGAATAGTAATAGATCCATCTTGGTTTTCCGCTAACGCTTCAGCATAATCAATTGCTTCTTTTTGAGTGTTAAACAATTTAATAACTTTTGCTCCTTTGGCTAACTTTACTTGCCAAACTCCATCATCTTTACGATGAGTAATAACATATCTTTTTGCCATTAATGTATCCTCCTACTTGTATTATATAAAATTTTTTAACAATATTTAAACATTTTTATTTAATATTTTCAAAAGGACCGACAATTTCAGCGTCTTTTATTTCTTTGTTTTCTATAAAAGACGACTTTATAATACATTTATTGCCTATTTTAGCATTTTTTATAACACTATTAGGACCAATCACTGAACTATGACCAACAATTGTATTTCCATAAATATGTGTATTAGGATAAATAATAGTATCTTGCCCTACTTTCACATCTTGTCCAATATAAGTAGATTTTGGATCAATAATTGTTACTCCGCTTAGCATTAATTCTTTATTAATTCTTGCTTGAATTACAGAGCCAGCCTCTGATAATTGAACACGATTATTTACTCCCATCATTTCATTTGGATTTGATAAGATAGATGCTCCTACTTTTAAGCCTTCTTTTCTAAACATATATAATAAATCAGTTAAATAAAATTCACCTTGTTTATTATTTGTTTTTAAATTATGAAGATGTTTAAATAATTCAACATTATCAAACACATACATTCCAGCATTAACTTCTTTAACTTTATCCATTACATCATCACAATCTGCTTGTTCCACAATTGCTTCAACTTGGCTTCCATCTTCGTTTCGTTTAATACGTCCATAACCTTTTGGATTATCAACAATAGCGGTTAAAAGTGTTAACGAATTCTTGTCATTAATATGTTTATTTAACAAAGCTTCAAAAGTTTCTTTTGTTACTACTGGTGTATCACCACAGCATACTAAAGTATATCCTTCTTTACCTTCAAGAATAGGAGCGGCTTGCATAACAGCATGTCCTGTTCCTTTTTGCTCATGTTGCCAAACGATTTCGGAACTATCTTTTACTAAAGATTTAGTTACTTCTCCGCCAAATCCAACAACTGTAATAATTTTTTCAAAATTTAATGGTTTTAATGCATCAAGTACATATCTAACTAAAGGTTTTTCTAAAATTTCGTAACTAACTTTAGATTTTGATTCATCTAAGGAACGCATTCTTGTTCCTTTTCCTGCTGCTAAAATGACTGCGTAATTTTTCATTTTGTTATACCTCTTACTTTAATATTTTAGTTATAAATACATTATAACCTTTTTTCTCTAAATTTTTAGCCTCTTTTTCAATCATATGTTTATTTTCAGATAAGGCAAAGACTGCTGATCCAGATCCAGACATTAAAACTATTTCAAATCCGTGTGCTTTTAATTCATCTTTAACATTTTGAATTTCTGGAAGAAGTGTAATTGATGCTTTTTCTAAATCATTTCCAAAACAATTTGGTATTTCTTCTGTTTTTCCTTGCTTTAATACTTGAACCAGTTTATCAACCTTAGGATTAGAAGAAGAACCAACTTCATCATATTTTACATAAACTTCTTTAGTAGAAAGTCCTCTTTTTGGCTTAATTAATAAGACAAAATATTCTTTTTGAACAATGATAGGTGTAAGTTTTTCGCCAATTCCTTCTGATCTACTAGGAGTATTAAATAAACAAAAAGGAACATCTGCCCCAATTGATTTAGCAACTTCCAATTCATCTTGAACACTTATTTTTAATTTTAATAAATCTTTAATCGCGCGAATTACCGCGGCAGCATTTGCAGATCCTCCGCCTAATCCTGCACCAATAGGGATATTTTTATGAATATGTATTCTAAATGATTTATTTATATTAAATTTTTCTTTCATTTTACGGACAGCAATACTACATAAATTATATTCTCCAGTTTCCAAAGAAAAATCGTCACATGTTACATATGTTTCATATATATCTGGTAATAAAGAAATATCTATTGAATCATGTAATTCAAGAGGTAACATTACCATATCCAACTCATGATATCCATCTTTTGTTTTGCCTTTAACTTTTAAGGCTAAATTTATTTTTGCATAAGCTTTTACAATCATATTAATTTCCTCGATTATATTTTAGTTAGCGATAAGATTGTAACATATTTATAAATATATATAAATGTGTTTTCATTACATTTTTTCTTTTATAAAAAAAGAGCCCCTAAAAAGGGGCTTTTTCAACTACAATTTATTGGTTAATTTCATCATTTCTCACATAATTAGTTTCTGTATATTCTATTGGTCCCATTGGTTGAGAATCTTTTAAACATAAAACCACAATGGAAAACGCAACAGGAACAGCAAATAACAATGCAACGAAAATACTTGAAGATAAACTGAATAACGTTGCAATAGCGTTAAGGACAAGAATAGTAATAAATAATCCTTTTGATCTTTCTTGTCTTATAGTTTTTACTTCAGCAAAAATAGAAACAACAATAATAGCAATTAAATAAGCAATAGCCATAATCATAACAACTTTAGTTGTTCTTTTTAAAATTTCTAGTTCTTCTGCAGACAACTGAGATCCAACTTGTTCTTTAATAATTTCAAATGCTCTATCAAAAGCAGCAAATGAAATCAAAAATATAAATGTAAAAATAGAACTAAGCACAATTGAAATTATCGCCGCTGCTTCTTGAAATTTCTTCTTTTTGTTCATTTTATTTTCCTCCGTTCTTAAACAAATTGTAACATATTTTCTATTAAATTAATATAGTTTTCTTGCAACTCCTCGAGTATCAATTCCTGTCATTCCTGCGGTTTTGCCGCTTGTTTGATTTACTGCTCCTAAAACATCCACCAATTCATTAACAGAAGTAGTGGCAATCATAATAGCTATAATTGCAGGATCTAGTGCCGCTATATTGATACTAGCTGGTGAAGAAGCAAAATTTGCATATTCAATTAATGATTTAAAGTTCGATTGACATCCACCAACAACAATTGGCATTGAATCTTTATCTTGTTGAAAAGCTCGAGCATTTTTAATTGTCTCTAGAAAGAATTTAGAATTCATATATTCATTAGCAAAAGGGCTCTTTGATAAAGCGTCATGCCCTGTTATAACTAAAACATCTGGTTTATGTTTTATTAATAAATCACTGATTGAAAAAGGCATATTATTTTCAGAAATATAATATCCAATCGCAGGTACCTTATATTGCGCATATAGTTCCATACATTTCTTTAAAAAATTTGAATCACCATCTAAATGTAATATTTTTCCAAAAAGTGTATTATTACTAAAATTAGGTAATTTTAAGTTTAAATTGTTATTTAAATCATTACGTTTTTCACTTAGTTTTAAGTCTATTAATGGTGCATCAGCATTTAATCTTGTACATTTCCCCTTTAAAAAAGCTATATTATCTTTAATTTTATAAATTACAAATTCACAATCACTATTATGAGATAATCTAGTCACTACATCTCCAACTTTAAAATTCATTATTTTGTTCCTCTTTCTATATAAATTATTCAAAAAGCATCAAAATAATGAAAAAGAATGCTATTTATTTAGCATTCTTAGCAATTTCATTAGTTAAATTAATATAAAATTTTAAATCTAATTGTTCTGGCCTTTTAGTTTCTAGGCAATTTAAGTTGTTCAATATGTCTAATGCTTTATTTTTATCATTTAAATATGCAGTTAAATTATTTAATATTGTTTTTCTACGCATTTTAAACATTGCTTTAGTAACTTGGAAAAACAATTTCTCATTTTCATAAGTTCGATCATTAGTTACATTAATTTGAAATACTAAAGAGTCAACATGTGGCTCAGGAATATAAGAATGTCTTGATACTTTTTGAATCAATTTACTACCGCCTAAATATTCAATAAAAATAGAAATAGGCGAATATTCTTTCGTATTAATCGGAGAAATCAATCGGAAATATGCTTCTTTTTGTACCATAAGAGTCATTTGTTTAACATTTTTGCATTTAATTAATTTTTCCACAATTTCTGTTGTGACATAATATGGTAAGTTTCCTAGCACAATTATGTCTTTTTCATATTTGTTCAAATTAATATTTAAAAAATCTTTATTAATTATTTCAATACTTTCATCATTAATTTGGTGTGTTAAGTGATCTACCATAACTGGATCAATTTCCACTAAAATTTTTTGACCTTTTTTATTTAGCAAATGATAGGTTAAAGCACCTAATCCTGGGCCAATTTCTAATAATATTTTATCTTCTCCATCATTAATTTTATCAACAATACTATTAGCTAATTCATCATCAATTAAAAAATTTTGTCCGTATTTTTTTAATGCTTTTACATCATAAATATCTAAATGTTTACATACGTATTCTTTATTTGCTACTGGTCCATTCATAGATTCACCTTCTTTATAACTTCATCAACTTTATCTTTACTAATATTTAAACTATTCAATCTTTTTAATAAAGTTTTAGCATTTCCAAACCCTAAATGCAATTCTTGCATAACTTTTATTCTTAATTTATTCGCATTTTCATTTCCACATAAATTACGAACATATAAATCTTCCATCGCCCAATTGCCTTGTTCGTTTTTAGTGTTTTCAATAACATTATCCAAGACATTTAATATATGTTCTTTATTAGATTCCGCTACACCGACCTTGTGCTTTTTTATACATTCTTTTTTATCAACATAAGCATGTAATAAATTAGGTATTTCGTTATTTAAAATATCTCGAATTCTTTTGCCAGGAGAATCAGGATCTGTTAATACTAAAATCTTTTTATTTAAAGAAGAATTCTTTAAATAATTTATTGTTTCACGTGGAACATCACTTCCGTTTGTGATTACAAATTCCGCATCAATAAAAGACTCTAAAAATTGAACATCACTTTTACCTTCCACCACAATAATAGCATTAATTATTTTCTTCATATTTTACCTTAAAAACTTTCATAGCATTTTGCGTTGTTATTTCTTCAATTACTTTGACGTCTTCATTTCTAATATTTGCTATTTCTTTAGCAACTAAAGTTACATATTTAGGAGCATTTTGTGTTCCTCGATACGGATGTGGCGTTAAATAAGGAGAATCAGTCTCAATTAATAAATAATTTAAATCAATATTAGCCGCGACCTCTTTAGGAGTTTTAGCATTTTTAAAAGTGACTGGTCCACCTAACGATATATACATTCCTAAACTAATAAAGTCATTCATCATTTCTTTTGGTCCACTATAACAATGCATTATGCCTCCATATAGCGGTTTATATTTTCTTAAAATCATTAAAGTATCATTTATCGCGTCACGTGAATGAACGATAATTGGTAACTTATATTTATTAGCAATCTCAATTTGCTTAATAAACACTTGTTTTTGAATTTCTTGTTTTGCTTTATCTTTTTCCCAGTAATAATCTAATCCTATTTCTCCAATAGCGACAATTTTAGGATTATCTGGTATTAAAGAAAATAAACTAAATACACCTTCAATATTATCTTTAGTTATTTCTTCTGGTTGTAATCCAATCGCACCAAATATATTTTTTTCTTTTATTAATTCAAATACTTTTTTTGATGAATCATAATCATAACCAGGAACAACAATCATTTTGACATTATTATCATGAGCTTCTTTAATCAACTCATCTTTTTTTATAAATAATTCTTCACTATTTAAGTGACAATGTGTATCAAAAAACATATTTATTTCCCCACACAAAATCTTGCAAATATTTCTTTAGATATATCAACATTTGTTTCGTTTCCTAAAATCGCTTGAATTGAATTATAAGCATTAGTTAATGAAACCGAAATTAAATCAACTGGTAAACCATTTTTTGCATCTTCGATAGCTTTTAATATCTCAATATTGGCTTTTTTTAGTAATCCAATTTGTCTTGAATTATTTAAAGAAGGCCTTAAGAAACTTTCGTTACTTACACCCACTCTATTCAGCATTTCATCAATTAAAGAATCAACCTCTCCTTTTTTAGCGGAAATACTAATTCCCTTTACACTAGAACTTATATCTGATTTATTATGAACAATAATCACATTTTTATCTTTTGTTTGATCAATAAGTTCTTGATCATCTTTATCTAGCTTTTTACTTGCATCGAGTAAAAGAAGTACTAAATCTGCTTGATCAATAGTTTTCTTCGCTTTATTAATACCAATTGATTCTACAACATCAGAAGATTCGTGAATTCCAGCTGTATCAAACATATGGAATGTAATACCTTTAAGAGTTACATCACCTTCAACAATATCTCGTGTTGTTCCAGCAATATCTGTGACAATAGCCTTATCTTCTTTTAATAAAGCATTTAATAATGAAGATTTACCAACATTAGGTTTACCAACGATAGCAACATTAATACCTTCTTTGATTTTTTCTCCTTCTTGACCTTCTTTAATAAGTTTTAAAATATATTGATGCATTTTATTTCCTTCACTAATGATTTTATCGATAGTTACTACTTCAATATCTTCATATTCTGGATAATCAATATTTACTTCAATATTAGCAAGAAGTGCGGCTAAAGAATCATTTAAAGGCGCAAGTAACTTAGTTGTTTTTCCTTCAAGAGAAAGAAGTGATAGTTTTTTTGCTTCTTTAGAGGTTGCATTAATAACATCATTAATAGCTTCTGCTTGTATTAAATCTATTCTTCCATTCATATAAGCACGGGAAGAAAACTCACCACGAGTAGCTAATCTTGCTCCGTTTTTGATTAATAATTCAATTATTTCATTAGCAATTAATAAAGAGCCATGACACATAATTTCTACACTATTTTCTCCTGTAAAACTATGCGGTTTAATATAATTTAATAAAATTACTTCATCAATTATTTCTTCATCATCTTTTATAAATCCATAATTAATTTGTCGTTTTGTTAATTGTGTAATGTCTTTAGAAAAAACTTTAGAAACTATATCATAACTTTCTTCGCCACTTACACGAATTACTGCGATTGCGGATTTCATCGGAGCAGTCGCTAAAGCAACAATGGTATCTAACATAAGTTCACCTTCTTTTATAACTATTTTAGCAAAAAAAGAAGAACCATTATAGGTTCTCTTTAATTAATCAACATATTTAATTGTAATTTGACGTTTATGACCTTCGCCAACGCTTTCAGTTTTAATGTTTTTAAACTTAGCTAATGCGTTATGAATAACTCTTCTTTCATCAGCAGGCATTGGATCTAATGTCGCAGTTGCTTTTGTTTTTTGAACATCATGAGCAACTCTTTTAGCCATACGAACTAATTTTTGATATTTGTCGTTTTTATATTCGCCAACATCTAGTAAAATTCTAAATCTTCTTTTGAATTTTGAAGATACCGCTAAACGGGCTAATTCGTTAATAGCTTGTAATGTTTTACCATTTTTTCCAATTAAGATTGAATTGCTTTCACTTAATAAAGAAACACGAATCACATCATCAGAGATAGTAGACTTTGTTGTTACTTCAATACCTAATTCTCCTATTGCAGTTTTTAAATAATTCTCAACAAATTCGATAACATCTGATAAATCATAAGCAAGAATTACTGCTTTTTTGGAGAATAACCCTTTCTTTTCTTCTAAAACTTCATACATTAATGATTCAGGTTCCATCATTAATTCAGCACAAGCAAGCATTTTTGCTGCTTCAACTGTTTTTGCTTCATACTTTTTCATACTAATTTTTCTTCCTCTTAATAATTTTTTGTGTAATTAATGTTTGAATAATAGAAATAAGCGCACTTACTAACCAATAAACACCCATTGCGGATGGTAAACTAATACCCATAACAATAATCATAATTAACATTACGTTATTCATCATCTTCATTTGAGATTGATTCTTATCAACAGCATTATTTTTACCCATTTTAGCAACATTCTTATCAGCTTTCTTTTGCATCCATTGTGGTAATTTCATAGAAATTAATTGAGTAACGGACATTAAGATAAATAACACTATTGCTGTAATATAAGTACCAGGATTTGGACTTGAGAAATTAATCATCTCTTTACCTAAAGAAGCACTTAATTCCAAACCAAAGATATCACCAGTTGATAATATAGCCGCACCTTGTAAAGCACCCCATACACAAATAAAGATTGGAAATTGAACAATCATTACGATTAATTGTGTTACTGGATTCACTTTGTTTTTCTTATATAAATCCATTTGTGCTTGTGCTAAGCGTTGTTTTTCATATTGATTTGTATCAGCATTAGGATACTTTTCTTGAATTTTTCTTAATTCTGGTTGTAATGCAGTCATTTTATTTTGAGCAATTGTTGACTTAAATGTAAACAACATCATTAATCCGCGAACAATAAAAGTAATCAAAACAATTGCTAATAATTGTCCCCAACCATTTGAGCCAAATGCAACGGACATTTTATGAACACCCCAAGAAATCGGGTAAACAAATAGTCCTTCAAATAATCCACCATACTTCCAAGCATATCCCCAAGATTTACCTTCAACATCATATATTCCTGTTTTTCCACCAAATTTTCCATCTTCTGGAGTTATACACGTACGATATGACGATGATAATATTTCGAGTTGATTTTTATAATATCTAATAAAATCAGTTGTAGGTCCTTTTTTAGCGTTCTCTAAACTTACATTATTGAAATCATTAACAATCTTATCAAAGTTTTTCCATAATTCTCTTTCATTAGAACTTGCTTCAGCATAATTGTCATCAAGATATAAAGCATAACCAAACTTAGCTAAAATTTGTGTCTCGAGTGGTTGATCATCTAACTCACCATCGTGTTCAAGTGTCTCTTTCACCTTGTTATTTGTTCTAGCATTTGCTTCTAATGTGGCAATTTCTAATGTCTTGGCATCAAATTCAACCCAGAATTCATTAGATGGGATATCATTTGTTTCCTTAGCTGCTTCAATTAATTTATTTCTTCCTTCCACTGCGCCATATTCGGTGTACCACATAGCGGCTTTATCTTTATTAGAACAAAAATTCGCAGTACAACTTGACATAGCAAATCCAACAAAGGCTAAAGCGATGAAAGCCTTAAACCATTTTTTAAATTTGTTCATTTATTTTCCTCCTAATCTTTTCTAAAGTACGAGATAATATTTTTTCGTTTTCTAGAAATGAATTATTTTTATAATTTTGTCTTACGATAATAATCACATCAATGTTGTTTAAATTTTCTTTTAAATCATGAAACATATGACGAACTTGACGCTTAATGTTATTTCTAATCACAGCATTCCCTAATTTTTTTGATACAGATATTCCGACTCTAACTATTTTGTCTTCATTGTTATCATAGTAAACAACAAAAGATGGATTTTTCTCAACTTTATTTGAACGGATGATTTTTTGAAAATCTTCGTGCTTTTTTACACGATGCTTTTTATCGATCATAGTCATCCTCCTTTGATAATCTTAAAAAGCCACTAGGAATAATCACTAGTGGCTAAGAAAAAACTAAGCAGATAGGACTTTTCTTCCTTTGGCACGACGTCTCGCTAAGACATTTCTACCATTTGGAGTGGCCATTCTAGCTCTGAATCCATGTACAGATTGTTTTTTTCTTTTACTTGGTTGATACGTTCTTTTCATAAATCACACCTCCGATTCGAAACAGATATACGCGTAAATAATTCTAAAGATTTATTTTATATAAGTCAATACTTATATAGAAATTTTGCTGATTTCATTGCTTTTGTTTATGACAAATGTTTAAGTTTAAAAAGTTTTACACAAATCCACACTTTTCCACAGCGAAAAACTATATCAACAAGTTTTCCACATTAAAAAGTTGTGGAATATGTGGAAAACACGATAAAAAGGTACTTATTTTTACGCTTTCTTGTGGAAAAATAAATATTACTTAATTTTTATTAAATTTTATCAACATTTGTGGTATAATTTCGCATAGTATTGGAGGACTAATTATGCCTACTGCAGCAGTTACAATATCCACATTAAAAGAATTGTGGGATAGAACATTACAAAAAGTCAAAGTCAAATTAAATGACGATAATATTTATAGCACATTTTTTGCCGATACATATATTCACAAATATGAAGGCAATAAAGTTACAGTTGCTGTTTCTTCCGCTTTTGCTAAAGCGTTAATTGAAAAATCTTATATGTCGCTTCTAATGGATACTTTATCAGAAGTATCAGAAACAAATTTACTAATTGAATTAGTTTTAGCAGATGATATAAAGAAAGATAATCATCCAATTGTTATGGAAACAAAAAAAGCAAGTTTCTTTAAGAACTCTGTTCTTAAGCCAAATTATACATTTGAAACATTTGTTGTCGGACCTTCTAATCGTGAAGCCCAACAAGCCGCATTAATGATTGCCTCTAATCCAGGGAAATTTTATAATCCTTTGTTTCTTTACTCTAGTTCGGGATTAGGTAAAACTCATTTATTACACGCAATTGGAAATTATATAAAAGAAAGACATCCAAATTTAAACATTTTATATATTTCTAGTGATGATTTTATTGATGAATATATTCGTTATGTTCGTGGAGATAAAGATAGTGATAATCTAAAAGATTATTTCAAATCAATTGATGTATTGTTAGTGGATGATATTCAGTTTTTAGCAGGACGCGATAAAACTCAAGAAATGTTCTTTTTTGTCTTCAATTCTTTAGTTAATGCTAATAAACAAATTGTTTTAACTTCTGATCGTCAACCAACAGAATTAAAAGGACTAGAAGAACGTCTTGTTACTAGATTCTCTTCTGGATTAAATATTAGTATTGCTCAACCTGATTTAGAAACAAGCATTGCTATTTTAAAAAGAAAAGTTGTTGGTAATGGTTTAGATGTGGATAAATTCGATGAAGATGTTTTTGAATTTATAGCTAAAAACTTTGGAAATAGTGTCCGCGACCTTGAAGGTGGATTAAATCGTCTTATTTTCTATGCAATAAATATGAAACAATCAAGTCATATTGATCTAAATATGACCTTAGAGTCTTTTTCAAACATTATCAACACTAAAGAAGCGAAAAAGAAGTTAGATGAAAATAAAATAATCCGTGTTGTTGCTGATTATTATAATTTAACACCATCACAAATAACTGGAAAAATTAGAACTAGTGAAATTTCTTTGGCGCGCCACATTGCTATTTATTTATGTCGTGATGTATTAGATATGCCTTTTACAAAAATTGGTCAATGCTTTGGCGGCAAAGATCATTCCACTATTATGTCTGCGGTAAAAAAAGTGGAAAAAGAGTTGAAAACTAACGAGCAAATGAAAATCGTTATAAAAGAGCTTAAGAATCGACTTAAATAAAGATTTCTTCACTAATTTTGAAAAAAGCATTTAAACTATCTATTTATTATGATATAATAAATAAAGTTAATGGCTATGATAGTTTTCCACATTATTCACAGTCATTATTATTATTAATTATTTTAAAAAACAAAGAAGGAGAATTATTATGAAATTTACGATAAATCGTGATCAATTTTTAAAAGGCTTAACCATTGCAGCAAAAGCAATTGGTTCTAAATCACCAATTCCTGTTATGTCTAATGTAAAAATAGATATGATAGATAATGGTTTAGAGTTAACTGGTAGTAATACTGAATTAACAATTAAAACAACTATTCCATTCCAAATGGGAGATCAAGAAATAATTCGTGATTATCAAGTTGGATCAACCTTAGTTGCAAATAAATTTATTACTGAGATTGTTCGTCGTTTAGAAGGAAAAGAAGTTTCATTTGAAGTTATCGATGATACGATTGTAAAAATCAGTGATGGTAAATCAGATTTTAAATTAAATTCAATTAAAGCTGAAGAATATCCAGATGTTGACTTAGATATGCAAGGAACACATATTTCTATGACTTACAATAACTTCAAAGACTTAGTTGATCAAACAGCCTTTGCAGCATCCACTCGTGATCAAAGACCAATCTTAACAGCTTTAAATTTGGATTGTGTTGATGGAGAATTAACCGCAACCGCAACTGATAGTGCGCGTTTAGCTAAAAAATCATTAGTGTTAAACGAAAAAGTTAATTTTAGCGCTAATGTGCCAGCTAGTATTATGTCAGAAGTTGCACATTTACTAGATGATGTTGAAAATATCGATATGTTTATTTCTGATAAGAAAGTTGTCTTCCAACTAGGACAAACAATTGTTGTAACTCGTTTAATTAATGGGGAATATCCAAATACTAGACATATTATTCCACATGGCTGTTCATATTTTTTAGAAGCTAATTCTCAAGAATTAATTGCTGCGATGGAACGTGTATCATTATTATCTGTTGATAGAGAAAATGTTGTTAAACTTGTAATGACTGAAGATTCTGTTGAAGTTTCTACTAAGTCTTCACAAGTTGGATCAGCCACAGAAAAAATTTCTACTTTCCAATATACAGGTGATCGTTTA
This sequence comes from uncultured Mollicutes bacterium, assembly GCA_900549975.1. Classification (GTDB taxonomy): domain Bacteria; phylum Bacillota_I; class Bacilli_A; order RFN20; family CAG-826; genus RUG131. Next base: position 15,508 of record URQK01000004.1, read on the forward strand.
GAAGTTTCTTTCAACTCATTATATGTTATGCAAGCTATTAAAGCTGCTAAATGTGAAGATGTTACAATTGCTTTCTTGGGTGAAATGAAGCCGTTTATTATTAAAAATGTCAAAGATGAATCTCATGTTCAACTTGTAACACCTGTAAGAACATATTAGTAAAATTTAACCAAGATGAAATAATTTTTAAAGGAATATATTATATATTCCTTTTTTTTGTGCTTTATGTTATAATTAGTTTGCATAATTTTGAAAGGATGAATGTCGATGGAAGAAATCTTTATTTACACAGATTTTGTGACACTAGGACAATTTCTAAAACTAGCCAATTTAATACAAACTGGTGGAGAAGCAAAAGAGTTCTTAAGTAATCATAAGATTTTAGTTGATGGCGAATTAGATAATCGCCGTGGAAGAAAGTTGTATGATGGAATGGTTATATCTTTGCTTAATAAAAAGTTTGTAATCAAGAAAAAATGATCATAAAAAGGTTAAAACTAAAAGATTTCCGAAATTATGAAAATTTAGATATTGAATTTGAAAAAGGTTTAAATATTATCACTGGCTCTAATGGCGTTGGAAAGACAAATGTTGTTGAAGCAATCTATTATTTATCTTTTGCTAGATCATTTAGAACCTTAGATCATAATGATTTAATCAAGAGTAATAAAGATTTTGCAATAATTGATGCAATGATTGAAGAAGACTTTAAAACCAAACAAGTTCATATGATCATTAATAAAGATGGTCAAAAAATAATTTGTAATAAAAAAGAAATTTCTAAATTATCCGAAATGGCTTCAATAACTAATGTTATCGTTTTTGAACCAAGAGATGTATTAATTTTTCAAAATTCACCCAAAGTGCGTAGAAGCTATTTAAATATCCAATTAAGCAAGATGTCTTCGGTATATTTAAATGCTTGCTCCAATTGCGCCAAATTAACTAAAGAAAGAAATGCAATTTTAAAAATGCTTCAACCTAATATGACGCATTTAGAAATAGTAACAAATCAGTTAATTGACCAAAGTTATGTTGTTTCGCAAAAAAGAAAAGAATATTTGAAACTTTTAGAGCCATTAGTTAACAAAACTCTAAAAGCAATTAGTTTTACGGAACGTCAAGTTAGTTTTCAATATGAGCCATTTGTTAAGTTTGAAAGCAAAGAAGAATTTATATCTAATGCTCAAAAAGCGTTTAAAGAAGCGCTAGAAAACGATTTAAAGAAAAAGACTACAACTATAGGCGTACATCACGAAGATTTCTCTACGAGCCTAAATAGTGCCAATATTGCCATGTTTGGTTCACAAGGCGAAAAGAGAATGGCAGCGATTGCTTTAAAAATTGCTCCTTACTTCTTAATTGAAGAAAGAGAAAAAAGACCAATCGTTGTATTAGATGATGTGATGTCTGAATTAGATGAAAAACATTGTGACAAACTTCTAAAATTCTTAGAAAAGTTTAATCAAGTGTTTATTACAACTACTGAAATAGATTCCAAGTATGATGCAACAATGTACGATGTTGCAAACAAAAATATAGCAAGGAGGTATACTCATGGAAGATGAAGACAAGAAAATTGAAGAATTAGAAAGAGCCCCAGAAGAGTACACAGAAAAAAACATTCAAGTATTAGAAGGACTTGAAGCTGTACGAAAAAGACCTGGTATGTACATCGGCACTACCGCTGAAGCAGGATTACACCACTTAGTTTGGGAAATTGTTGATAATGCGATTGATGAAGCTTTAGCAGGCTATTGTACGGTTGTCAAAGTAACAATCAATCCAGGTGATACAATTACTGTTTCTGATAATGGACGTGGTATTCCAGTTGGTATTGTTGCTAAAACTGGTAAATCCGCTGTTGAAACAGTTTATACTGTATTGCATGCTGGTGGTAAATTTGGTGAAGGTGGCGGATATAAAGTATCTGGTGGTCTTCATGGTGTTGGTGCCTCTGTTGTTAATGCTTTGTCTTCTTGGTTAGAAGTTGTTGTTCATAAAGAAGGCGGAATATTTAAAATCCGTTTTGAAAATGGTGGACACGTTGCTAAACCATTAGAAAGAATTGGTGACGCTACTGATACTGGAACAATTGTAACATTTAAACCAGATGCTTCTATTTTCCAAGAAACAACAATTTATAACTACGATACAATTAGAGATCGTTTACGTCAAATGGCTTTCTTAAACAAAGGCGTTAAAATCATTGTTCGTGATGAAAGAACTTCAGATGTACGCGAAGATGTCTTCCATTATGAAGGTGGCGTTAAAGAATATGTTAAATACTTAAACGCTAATAAAACTCCTTTATTTGAAGATGTAATTTACTGTGAAGGTATTGATTCAGGAATTGTTGTTGAAGTTGCAATGCAATATAACGATAGTTATAGCGCTAATGTATATTCGTTCTGTAATAATATTAATACTCATGAAGGCGGAACTCATGAAGAAGGTTTCCGTATGGCATTGACTCGTATTATTAATGCCTATGCTCGTCAAAATAAATTCTTAAAAGATAATGATGATAATCTCACTAACGATGATGTTAGAGAAGGTTTAACTGCAATTATCTCTGTTAAACACCCGAACCCACAATACGAAGGACAAACTAAAACAAAATTAGGTAACTCTGAAGTACGTAAAATTGTTTCTAATGTTGTTGGAACACAATTAGAAAGATATTTATTAGAAAATCCTAAAACTGCAAAGTTAATTATTGATAAAGTTGTTCTTGCTTCTAACGCTCGTTTAGCAGCTAGAAATGCTCGTGAAGCTACAAGAAGAAAATCCGCTCTTGACGTTGCTTCTCTTCCTGGTAAATTAGCGGATTGTTCAAGCAAAGATGCTGAAAAATGTGAATTATTTATCGTTGAGGGTAATTCAGCTGGTGGTTCTGCTAAGAATGGTAGAGACCGTGAAACTCAAGCTATCTTACCTTTACGTGGTAAAATCTTAAATGTTGAAAAAGCACAACAAAAGAGAATATTTAATAACGCTGAAATTGGCAATATGATTATTGCTATTGGTGGAGGATTTGGTCCAGAATTCGATGTATCTAAAATTAGATATCATAAGATTGTAATCATGACCGATGCCGATGTTGATGGTTCACACATTAGAATCTTACTATTAACATTCTTCTATCGCTATATGAGGCCTCTTATTGAAAATGGATATGTCTATATTGCTCAACCACCGTTGTACCGCGCAACATACCGTCAAAAACATTATTACTGCTATAATGATGAACAATTAGAAGTATTAAAATCAAAATTACCAAGCAATGCTAAACTTGATATTCAACGTTACAAAGGTCTTGGTGAAATGGATGATACTCAACTTTGGGAAACAACAATGGATCCAGAAGCACGTAAGATGATGCGTGTTGCACTAGATGACGCTATTGAAGCTGATTTAGTGTTTGATATGCTAATGGGCGAAAAAGTCGAACCTAGAAAAGAATTTATTAACAAATATGCAAAATTTGTTAAGAACTTAGATATTTAGAAAGGAGTGAACAAAGTATGGTAGAAAAAGAATTTGAAAATGACGAAGAATTAGATGAATTAGACGAAAATGAAGAAGTAGAAGAAAACGAAGAAGAAACTGAAGACGATTCTGAATTCACTGAAGAAGATGAAAAAGCTCTTGCCGATATTGAAGAAGGAATCGTTCCAGAAATGCGTGATGTTAAAATCACGGAAACTGTAAAAAGTTCATTCCTTGAATATGCAATGTCTGTTATTGTATCACGTGCAATTCCAGATGTTAGAGATGGTTTAAAACCTGTTCACCGTCGTATCATTTACGGCATGAATGAATTAGGTATTGGACCTACAAAACCTTTTAAAAAGTCTGCTCGTATTGTTGGTGACGTCATGGGTAAATATCACCCTCATGGTGACTCAGCAATTTATGGATCTTTAGTTCGTTTAGCTCAACCATTCAATACTCGATATGTTTTAGTTGATGGTCATGGTAACTTTGGCTCTATTGATGGTGATGAACCTGCTGCTATGCGTTATACTGAAGCAAGAATGTCTAAAATTGCAGTCGAAATGGTTCGTGATATTGATCAAGATACTGTTGATTTTATGGATAACTATGATGGTCAAGAACAAGAGCCAACTGTTCTTCCTTCACGCTTTCCAAACTTAATTGTTAATGGATCTAATGGTATTGCTGTCGGTATGGCCACTAATATGGCACCACATAACTTAAAAGAAACTATTAATGCAATTCATGCAGTTGCAGAAAATCCTGACATTTCCGCAGTGGATTTAATGAATAATTATATTTATGGTCCAGATTTCCCAACGGGTGGCATAATTTTAGGAAAAAGTGGCATTAGAAAAGCTTATGAAACTGGTCAAGGATCAGTTGTTGTTCGCTCACGTGCCGAAATTATTGAACAAGAAAATGGTAAGAAACGCATTGTAATTACTGAAATCCCATATCAAGTAAATAAAGCTTTAATGATTGAAAATATTGCCCACTTAGTTCGTGATAAAATTGTTGAAGGAATTACAGATATTCGTGATGAATCAAATAAAGAAGGTATCCGAATTGTCATCGAATTAAGAAGAGATGCTATTGCGGAAGTTGTTTTAAACAAACTTTATAAATTAACTCAATTACAATGTTCATTCGGTGTTATTAACTTATGTCTTGTTAACGGAGAACCTCGCATTCTTCCAATGCCAGACTTAATTAAATACTATCTTGATTTCCAAGTTGAAGTAATTGGCCGTCGTACTAGAACATTATTAAGAAAAGCTGAAGCAAGAGATCACATCTTAAATGGCTTAATTATTGCGATTGATAATATTGATGATGTTGTTGATATTATTAAAAGTGCAAAATCAACTGATGATGCTAAAATTAAATTAATAGAAGCTTATAATATCTCAGAAATTCAAGCAAAAGAAATTCTTGATATGCGTTTATCTAAATTAACAGGTTTAGAAAAAGCAAAAATTGAAGATGAAATTGCTCGCTTAAATGCTCAAATTGCTGAATATAAAGAAATCTTATCTGATCGTAAAAATGAATTAAAAGTTGTCTTAGATGAATTAGAAGAAATTAAAAATAGATTTGGCGATGAAAGAAGAACTCATATTTCTAATGAAATCTCAAATATTGATGATGAAGATTTAATCCCAGAAGAAGAAATCATTATTACCTTAACTAAGAATGGTTATATTAAGAGATTATCAACTGATACATTTAGAACACAAAATCGCGGCGGTCGTGGTGTTAAAGGTATGCAAACACATGAAGATGATGTTGTGGATATCTTAGTACATGCTAAAACTCATACTGATTTAATGTTCTTCACAAGCTATGGTAAAGTTTATAGAATGCGTGGATATCAAGTTCCTGAATTCTCTAGATCTGCAAAAGGATTACCAGTAGTTAACTTGTTAAGTCTAGAAAAAGATGAAATCGTTAAATCAATAATTACTGTTGATGAATATCGTGAATCTGATTACTTATTCTTTGCTACTGAACAAGGTGTTGTAAAACGTACACCAGTTAAAGAGTTTGAATTAATTAGACAAAATGGTAAGATCGCTATTTCGCTTCGTGAAGGAGACCACTTATTAGATGTTAAATTAACTAATGGAAATGCCACTATTGGCATTGCATCAAGTTTAGGAAAAATGGTCAACTTTAACGAAAATGATGTTCGTCCAATGGGAAGAACTGCTTCAGGTGTTCGTGGCATGAATATCGATGGTGGAACTGCCGTAGGTGTTGTAACAAGTCTAGAAGGAGAATATATCTTAGCTATTACTGATCGTGGATATGGTAAGATGACTCACTATACAGATTATCGTATGACTTCACGTGGAACTAAAGGTGTTATTACAATACACGCAACCGAGAAAGTTGGTAATTTAGTAACAATTCGCGCTGTAAATGGTAATGAAGACCTAATGGTTATTACTAAAGCTGGTATTATTATTAGAATTCCGCTTGAACAAGTTAAGATTGCTGGACGTAATACCCAAGGCGTTAAAATCATTCGTTTAGACGACGATCAACGTGTTTCTTCTGTTGCAGTTGTTGAACACCAAGAACAAGAAGAAATAGTTGAAGAAGAAAATAACAAATAGTTTACTAAAAATTACAAAAAAATGTAAATTAGACTGCAAATAAAAATAATTGAAATTTGCAGTCTTTTTTTCTTATAGAAAAAGCATAAATATTATTGTACTTGTTTTAAATAAAAAAAATGTTATTATATATTTACAACTATATTCATACGAAAGAAGGAAATATATGAAGACGAAATTTAAGTTTGCTATTTTATGCTCTGCTATAATAGGAATGTTGGCTGCTTGTGAAAAGAATAATATCACAGTTATTTTGCCATCTACTAGTCAAAGTAATTCAATATCGTCAATTAGTGGAAGTTCTAATAGTAATTCCAATAGTAGTTCTAATTCTAATAGCAATAAAACATCTACTTCAACAAGTATTAGTGTAAAACCTAGTACATCTAATAGTTCAACTGCTTCTAGTGGAACTATTGAAGGAAAATGGCAATATTTTTTACAAGAAGATAGTTCAGCAAGTAAAGAATTTATGAGGACTCCATATATTGAAGGTATAACACCATCTGTAGGTGATGATTATTATCAAAGTGCCTTTGGAAAAACTGGAGATAGTTTAAAAAATGCTCTTTCAGCAATAACTAATACAAGTGGTGTAAAACAAAATTATAATTGGTCGAGATTTGAAAAAGTTGATGAAGACCCTAATAATTCAAATAATATTTTCTGCGTATATAGTAGAAGTTCCTATCCAAAAAGTGCTCATGTTAGCGGTAATGCTGCAGATAGGTGGAATAGAGAACACACTTATCCACAATCCAAGATATCTGGTAATGCAAAAAGTGATTCAATACATATATTTGCTGATGATTGGAAAACAAATGGTACAAGAGGTAATTATCAATTTTCCGAAGTAGCGCACAATTCTTCTACTGCGGTCAAAGATTCAGGAAAAAGAATTACTGCTAATTATAAATCAGGTTCTTATTTTGAGCCATGTGATGCCGCAAAAGGAGAAGTTGCTCGAGCAACTCTCTATGTTTATGTAATGTATGGTCATAGTGTAACTGGAAACTTCTCATCATTAGATTTATGTTTGAAGTGGAATAGAGAATTTCCAGTGACAACTTGGGAAATATTGAGAAACAATAGAAATTATTCAGAGCAACATAATCGCAATCCATTTATTGATCATCCTGAGTTTGCGGATTTAATGTTTAATAAGTAAAATATAATAAGAATTTTATTAAGAAACGCACAATACAATATAAAAAGGTGAATATATGAAGCATAAAGTAAAACTAGGAATATTATTAGCTACTGCCGTAGCAGTGTTAGTTGGTTGCAAAGATGATATATCTGTAATTTTACCATCAATAAGTACAAATAAAGATTCAACATCTATTGATGTTAAGCCTAGTGGCAAATGGACTTATGATAATAAAGATAATTATTACAATTATGATGATTTAAATAAATCAGATGGTAAAGAATTGAAGACAAAATTATTTAAGACCATAGGTACACATACGGAAATAGATTATAAATCTTTAGCTATAGTGTATAGAGATAGCGATGCAAGAAGTGATGGAACTGTTTGGGATATTTATGGCGATTTTAGTTATTCATTTAGTGATGTAGGCAATTACAAGAATGAAGGAGATACTTGGAATAAAGAACACTCTATGCCAAAAAGTTGGTTTAAGGATGCAAAACCAATGTATAGCGATGCATTCCATATTTATCCTTCAGATGGCAAAGTAAATGGTATGAGAAGTAATCATCCATATGGAGAAGTAGGATCTGCTACATATACCTATATTACTAAAAATCAAGCAAAAACAGGAATTACACTTACTAATAAACTAGGTAAAAGTTCAATATCTGGATATTCTGGAACGGTATTTGAACCAGGAGATATATATAAAGGCGATTTTGCGAGAAGCTATTTCTATATGGTTACAGCCTATGAAGATAAAGTTGCATCTTGGCAAACAGGAAATACAAATTTAGGCGGAACTTCTTATCCAGGATTAAATGTTTGGAGTTTAGAAATGATGCTTCGATGGTCATTAGAAGATCCAGTCAGCCAAAAAGAGATAGATAGAAACAATGCAATATATGGACATCAACATAATCGTAACCCTTATATTGATAACGATTCATTAGCGTGTAGCGTATTTGGAAACTATAATAGCAACACAAAACAACTATGTGCTTCAAAATCAAAATAAAATAAACAAAATATAATAATTTTGTCGTTTATTTAATAACAAAAAAACAATATAATCAAAACGTTCATTCCAAATTATTAAAAAAACGTAAAAGCATTTGTAGAATGAGCGTTTTTAATGTTAATATGGAAGTTGTATATTAGTATTATAAAAATTCGTTGAGAATGAATAATAAGTAATAGTGTGAAAGTAGCGTGAATATAGATGGAAAAAAAGAACAAGAAAACTAGGTCATGGCCTCAAGTAATCTTCTATACATTATTGAGACCATTCGTTTGGTTTTATGTTGTTGTTTTTCAACATGTAAGATTTAAAAGAAATAATAAAAAAGTTCCCAAAAAACCAGTTTTATTTATATCTAATCATTTAAGCAACTGGGATGGAATTTACGCTAATTTGATGTTTCCAACACATATTATTCATTTTATTGTTCATGATGAAATGTTTAAAAATAAAGTCTTAGCGTTTCTTAGCGGAACACTTTTAGGTGAAGTAAAAAGAGGAATGTCTGATAGTGATATATCAGATGTATTAATGACAAAGAAATTAGTAAAAGAAGGAAAAAGCATAGGCGTATATCCTGAAGGCGATATTGATATGTTTTGCAGAACTTTACCAGTTGATGTTAGTATTGCAAAATATGCCAAGATGATGAAAGTACCAGTAGTTATTTTAAGAATTAATGGCGCTGGATCTAGAGCATGCCGATGGAGTAAATATGCTCGCCATAGTAAAATTACATATTCAATACAAGAAGTATTATCTAAAGAACAAGTTCAAGAAATGGATGTAAATGAATTACATAAAGTAATAGTGGATGGTATTACGGTTAATGACTTAAAATATCATCAAGATTCAAATCGTAAACAACGTATTGGCTTTGCTCGTGCAGAATGGTTAGAATTAGGATTATATATGTGTCCAAAATGTCATCAATTAGAAGTATTATCTTCAAAAGGTGATAAAGTGTTCTGTACAAAATGTGATTTTGAAGCAAAGTATCATCGAGATTGCACGATTAGAAATGAAGAATTTACTTCCACTTTAGCGGATTTAGATGATTGGCAATATAGCGAATTAAAAAAACGTATTGATTCCGCTAAAGAAGATGAAGTTATTTTAGAAGCACATGATTTAGATTTGCAATACGCTAAAGAAACAGAATTCTTTAAAAAACCAATTGGAATAACATATTTAAAAGTATATAAAACACACATTGAATTTGAATATAATGAAGAAGCAGTAAAAGTAGATATAAAAGATATAAAACGTCTAATGCTTCAATATAAAGATGTTTTAGAAGTAAGATTTTTAAAAGAAAAAATTCGTTTTTCAACCAAAAGAAGAAAATGGTCAGCGTATTTATATTGGAAAGCACTTCAATATATTTCAAAACTTAATTTAAAATAAATTAGTTGATATTTAATAAAAAGCATAATACAATAAATGTGCTCAAAGATTGAGAAAAATATTATTAAGCATTTTTTAGAGAATCGCTATTTGGTGCAAAGCGTAAATGCAAAATAATTAGTCCGTCTCATAGAGTGAACTTAATCGTTCCGTAAACTTGCGTTAAAAGTATTCAAGATATGTTTATCAAATAAGCATAAATTGGGTGGCACCACGGTTATTTACGTCCCATTATGGGGCGTTTTTATTTTTTTAGGAGGAAAAAAACCATGTTAGATTTAAATTTAATTAAAACAAAGCCAGAATATGTATCCGCGGCTTTAAAGAAAAAAGGATGGGATGTTGATTTTGCAAGTACCATTGAAAAAATGGACAAAAGACTTGAACTTATTCAAAAAGTTGAAGTTGTGAAAGCAGAAATCAATAAATTATCAGCATCTGTACCAGTAGTAAAGAAAAATGGCGGAGATGTGCAAGAAATATTTGCTAAAGTAAAAGATTTAAAAACACAAAACGCTAAAAACGAAGAAGACTTAGCTAATTTAGAAAAAGAAATTAAAGAATTTGTGGAGACATTACCTAATTTACCAGATGATGATTTATTGCCAGGTGGAAAAGAAAATAATAAACCTATTTATACTTTTGGCAAAAAACCAGAATTTGATTTTAAACCAAAAGATCATGTCGAATTAGCGGAATCATTAGGACTAATTGATTATGAAAGAGCCGCTAAAATATCAGGACGTGGAACTTGGATTTATACCGGATTAGGAGCTCAATTAGAATGGGCTTTAATTAATTACTTCATTACAACTCACCTAAAAGATGGTTATACTATGATTTTACCACCTCACTTATTAAATGAAGAAAGTGGTTATACTGCTGGTCAATTCCCAAAATTTAAAGAAGACGTCTTCTGGCTTGAAGGACAAGATAAATTCATGCTTCCAACTGCGGAAACAGCATTAGTAAATTTACATCGTAAAGAAATATTATCAGAAGAAGAATTACCAAAGAAATACTTTGCTTACACTCCTTGTTATCGCTGCGAAGCTGGTAGCTATCGTACTGAAGAAAGAGGTATGATTCGTGGTTATCAATTCGATAAGGTTGAAATGGTTCAATATACAACAGAAGAAGGATCAGACAAGGCATTTGAAGAATTAGTTAACAAAGCTGCTAAGTTAGTAGAAGGTTTAGGTTTACATTTCCAAATCTCTAAACTTGCTGCAGCGGATTGCTCGCATTCAATGGCTAGAACTTATGATGTTGAAATTTGGATTCCATCAATGGGAATTTATAAAGAAGTATCTTCAGCATCAAATGCGAGAGATTATCAAGCTCGTAGAGGTATGATTAGATATCGTGATAAGGAAACAGGTAAGACAAAATTCTGTCATACTTTAAATGCATCTGGATTAGCAACATCTCGTTTATTCCCTGCATTACTTGAACAAAATCAACAAAAAGACGGATCAGTCATAATTCCAGATGCTTTAGTTCCTTTCATGGGCGGAATTAAAGTTTTATATCCAAAGAAAAAATAATTTGATTAATAAATCGATAGAGTGATTTTTTGTCATTCTATCGTTTTTAATAATAAAAACAAAAAAATATTGCATTTTTGCAATAAAACTATGCTATAATAATAGTGCCATTGCGATGAGCAAAGTGTGAACCTGGTCAGGACGGGAACGTAGCAGCCATAAGCGTCTTTCTCATGTGCAATGGTTTTTTGGTGGTGAAACATATGGAAAAAGATGAAAAATTTATGAAAATTGCTTTAAAAGAAGCAAACAAATCTTTTCAACTTGATGAAGTTCCAGTAGGTGTAGTAATTGTAAAAGATGATAAAATTATTGCACGTGGACATAATTTAAGAGAAACAAAGCAAGATCCGACCGGACACGCGGAAATTATTGCCATCAAAAAAGCTAGCAAAAAATTAAAATCTTGGAGATTAATAGATTGTACGATGTATGTAACATTAGAACCTTGTTCAATGTGTGCTGGTGCTATAATGTGGTCAAGAATTAAAAGAGTGGTATATGGCGCTAAAGACATTAAAGGCGGAGCAATAGGTTCTTCATTTAATTTATTTGAACAAAAAGGAATAAATCATAAACCAGAAGTCACTAGTGGTGTATTAGAAGACGAAGCAAGTACACTTTTAAAAGATTTTTTTAAATTAAAAAGACAAAAAGAATAAATTGGCTATTTTTATAACAAAATAAAAATGGTGAATTTCATGAAAAAATTAACAAAAATTATTAATATAACAGCGTTATCAATATCGGTAATAAGCATACTCGGAATTATATTACTTTTAATCATATTTTCTTCGACTCCTAGAGTAAAAGTAAATGTGAACACAATAACAGTTGATGGGATTTCTTTACGAAAAAGAACCGCTAATGAGATCACAACTTACTATGGAGAAAACATTAATGGAACAATAAAACATTTTATTGTTTTAGCTTTTGATATTTTTGATTTAAATCATAAACCAGTTTATTTAACAATAAAAAACAGTGACAAATCATACTTAATTGTCATAAATAGTAACGAGCAAGCAACTGTAACCTATTAAATTCTTTCTTTGCCACGCTAAAAATAAATGAGAATACTAGCAAAAATGGTTTGACAATAAGCCGAAATAATAGTATTATTTCATATACAATATTTGTTTTTCAAATGTGTGGTTTTGAAGGAGGAATTATTATGAAAAAAAGAGCAATGATTTTACCTTTTGCTTTAATCGCCGCTATGATTGTAGGCTGTGACAATGGCTCAGCAAATAATACAGGCACAATGAAAGAAAAAGAAGAAGTGAAAGGCTTGAAATTATTATCTATAGAAGAAGATGTTTCAGCTCAATACGATTGGGAAGAATATGCTAAAAAAAATCAAGTCAGCAATTATAGTTATTATAATCGTGGAACATCTAAAGATAACAATGTAGAAGTATTTAACCCTGATGATTTTGTGGAATTACAAGGTTCATCAGCGTCAACTCAAGCACAAGCTGCTAGTAAAAAGCAATTAAAGAGAAAAGATGTGTCTAAGAGAATAAATACTCCTCGAAAAGGAGATTCTTCTACTGGAGAAAAGCCACAATTCGATGGTGTCTTAAACGAAGAACAATTCTTTGCTTTATCAGCCACTTTAGGAAGCGCTGTTAAAGATAATACTTCTATGACTATTTATGGACATGAGACATATGACTATCCATATTTTGCAATGGATGCAGGATATAGCGAATCAATAGTTAATTTAACATACAACGTTTATGATAACGATGTGATTACACAAGATAGTACTTCAGATTTAAAAGTGGCTACAGATGAAACATATGAGCATTTTGAAAATCAAATAACAAAATCCAAAGGACTTATTAATAATCGTGATATTGATGGAACAAATTATTTTGTTCAAGTTGTCCATGAATTACCAAAAGATGGAGAAAGTGAACCAGAACTTAAAGAAGGCGAAAAATATTCTATACCTAGCAATTATCGTGTTCTTGAAAAAAACGCTACTAAGACACCTGTAAAAGAATATTTTAACTTCCAAATGAGATCGGCTTTTGTTGGTTACCTTTCTAAGAGCAATTATGAAGCTGTTGATAATGATGGAAATCCAACTTTTGATAAGGGCTCAGAATGGTATAGTTCTTCAAAAGATGAAGCAGGAAACATTACAATTCAATATAATCACGACATTACTTATGGTGAAGGCACTCAATATGCCGGCCAAGGTATTAAAGAAACAATTTATGCACAATTAGATACTTCAAATCGTTTATTAAAATACGGCTATGAAATGGAATTCACATATTATGATGAAAAATTGCAATCAAACACAATGGTGTTTAGTTATGGATATGCCGGCATTGGTAATTATACAGAAACTGAAAGTGATAAAGTAATATTTGACTATAACAAGTACTACGATAATGGTACATTAGTTCCTACAGTTGAAGATGGAAATAAACACGATGAAGCAGAATCTTTACTTGAACAAGTTAATGATACAATTATTGCTGCTGAATTTAATGAACCTACAGGTGTAGTAAGAGAATATTCTTATACTCAAAATCTTTCTGAAACATATGAAGAAGAAACGTTATCTGATACAACACTTTATAACGATAATGTCCTTGTAACTTATTATAGTGAAGTTGGTACAGATGATAGTAATAATGTTTATGCAGAAAGTGCAGTTATTCAACAATTCAATAAAGAAGGAAATAACTACCAAATTCAACAATTTAATGGATCAACAAGTAGATATACAAATGGTAAAGTGACTACTCCATATGCCGAAGGTGAAGAACCAGAAATTTCTTTATTGGATACAAGCGTTATTAGAAATATTAGAAAAATTTATAAAAATTCTAAGAAAGCTAATTCGTTAGTTACAACAAAATTAACAGCAAGCTTAATTCCTGAAGGTATTGATGAAGAAACAAATATGACTGTCGCGGAACATTATGTGATTACATTACAAGCTTGCATTCAACAAAGTGTTTCTAATGGACAAGCAAGTTTAGGATATGTTTATACATATAAAATTGCTTTTCGCTTAATTAAATAGTCAAGCACTTCAATAATCAACAATAGAAAGAGTCTATTAGACTCTTTTTTTGTTGATTAATTCTACTTACTTTTTATATAATAAATACATGAGGATAGCAAAAATGAAAAAACAATCTAATGCTGAAGAAAACATAGAAAGATATAATGCTCCATTAGACAAAGGGTTAACTAGTGAGCAAGTAGAAATAAGAAAAAAACAAAAGTTATATAACAAGACAACCAAACAAACGACAAAAACTTATTTTGAAATAATAAAAAGTAATGTTTTAACTTTTTTTAATATTCTTTTAACTATAATTGCTATAGCAGAAATATTAGTAGGAAATGCAGAAGGTATTGTTGCTTTCATGACTGTTATGGTATTAAATATGATCATTGGTTTAGTGCAAGATATTCGCGCTAAAAGACTAGTTGAAAAACTTAAATTATCGGTAGAACCAACTGTTAAAGTTATAAGAGATGGAGAAATAAAAGATATTCAAACTGGAGAATTAGTTTTAGATGATATTTTCTTTTTAGAAACTGGTAAACAAATAAGTGTTGACGCTATTGTGGTAGATGGAGAATTAGAAGTTGATGAATCTATTATTACAGGAGAGTCATTAACTATTAAAAAGAGTGTTGGTGATTTAGCTTATTCTGGATCTTTTGTTGTAAGCGGAAAAGCTACGTTAAGAGCGGAAAAAGTAGGTAAAAGTTCTTTTGTGGAAGAAATACAATCAAAAGCCAAACAATTTAAAAGGCCTAAATCCGAATTGTTAAAATCTTTAAACAAAATTTTTCATATTATTAGTTTAGTTATTATTCCTTTAGGAATTATGCTCTTCTTTAAAGATTATTTTAATTCGGATGCTATTAGTACTATTGATAAAATCAAAGAAGCAGTTAAATCAACATCCGCATCAATGATTGGAATGATTCCAGCTGGAATGTTCTTATTTACTTCCATGACATTAGCAGTAGGCGTTTTACGCTTAGGAAAAAAGAAAACCATGGTGCAAGAATTATATTCAATTGAAATGCTAGCGCGTTCTAATGTTTTGTGTTTTGATAAAACAGGAACATTAACAGATGGGACAATGTCTATTAATGAAATAGAAGTAGAAGGAAGACATGATTTAGATGATATTAAAGTCATTTTAGGATCAATGTTGAACGCGACTCAAGATAGTAACCAAACAGCAAAAGCAATTATGAAAATGTGTCCATTAAACGATAAATATATTGCCACTAACACGTTGCCATTTTCTAGTGCTAGAAAATATTCAATGGTAACACTTAAAGGCAAAGGTACATATGTTTTGGGAGCGGCCGAATTTATTGTTAAGAAGCTTCCTAATAAAGCCAAAGAAAAAATCGAAACATTATCTAAGCGTGGTTTAAGAGTAATGGTGTTAACTCATTCGGTAATGCCAAGTCGTAAAGAACAACCACCATTAGGTTCTAAAATTATAGCTTATGTTTCTATTAAAGATAACATTCGTGAAAATGCTGAATCAACAATTGCATGGTTTAAACAAAATAATGTTGATATAAAAATTATATCGGGAGATAATCCTATAACTGTTGGCGAGATAGCTCGTCAGTGCGGCGTTGAAGATTATGAATCAATTATTAATTTAGAAGGTATGGAACTTGATGAAGTAAAGAAAATTGCTAATAAGTATACAATATTTGGACGAGTTTCTCCAGAACAAAAAGCCGCCTTAGTAGAAGCATTAAAAGAACAAGGGAAAACTGTTGCTATGACTGGTGATGGAGTTAATGATATTATTGCTTTAAAGAAAGCAGATTGTTCTATTGCTATGGCAAGTGGAGCAGATGCAACAAAGTATTCCTCGCACTTGGTTTTAATGGATTCGGATTTTTCTCATATGCCGGAAGTAGTACAAGAAGGTCGAAGAGTTGTTAACAATTTACAACAAACATGTTCTTTGTTTTTAAATAAAACTATTTTTGCTTTCTTACTTTCCGTTATATTACTTATTGTAGCGGTTGTAGGAATGATATTTAAATCCGCGGCGACATTCCAATATCCTTTTGAAACACAACATTTATATATTTGGGAATTTTGTGGAATAGGCATTGCTTCATTCTTCCTTTCTTTACAACCTAATGATAAGGTTATTGAAGGCGGGTTTGTTAATAACGTTGTATGTAATGCAATTCCAGGTGGTGTAACAATCACTTTGGCGGTACTCACATTATTATTATTAAATTTAAATGGTGCGATTGGAAATAGCCAAATAATCCAAACTATGGGTATGTTTATTATTTCATTTATGTGTTTGGTTGTTTTATTTAGATGTTGTTGGCCGTTTAATAAATATCGTACAATATTATTCTCTTGCTTAACATTATTAACAATAACGTTATTTGTAACCCTATCAATTGTTTCTGAAAAAAAACTTATTATTATTGGTGGAGAGCCGTTAAATATCTTTAAAATTTATCCAACAATGTTAAGTACACAAAACATATTAATAACAATAGGCATAATTTTAGTATTTACAGTTTTATATTTTGTAATATACTATGTGTTTGATAGATTCATTCGTAAAAAAGATAGAGGTGTTGTAAATGATTAGAATTAGCGATGAAGTAAAGAAAGCATTAAAAGAAGGAAAGGCAGTTGTGGCTTTAGAGTCAACCATTATATCTCATGGTATGCCATATCCAAAAAATGTTGAAACTGCTTTGAAAGTAGAAGAGGAAGTTAGAAAACATGGCGCTATACCAGCCACAATCGGAATTATCGATGGCGTAGGCGTTGTTGGTATGAGCAAAGATGAAATTGAAGAATTTGGTAAAAGAAAAGGTATTATAAAAGTATCTCGTAGAGATTTACCAGTTGTATATGCTCGTAAATTATGGGGAGCTACAACTGTTGCTACAACAATGATTCTTGCCCATGAAGCAGGTATTGAAGTATTTGTTACTGGTGGAATTGGTGGCGTACATCGTGGTGCACAAGAGACATTTGATATTTCCGCTGATTTACAAGAATTAGCTAATACTGATGTTACAGTTGTGTGTGCTGGTGCAAAAGCAATTCTTGATTTAAAATTAACATTAGAGTATTTAGAAACTTTTGGAGTAACAGTTTTAGGATATAAAACTATTGAATTAGCAGATTTCTATACCGCTCATAGCGGATTAAATTGTGATTATGCAATTAGTTCGCCATTAGATGGCGCGAATATTATTAAAGCTAAAAGAGATAACCATTTAAAAGGTGGTATTCTTATTTCTAATCCAATTCCAGAAGAGTATGCCATGGATAAAGCAAGAATAGATAAATGCATAAATGACGCTATTGAAGAAATGAAACATCTTGGCGTTCATGGAAAAGAGACTACACCATTCTTATTAAGTAAGATTTGTGAATTAAGCGGAGGAGATTCGTTAGAATCAAATATTAAATTAGTACTTAATAATGCTAAAGTAGGTTCTATGATTGCGGTAGAATACGCTAAATTAAGAAAATAAATGAAAACAGAACAATTGCTCGCTGATACATTAAAAGAATTAATGTCTAATGAATCGCTTGATCGTATTACAGTTCAAGAATTATCTTCCGCTTGTAATATAAAAAGACAAACATTCTATTATCATTTCCGTGATATTTATGATCTTTTAACTTGGATGTTTTTAAATGAAAACGCGTTAATTAATAAAGAAGTTAAAGACTGGAAAGAAATGGTTAAAATGATTACAAAATACGCCAATAAAAACAAAAATTTTGTGAAGCATATTTTAGAAAGTTCAGCACGAGATTTATTTGAACAATTTGTATATAGCTATTTTTATTCTCAAATACTTAGACAATTTGCTAGTTTGGATAAAGAAAACAAATTTACAAGTGAAGAAAGAAAATTTTACGTTACGTATTACACTTCCGCAATGACAAGTTGTGTGATTCTTTGGATTGATCAAGGAATGAAAGAAAAAGTTGAAGATTTATTAATTAAACTAGAAATGTTAAACAATCAATTTATACCGGGTTTAATAAAATAATTGTTATCTAGTGTTTTAATAAATGTAAAGTGTTATAATATTAAATAAATTTTAAGGAGGGACTATTATGGAAAAAAATGAATTAGGAACAATAATAGTTTACTTAATTATGTTTGCGTTAATCTACTTAGTAGGACAAACAGTAATTGTAGTAGCAATAAGTGCACTAGAATTATCTTCAGCGCAAGCTTGGCCATATGTTTTGATTTGTATGGCAATTTCCGTGGTTGTGTTTGCTCTTGTTTATGAAATAGGTCATATTATTGGAGCGAAGATTGGCGGATATAAATTAACTTATTTCAATATGTTTGGATTATGTTGGTATAAGAAAGAAAATAAGTGGGCGTTTAAATTTGAAGGATTTGAAGGTCTTTTTAGTGAAACAAGATTTACACCAATTATGCAAGATAAAAAATCTAATCCTGCTTCTTTTTTAAGAGGAGGAATTTTATCTTTCTTAGTTTCGGTAGTTGTTTGTTTGATTCTTTATATGATTAAAGCTATTCCTGCACAAGTTAAATATGGATTTCTTATTTATTTTGGCGTTGGTCTAGTCTTCGTCCTTTACAATATTATTCCAATGAGAACAGATATTTTAAATGATGGATATCGTTTAAAACTATTAGGTAAAAAAGAAAATGCTGATGCCTATAATGAGTTTATGCGTATTGAAGAAGATATAAGAGTAGGAAAAACTCCAGAAAATATTCCAGTTTATAAAGAGATTACTCCAATGACAGTATTGATTAACCGATATGCTTATTATGAATGTTTAAATAAAAAGGATTATAAAAAAGCTGAAGAAATTGTGGATACTGTTTTAGCGGATATTAATGCTATAGAAACAATTACAGGATACCGTTATCGCTTCCAAAAATTGTATTTTATAATCTTAAATAGTTCAATTGAAGAAGCTTCAAAATATTATTGGGATGTTTTAGAATCTGACGATCGTAAAATGTTAGCAAAAGATAAAGATATTTCCACAAAACGTGTCTATCTTCTTGTTAGTGGACTAATAAATGAAAGCTTATCAGAAAGTGAAATTGCTATCGAAGGAATGAAAAAACGTATTAACCATATGAGCGATGCAATTGAAAAGAAAGTTGAACTAGAATTATACGAAGAAGCTATTAAAATGGTTTCAGTAAAATTAGGTTCAGAAGATTTATATAATGTGTTCTAGCAAATAATAAAAAACATATATTTTAATGTAATGCCTTTAGTAGTTTAAATTGCTAAAGGCTTTTTATTAAAATTATGGAAAAAAACATTGAACACCAACTTAAAACAAATTTAAAAACAGGATTATCAGAAAGCGAAGCTAGGATTAGATTAGCTAATAATGGATTAAACGAATTAAAAGAAGCTAAAAAAACTTCTCCTGTTTTACGCTTTTTAAATGAATTTAATGATGTCTTGATTTACATATTATTGTTATCGGGTATTATATCAATATTGTTAAAAGAATATGCAGATGCGGCGATAATATTATTTGTTGTGTTAATGAATGGTACAATTGGTTTTATTCAAGAAGAAAAAGCAAATAAAGCAATTGAAGCATTAAAAAAAATCACTCACCAACAAATTGCAGTTAAAAGGGATGGCCAAGTATTTAAAATAGATACTACAAATTTGGTGGTGGGAGATATTGTTTTATTAGAAGAAGGAAATATAGTTCCCGCAGATGGAAAAATATTTAATACGTATAATCTGCTGTGCGATGAGTCGGCGTTAACCGGAGAATCGACGCCAATAAACAAAAACGAAGTGTTTTCGAGTACTAATGTAACACCTATTTCGGAACGGCTGGATGAGGTGTTTATGTCTACGCTTGTTTTACAAGGACATAGCGAAATGGTTGTTACTAAAGTCGGAATGAATACTGAAGTAGGATTAATTGCTAAAATGTTAGATAAACACAAAATAACGCACACACCTTTACAAAAGAAATTAGAAGATTTAGGAAAACTGTTAGGTTTTATTACCATTGCAATATGTGTATTATTATTTTTAATTGCCTTAATTCAAAAACGCGATGTAATTGAAATGTTTATTACATCCATCTCTTTAGCGGTCGCAGCAGTACCAGAAGGACTACCCGCAGTGGTGACAATTGTTTTAGCAATGGGTGTACAACGCTTAGTTAAAACAAATATGATTATTAGAAAACTTCATGCCGTTGAAACATTAGGAGCTGTTAATGTGATTTTAACGGATAAAACAGGCACATTGACAGAAAATCAAATGACAGTGGTTAGTTTAGTTTATGATAATAGTAAATATGATCTTAAAAACATTAAACAAAGTAAAACATTAGATTATTTATATCAAGATATGCTTTCTTGCCATAGTTTAAAAAGTGATAATAATTATATTGGAGATCCTTTAGAAGTAGCGATAGTGTCTTTTGCTAGTGCTACTAATAAAGATTTTAAATATAAAAAAATAGAAGAAAATTCGTTTTCTAGCGAAAAAAAGATGATGAGTGTAATAATAGAAAACAATAACAAAAAAATTCAATTTTCTAAAGGCGCTAGTGAAGAAATACTGGGAAAATGCAAATATATTTTAATAAATGGAAAAGAATTAGAATTAGACAAAATTATACTATTAAAGCAGAAAGAACTTTTAAATCAATTAACGAGTAATGCCTTAAGAGTTATTGCTTTTGCTTATAAAAATTGTGACAAAATAGTTGAAAAAAGTATGACTTTTTTAGGATTTGTTGGAATGATTGATCCTCCTAAAAAAGGAACAAAAGAAGCCATAGAACAATTAAAAAATGCCGGTATTAAAACAATTATGGTAACTGGAGATAGCATTGATACTGCCTTTGCTATTGGTAAAAGACTTGATATAGCAAGTAGTAAAGAAGATTGTATTGAAGGAAGAGAATTTGAACAATTAAAATATTATCAAAAAAAAGAAATAATTCAAAAAAAGACTATTTTTGCGCGTGTTTCTCCTAAAAACAAGATTGATATTGTTACCTCTTTTCAAAAAGAAGATAATCTAGTGGCGATGACAGGAGATGGTGTTAACGATGCACCTTCTTTAAGAAAAGCAGATGTTGGAATTGCTATGGGAAGGAAAGGCACCGATGTAGCTAAAAGTGCTTCGGATATGATTTTGCTAGATGATAATTATTCTTCAATTGCTACATCAGTTAAAGAGGGGCGAGGAATATATGCAAATATAAAGAAAACAACATTGTTTTTATTATCTAGTAATTTTGCGGAAGTGTTAGCCATGCTTTTAGGTGTATTGTTAAATTTACCTATGCCGCTTGTACCAGTTCATATATTATGGATTAATTTAATTACTGATTCTTTACCTGCAATTGCTTTGGGAGTTGATAAAAGTAGTGATGAGATAATGAATGAATTACCACGAAAAAAGAATGAATCGTTATTTGCTAAAGGAGGATATAAAATTTTATTTGGATATGGATTTTTAATTACATTATTAACTTTAATTAGTTTTCTTATTAATCCAATTACGAATGCTATATCAAATTATGGATGGAATAATTTAGGTAAAAATATCTATTCAATATTAACAACAAATGAAGAAATCTTATTAAAATCTAGATCATTTGCCTTTGTAACATTAGCAATGTCACAACTATTCCATATGATTGGAATGTCTGATTCTAATAGAGGCTTTATAAGTATACTAAAAAAGAAAAATTATGTTCTTTTTGTAGCATTTTCATTAGGAATATTATTACAATTTTTAGTAATAAATATTCCATTCTTAAATAATACATTTCATACAACAAAGCTGGATGTTTGGGAATGGATATTCTTAATTACCATTAGTTCGATTCCTTTAGTAATGCATGAATTATTAATTAAAAAACATTAATTTTCTTTTCTAGGATAACAATTATTGATGATTTTTGAGGTATCGGGATTAGATTTTAAACTATTTATATACTGACCTTGTGCACCCATTGCAAGCATTATTTGCCCAACTAATTCAAGTAAGTTACCAAATACATTTTGTTGAGCAGGAGTAAGAGGCTGTGATAATAATATTGCAATCGCAGACCCTAAAAGAGCTATTTCATTAGGAGTAAGGTTTAATAAATATTCGACAAATTTTTGGAGTTGTTCTATTTGCTCTTCATTCATAATATTACCTAATTAAAGTTTATGAAGAAGAGTAACAAAAAAGCACTTACGAATAAGTGCTTAATTTAAAGATTATTTAGAACTTGCGTTTTCTTTTAATAAATCACGAATTTCTTTTAATAGTTCAACGTTTTCATCCACGACAGGTGCTGGAGCAGGAGCAGGTTCTTCAACTACTACAGGCTCTTCTTTAACTTCTTCAGTGGCAGGTTCTTCTTCCGGAGTGAAATCTGTAATTTCGGCTCCGATCAGGATGTTATACCATGTCAATAATTTTTTGATATCGCTGGGATATACTCTTTCGCGGTCAAAATCAGGTAAAACTTCAGCAAAATAAGTACGCA
>URQK01000005.1 GCA_900549975.1 uncultured Mollicutes bacterium
ATTAGGATATTTACTAAATACTGCTTTGGCTTTAGCTTTAGATAATTCTAAAGGTAAGTCATAAGGGGAAGCCTTGATTTTACTTTCATCAACATTAGAAACAACAATTTTAAAGTCGCTTATAATGTTTTTTAAAAGTTCTTGACGTCTTGGTGATTTACTAGCAAGTATGTACATAATTAATTCTTATTCATGATTACTGGAATAATCATTGGTCTTCTTTGTGTTTTCTTAAAGAAGAATAATGTTAATTGGTTTTTAACCATATTCTTAATATCAGAGAAAGTAACTTTTTCTTTCATTAAATCGCTTAATATATTCTTAGTAAATTGTTCGGCTTGTTGAATCATATTATCGTGACTATAAGTATAGACGAATCCACGGGTATATAATTTTGGATCTTGCATTAAACAATTGTTTTTTGAATCAAGTACTAATAATACTGATACCATACCATCATTATAAAGAACTTTACGGTCATTAATAACAGCGCGACATACACCAGTAATATCATTGCCATCAATAAATATATCATCAGCAGGGATATGTGGTCCTTCAATAATTTTATGATTTTTTAATAATAAACTATCGCCATTTCCACAAATAAAGGTATTTTCACGTGGTATACCTAAACTTACAGCAATATCAGTATGAATTTTTAACATACGATATTCGCCATGTGCTGGCATAAAGTATTTAGGTTTCAATAATTTTAATGCTAAACGTAATTCTTGTTTTGAAGGGTGACCAGAACTATGTAAGCTTAAGAAAACTGAATTAGTAAGAACATTAGCTCCAGCACGAGTTAATGTGTTAACAACGCGGTCGATACTAGCGCCATTGCCAGGAATAGGTGAAGAAGAGAAAACAACTGTATCACCAGGGATAATTCTTAATTGTTTGTGTTCGCCATTTGCGATACGCGCAAGTGCCGCCATTGGCTCACCTTGGCTACCAGTACAAAGTATTAATGTTTCTTCTGGCTTGGTATAACGCAAATCTTCAAATTTTAAAAGAGAAGAATCAGGAATGTGAATATATCCAAAATTTCTTGCAGTTTCAACAGCGTTTTCCATGGAACGACCAACAATTGCAATCTTTCTTTTGTGTTCAACACTGGCTTCAACAATTTGTTGAATACGTGAGATATTACTAGAGAAAGTAGATACAATTAATCTTCCTGGAGCATTACGGAATACTTCATTAATCGAATTGATAACGTTAGTTTCTGATGGTGTATATCCTTCGATTTCCGCATTGGTGGAATCGGATAATAATAAATCAACACCTTCACAACCTAAACGAGCCATTTTGCCAAGATTAATATCTGGTCCAACTGGTGTTAAATCGATTTTAAAGTCACCAGTAGTGACAATACGACCTTCGTTAGTATCTACACAAATACCAAATGAATCAGGTATTGAGTGAGTTACTTGGAAAAATTGGACAGTAAAAGAATTTCCAATTTTAATAAAATCGTTTTCTGTATATTCGACAATTTTAACTTTTTCTTTAATACGCATTTCATCAAGTTTGTGCTTAATTAAAGCTGCCGCAAGACGTGGAGCGTATATAACAGGAATGAATACATGTTGAATTAAAAATGGAATACCACCAATGTGATCTTCGTGTCCATGGGTGATAAATAATGCTTTTATTTTTGTGCTATTGTTTTTTAAATGGGTATAATCTGGAATTACATAATCTACGCCTGGTAAATCGGCTTCTGGGAATCTAACCCCAGCATCAATAATAATAATATTTTTTTCATCTTCAATACAGTAAGTGTTTTTACCGACTTCTCCAAGTCCTCCAAGCGCATAAATAGATATTGGTGATCTATTAGAAATCATCGTTGACATATTTTAATTTTTGCCTCCTAGCTAATATATAAACGCAATAAAAAATAGTAACATGCGATTAATTATAAAGTTTTAAACTTCCAAAACACAATAATTATATCTTTGTTACTATTAAAAGTAAAGAATTATATACTAAAATCATCACTTAAATTTCAATTGTATTATCTATATGTTTAAAAGGATTGTTTTTATCAATATGATCGTAATATAAAACACCATTTAAATGATCAAATTCATGTTGTAATACAATGGCATCATATCCTCTTGCCACGATTTCTACGTCTTTATGTTCTAATAAATTATAGGCTTTTATTGTTACTTTATTAGGACGATAAACATAACCTTCGTGGTCTTTATCTACTGACAAGCAACCTTCACCGCCACTTAAATAACATAATTTAATTGATGTGGCAACTATTTTTGGATTTACTAAAGCATATTGGACTAATTTATCACCTAATTGATAATAAATTACAAACATTCTTTTATTAACTCCTACTTGTGGCGCGGCCATTCCTACACCAGAACGAATATTATGTTTTTCAGCATATTCATCATCTTGACTCTTTTTTAAGTAATCAAGCATTTCTAATAATAATTGTTCGTCTTTTTTACTTA
This sequence comes from uncultured Mollicutes bacterium, assembly GCA_900549975.1. GTDB lineage: Bacteria > Bacillota_I > Bacilli_A > RFN20 > CAG-826 > RUG131. The sequence continues at coordinate 2,481 of URQK01000005.1, forward strand.
ATGGCATTTCAACAGGTACACATTTTTCACGTAATGATTTATTACTATCTTTAACAATTTTTAACACGACTTTCACCTCGTAAAAGAATTGTATCACATTGTAAGCATAAAAAAAAGAAGGGGTTCGCCCTTCTTAACAACCACAGCAATTATTAAATCCGCCAGAACCGACGCTTAGAATAATAAGTAATAAGAAAATTACTAATATAACCGCAAACACAGCGCCAAAATTATGATTGTTATTTGAAGGATAGGCATAAGCATATCCGCCTGGATAGCCATAGTTGTTTCCGTAATTGTACATACTTAACCTCCTTACTGTTATATTTATATGTCTAAATAATGAAAATGTTAAACTTTAGAAAAATAATTGCATATTCTATAATGGTGAGATTTTATGAATAAGTTAGAAGAGTTTAAAGAATTTGCAAAAACCAAACCTTTCTTACGAGAATATGTAGAAAATAATAAATATACTTGGCAAGATTTGTTTGAACGTTATGACATTTATGGGCCAGATGATGATGTTTTTAAAGAAGACACTCCAGAACAAGAAGAGACTAAAGAAGAGCCACAAGAAGAAAAAAAAGAAGGATTAGGTTCAATACTAGATGCAATAAGTGGTTTTGATGCGGATAAAATTTCTGAAGGTTTAAATGGTATGAAAAAGATTTTAGGAATATTAAGCGAAGTTACTAAACCAGACGAATTACCAAAAGTATCAAAACGAAAAATGTCAAGACCATATCAAAGGAATGATGACTAATATGCATACATCGGTTATAATGGTATTAGATAAGAATGATGATTATTATTTATTCTTAAGAGAAAAGCCATATTGGCATAAAGAATTGTCTCGACATCCTGATCAAATAGATGCATTCTTAGAAGATTATAAAGTGGTAAGAAGAAAGCGTTTAGTTGATAAAATGGAAGATATATCGATGATTATGACGCTGGCAAGGGAGTTAATGTAAGATGGATGAAAAACTAATGGTGCAAGCATATAAATTAAAAGATGCTTTAGAAAATGATGAAAGAGTATTAGCTCTATCAAAAGCAGAAAAAATTATGGAAAACGATGAAGATGTAATGCGACTTTCTTATCGCTTTTCTCTTGCTAATGATAACTATAATGAAACTTTACGTCATTTTCCTTTAGATAGTGATGAAGCAAGAAAAGCACAAAAAGAATTATATGAAGCAAAGAAGAATTTAGATGCCCACCCATTAGTTAGCGATTATTTAAAAAAATATCAACAAGTACGTTTAATGTATGAACAAGTTGATAAATTAATTTTTAGTAAATTTAATAATAAACCTGATTGTAAAAGTGAAAAAAGATAGATTTTGAGTCTATCTTTTTTCTTAGGGAGGAACAGGGCACAATTAGTGCACTATTATTTTGTACAATAATATTTTTTTTATGCAATTATTTGTGTATAATCTTTTTGGTGGTTAAAATGCGTATTGTCGGTGGAAAGTATCGTTCAAGATTAATCGATTTCCCTAGTGATGAAAATATTACTAGGCCAACTAAAGATATGGTAAGAGAAGGTTTGTTTAATGCTTTGGGAGAAGCAGTTTTTGATAGCGTTGTTTTAGATTTGTTTGCGGGCTCTGGCTCGTTAGGTTTAGAAGCATTATCTCGAGGGGCAAAATTTGCTTATTTTGTAGATAAATCTTTTGATGCTATAAAAGTAATTAAAAAAAACATTGCATCTTTAGATATTACTAATAGTGAAATTATTAATAGTGATTATTTAAGTGCGTTAGAAAATTTTAGAACTAAAAACATTGTGCTAGATATTATTTTTCTTGATCCGCCATATAAAATGAATGTCATTGATGAAATTGTTAATTATGTTATTGATTATGATATTTTATCTAAAAATGGTATAATAGTAATTGAAACCGATTATAAAGTTGATTTAAATGACGAAAGATTTGCTAAAATCAAGCAATATAAATACGGAAAGACATATGTGACGATAAAAAGGAGAACATTATGAAAGTAGCAATTTATCCAGGAAGTTTTGATCCAATTACAAATGGTCATATTGATATTTTAAAAAGAGCATTACGTGTGTTTGATAAAGTAATAGTTTTGGTGGCTAATAATTCTAGTAAACAAACAGCATTTACTTTAGAAGAACGCTTAGACATTATAAGAAGTATTGTTAAAGATATGGATAATGTAGAAGTCGATAGCACAAATGGCTTAGTAGTAGAATATGCAAAAAAAGTAAACGCTATTGCATTAGTGCGTGGCTTACGTGCAGTATCAGATTTTGAATATGAATTACAATTAGCGACCACTAATGAATTTATTGACCCGGAAATTGATATGGTGTTTTTTATGACACATTTAGAAAATACTTTTATATCATCTTCAACGGTTAAAGAATTATTTGATCAAAATGTTGATATATCACGTTTAGTCCCAAAACAAGTAATTAAAGCTTTAGAAAATAAACGTAAATAAAATAATTATTAATGTGGATATTACGGCTAATTCTAGCCGTTTTTTTGTGATTTTGGCAATACTAATATCTTTTGCCAATAATTGTATTTGCATAAGAAGTGATATAGAAGAAAAGGCAAAAATAAAAGTACTTATCACTTGATTTAAAACACTATAGTTATTAAATAAATATGTTAATGGATAAGAAAATTCTAGTATTCCTTGGATATAAAATATATAAGGAAAAGGAATAAGTTTTATTAGTATTATTAAAAATAAAGAGAAAAACAAAATTGAACCTGTCATTAAGATAATGCTTTTAAAAGTTTTTAAAATGGCTTTAGAAAATATATTTTTTTCATTGTTTTGATTGAAATTAAATTCTTTCAAATGATTTATTTTTGGATATTTTAATAAAAAATAGATAATAGCTAATAAATAAGGAATAAAGATTGTTAAAAGAAGTTTTCTCTTTGGCCAAGGACTAATATTAATTAAAGCAATAATAAAAGGAAGAGAAGGAAAAGAAAAGCATTCTAAAATTAATTCCCCGTCTTCTTTAGAAATGCTTTTATTTATTTCATAATCAATAGAACTAGCTAAAGCAGGTGTTCCGCTGATAAGACCGGAAATGATTAAAAATGCTATGTTAATATTATAAACTTTATTATTTTTCTCCTTGCTATTAAAGAGAGATAAAAAGCCGCCGCTATAAGATATAAGATTATTTAATAATAATGCGGGCGCTAAAGTAGGGAGAACAACAATAACAAAAGGAACTATTGCGTTAGTGGTTATTTCCTTGGTGTCACTAGATAAAATTAAAACAAAAATTAAAATAATACAAAAAAATAATGTAGTAATCTTTTTCATATTAAAATATATGTAAAAAAATAGTATTCATTAATATTTTATAGGCAAAAATTATAACAATATTTGACATTCATTCATAATCTATATAGTAAGCAAGGAGGGAATTTTATGAATAATTGCTGCCCAAATCAATGCCCATGTAAGTATGATCCAATTGTTATGCCGGTGAGAGAAAGAATATGTAATCGTTATTACTGTGTTGAACAACCTGTAATTTGTCCTGTGAATACTCGAGTAGTTAATCACTATGTTCCACGTCCAGTATATTATCATACTTATACTAGAACCGAAGAAAATGTCTGCGAAGGCAATACTAATATGCCGAATATGCCATATGGAAACGGCATGCCACCTTTCAATAATCCACAACAATAATAAGACAATAAAAAAGCCACTACATCACAAGTGTAGTGGCGTAATTTTTAATTACTAATTATTTGAGTTGGAAATCTCCAGTTTGATTCCAGCAATCATATAAAACTCTTGCTTTATCGTATTTGCTAGAACCATCGATTCCAATTAATGCATCTTGAATGTTAAATGCATTTTCTGATTCTTTATTCATTAAAAGAATTAAAGGTGTCCATAAGTCAGGATCACAACTTTCTCCACCATCTAAAATTTCATGAAATTTTGTTTCGTTATTGCCCCATGCGCTTATTCCGTATTCATGGCTAGCATTTTCGGCAGCGGCATAAATAGCTTCGCGGAAATCAGTAGGTGCAATAGCGTAGTCATCATTATAGTCTGAGAAGAAAATTTTGTTAATTTCACTTAATTTATCTGTTAATTCATAACTCTTTATTTGTTCATCAACATAGATTGTTTTAAGAACATAACTGCCTTTTCCTTCTTCAGGAGCAAAGGTTTTATCTTCAAATAATGTTTTCCATGCTGAATAAGCTTCTTTACAATTTGAGCAATCGCTTTGAAGGAAAACTAAGAAATATTTGTCATTATCTTTAAATCTAGTATCTTCGTCATAAATTAATTTTCTAGCAGAACCATTTGCTAATTTTACTTGATTGTCTTTGTAATATTTTTCGTTATTAGTGATTAAATCAGCTAATGCAGTTACACCTTGAGAAATTGGTTGAATAAGTAAGATAATACCAAAAATCAAACTAACAATTAATAATGGTTGAACCCATGCTGTTTCTTTAATCCAACGCCATATACGGGCGAAAAAATTACCTATTGCTTTTAATACTTTCATAATAGACCTCCTATATACTTGATATACATAGCATAGTTATGATATCATTCCACGGTTGTTTTTTCAACAATTAATTTAAAAATTAATTAATAAAATAAATGCGTATAGAGACATTATAAGAAAAGATTTAAAAAATGCAAGATTTTATTGTAAAAAATGTTGCAATGTTGTTTACTATAATAGTAAATTGTTTCGAAGAAAAGGTGATTGTTAGTGCCATTGAAAAATACAAAAAGAAAAGTGGAAGATTATCTATTCGACCACGAAAAACTTAAAAATACATTAGAAGTTATTAAACAGCTACTAGCTTGTGTATTGGCGGCAATGATATATGCATTTGGATATCGTTGCTTTATGTTAAATACTAATCCCCACTATTGCTTAGTTGGCGGTGGCATGTCAGGATTCTCACAAATTATTACAAAAATACTAGAAATTATCGGCATTATTAAAGCGCAAGATGTTGTGTTGTGGCAACCGCTATTTAACTATTTGCTTAACATTCCAATATTCGTAATAGGTTGGAAATTTATTGGCAAAAGATTTGCTATCTACACACTATTTGTTGTTATGTTGATTTCATTAATGACTTATATTATGCCAAGTTCAATTACAGAAAAATTTGATTTGTCGATGACAATTAATGAAGCAGTTATGGAAAATGGTGTATTAGTTGCGCACGAGGCAATTATTCCTAATTTTTTACCAAGAGCCATATTTAGCGGTATTTGTACTGGTGTTTCCACTGTTATTGCTTTCAAAAATTGTTCTTCAACAGGAGGTTTAGATGTTGTTTCTTTAGCAGTTGCTAACAAAAAATCCACTTCAATTGGTAAATATTTAGTTCTATTTAATGGATTTGTTCTTATTGGATATACCATTTGTAATTATTTCTCTGTTTCTAAAGATTATGCTTTGCAATTATTTTTGTTCTCATTTGTTTATTTGTTTGCTAATGCTTTAGTAAACGACTTCTTAAATGGAAGATATAAAAAAGCTCAAATACAAATTATAACCACTAATGAAAATCTTTCAAAAATTCTTATTGCCAACTTCCCACATGGTTGTACAGTTGTTAATGGCAAAGGTGCTTTTTCTCAAGAAAATCGCTTCATTCTTTATATGGCTGTTTCTTCCGCTGAAGTTAATAAAGCTGTTCGCTTGGTGCAAACTGTTGACCCTCATGCTTTCGTTAATGTAACGGCATTACAGCAGGTTTACGGAAGATTCTATATTGAGCCATTTAAATAAAAATAAAAATTCATATCAAGTGGCATTACGCTTTCTTAGATATGAATTTTTTTGTGCTTAAATTTTTATAAATAAGATTAGAAATCAGAATTTGAAAGGAAATTCTTAATAGCTTTTTCAGTTTTACGAAGATGAGAACTAAATACAAGAGTAGTGACAAAATCACAAATACCATCAACGATAAGAGAAATGCCCGCAAATACAATGACAGAATCAAATGTATCAAACATTACTAAGAATCCTAGTATCATTGACAATACTGCCACAACAAATAATGACCATGAGCCTTTGATGTGTGCACTAGCGCAATCGATACCATCTTGGAATTTAAACAATCCATCAGCAATAAGGAAAATACCAAAAATTACTGTGTAAATGCTTTTCACTAAATCTACTTTTGTTAAGCACAAAACTCCTAAAGCAATGAGAATTACGCTAGTAACAAAAAGATGTGATCCAAAAAGTAATCCAGTTACTAAGTAACGAGTTAATAATATTGCTCCTAACAAAATGAATATCGCGCCGGCTACATAACAAACAACAGTACTAGATTGTTCTGGCACTGCAAGGAAGACAATACCAATGATTACAGCAAATAATGCCGTAATAAGAGACTCCCATTTAATTTTTCTGAAAAATTCTTTCATATAATCCACCTACTTTCGTATTTATTATAACCAAAATATCAACAATGTAAATATTTTGCTGTATTTATTCAACATATACACATGCTTTGTTAAAAAAACGATGCCATTTTTGACACCGTTAACGTTTTTTATAATACTTAATCACGAATTGTTCGTGATCTTCTTCTTTATATTCTATGAACTTATCTTTGTATTCAGGAAAATACACGTTACCGACATAATCGCCTTTAACTAAAGAAATAATTAGTTCTTCACAATATGGTAAAAATAATCGATAAATCGATGCACCACCACAAACGAATACGACTTCTTGGGAATGTTCATATCTTTTAACAAGATCCATATAATCAGTGCAAACTTCGCATCCTTGTGCATCATAGTCTTTGTTAAAGTCTAAGACAATGGTTTTTCTTCCTGGTAAAGGTTTACCGATAGATTCAAAAGTTGTTTTTCCCATAATCATTGTATGGCCCATTGTGGTGTTTTTATAATGTAAGAAATCTTCTTTAATGTGCCAAGGTATATGAATACCATTGCCAATGACACGATTTTTATCATGAGCAACAATAATTTTAAGCATTAAACAGACACCTTACCTTTAATTGCAGGATATGGATCATAATTTACTACTTCAAAGTCATCATATTTAAAGTCCAAAATAGAATTAACTTTTCTTTTAATGACTAGTTGAGGTAAATGTCGTGGGGTTCTTTCTAATTGAGTTTTAATTTGTTCAACATGATCTAAATAAATATGAACATCCCCAAAAGTATGCACGAAGTCACCAGGTTCTAAGTTACAAACATGAGCCATCATTATTAAAAGAGTGGCATATGAAGCAATGTTAAATGGAACACCTAAGAATAAATCAGCACTTCTTTGGTATAATTGAAGAGATAATTTTTTTCCATCGCCAGAAACATAAAATTGCATAAAAGCATGACATGGTGGCAAAGCCATTTGATCAATTTGTGCTGGGTTCCAAGCACAAATAATATGCCGACGCGAAAATGGATTTTCTTTGATTGATTTTTCTACTTCGAGTAATTGATCTTTTCCAAAAAAGTCACGCCATTGCTTTCCATATACAGGGCCTAAATCGCCATATTTATTAGCAAATTCTTCATCGTTTTTAATTTTTTCGATGAATTCTTCCATGGTTTCGCCTTTATAGTCTTTTGATTCTGTGTATGCTTTATAAGGCCATTCATTCCAAATGCGGATATTTTGTAATACTAATGGACGGATATTTGTGCTACCAGTAATAAACCACAATAATTCTCCTAAAACAGCTTTATAATAAACTTTTTTGGTAGTGAGAAGTGGAAATCCATCACTTAAAGAGCAACGCATTTGATATCCAAATGTAGAAATTGTACCGGTTCCAGTACGATCTTTTTTGACCATACCATTTTCTAGTACATGTCTACATAAATCTAAATAACATTTCATTTTTATTACACCTTACTTTCAATAAGCATTTTACCATTACTTAAACATTAGGTAAATTGCAAAATTAAAAAATGAAAACAAATTTTTGGAAAAAGTCAAATTAATATATGATACAATATAAAAAAAGTCTAATGTATGTTAGAGTTTTGAAAGGAATAAAATATGGAAAAATTAATTAAAATTGGTGAATTTTCAAAAATTAATCATATTTCAATACCAACATTACGTTTATATGATGAATTAGGTATTTTAAAACCAATATATGTTGATAAAGAAAGCAATTATCGTTATTATTCTATTAACCAAAACGCGCGTTTAGACATGATTCAATATATGCGTGAATTAAATATGAATTTAAGTGAAATAAAAAGTATTCTTAATAGTAATGATTTAACATTAATTGAATCGACTTTAATTAAAAAGAAAAAGCAAGTTAAAGATCAAATTAATGAATTAAATTTATCTCTTACTGCGATTAGTAGAACTATTGATTCTATAGAAAGATTTCGTAAATCTCCGAAAAAAGGTATGATAACTATTGAATATATCCCACATCGAAAAATATATGCAATTGGTACCAATACGAACTTTTATGAGCATGATATTAGTGTTTATGAGACCATTTTAAGTGATTTAAAAAACGATATGTTAAAAAATAATTTGCCACAAGTGTATTACTATAATGCTGGTAGCAGTATAAAAAAAGAAGACTTTGTTAATAATAAGTATGTCTCTGATAAAGTGTTTGTTTTTGTTGATAATGATTTTCCTTATTCGGAAAATATTAAAACTATTGAAAGTGGCATGTATGCTTGTATTTATTTAGACGACTTTGATGATGAAATTGCATATGGCAAAAAGCTTCTAGAATATTGTAACTCTAATGGTTATATAATAAGCGGGGATTATATATGTGAAGTAATCACAGAATTTAATGTTTTCTCAGAAAAAAAGCGCTCAATGTATCTAAGATTACAAGTGCTTTTGACATTTCGATAAAAAATTATCGAATTAGTATTGACTCTACTTTAGACTGAGACTTTAAAATATAGTTGAACAAATAAGGAGGAATGCAAAATGCAAAAAATTAAAGTTGTTCAATATGGTTGTGGAAAGATGGCTAAATATATTCTTCGCTATTTATATGAACATGGCGCAGAAATCGTTGGAGCTATCGATGTTAATCCAAAAGTAGTTGGAATGGATGTTGGAGATTTCGCAGGTTTAGGAGTTAAAACAGGTGTATTAATTTCTAATGACGCAGATGCAGTATTAGATGGCTGTGACGCTGATGTTGCAGTTGTTACTTTATTTAGTTTAGTTAGTGATTGTTATGATCATTATGTGAAATGCTTATCAAGAGGAATTAATGTTATTTCTACTTGTGAAGAAGCTACATATGCTTGGACTACCGATCCAGTTAGAATGAATAAATTAGATGTTATTGCTAAACAAAATGGTTGTACTTTTGTTGGCTCTGGAATGGAAGATACTTTCTGGGTAAATATGGTTGGTATGGTTGCAGGATCATGTAACTCTATTAAAAAGATTTGTGGTGCAGTTTCTTATAACGTTGAAGACTATGGCTTAGCTTTAGCAAAAGCACATGGTGTTGGCTTAAGTGCTGATGAATTTGAAAAACAAATTGCTCATCCAGAAGAAATTGAACCTTCTTATGTTTGGAATTCAAATGAAGCTTTAGCTCATAAAATGGGTTGGACTATTAAATCACAAACTCAAAAATGTGTTCCTTATTTCCATGATAGTGACTTATATTCTTCAACAATGGGCCGTGTAATTCCAAAAGGAGAATGTATTGGTATGGCTGCTGTTGTTACTACTGAAACATTCCAAGGACCTATTATCGAAACACAATGTATTGGAAAAGTTTACGGACCTGATGATGGAGATATGTGTGATTGGACTATTGAAGGTGAACCAAATGTGGAATTCCACGTTGTAAAACCTGCGACTGTTGAGCATACATGTGCAACAATTGTAAATCGTATTCCAAGTTTAATTAAAGCTCCAGCAGGTGTTGTAACACTTGATGAACTTGAACCTATCTCTTACTTAACTTATCCAATGGAATATCATCTTTAAGGATAAATATTAATTAAATCTTAAGGCTACTAACTAACACGTTAGTGGTCTTTTTTTAAAATTAAAAAACCCACTCAGTTTTGCTAAGTGGGTTTAGATTATAATTTGGAAATCTTATTATTACATTAAAGATTCATATAATTTGATGATATCTTCTAAGGTTGGATCTTTTGGATTACCTGGTCTACAAGCATCATCCATTGCAGATTGTGCTAAGAAAGGAATATCCTCTTTTTTAACAATATCTTTTAAATTTTGTGGAATACCAACATCTAGTGATAATTGTCTTACAGCACCAATTGCAGCTTTACGATATTCTTCTTGAGACATTTCGTCGACACCTTTAACACCCATTGCACGAGCAATTTCACGATATTTTTCACCAGTAGCAGGGGCATTATATTCCATAACTGTTGGAAGAATAATAGCGTTAGCAACACCATGTGGAGTGTTATAAACTGCACCTAATGGGTGAGCCATTGAGTGAACAATACCTAAACCGACATTACTAAATCCCATACCAGCAATATATTGACCAAGAGCCATACCTTCACGGCCTTCAGGTGTATTTGCTACAGCACCTCTTAAGTGTTTAGAAATTAATCTGATTGCTTCAAGATGGAACATATTAGACATTTCCCAAGCACCTTTAGTAATATATCCTTCAATCGCATGAGTTAAAGCATCCATACCAGTCGCAGCGGTTAATCCTTTTGGCATACTTGACATCATGTTTGGATCAACAACAGCAATGACAGGAATATCATGGGTATCGACACAAACGAATTTTCTATTCTTTTCTACATCAGTAATAACATAGTTAATTGTAACTTCAGCAGCAGTACCAGCAGTAGTAGGAACAGCAATAATTGGTGTACATGGTTTTTTAGTAGGTGCAACACCTTCTAATGAACGAACATCCGCAAATTCAGGGTTTTCAATGATAATACCAATTGCTTTAGCGGTATCCATTGATGATCCACCACCAATAGCGATGATATAGTCAGCTTTAGAAGCTTTAAATGCTTCAACACCATGTTTAACATTTTCAATAGTTGGGTTTGGTTTGATGTCAGAATAAATTTCATATTCTAATTTAGCATCATCAAGTAATTTGGTAACTTTTTGGGTTACTCCGAATTTCAATAAGTCAGGATCAGAACATACAAATGCTTTTTTAAATCCCCTTCTTAATACTTCAGGAACAATATTATCAATTGCACCTGCTCCATGATATGAAGTTTCGTTTAATACAAATCTTGGCATAAATTTTCCTCCTAAATTAAATTTTGTATTATAGAAATACTATTTCTATAAATTTATTATATACTTTTGTTAAATAAATTAAAAATAATAAATGAATAATTTAAAATTACATCAAAAAAGTATATATTTTTATGTGTTTTGTTAATAAAAACATAATAAATTTTTTTAATGCTTGATTAAAAAATATTAATGCTTTAAAATAGCATTGCTCACGCGGAGGGCGAAGTATTCATTAGAAATATTAGCTGGATAAGGTGATAGGCTGAAATGCCCTATTTCGTTATCCGGCTTTTTTTGGAGGTAAGTGTTATGAATGTAGTAAATGGAAATATAAAAAAGATATATTTAAAGTATTTGTTCGCTGCCTTTGGTAGTTCATTAATTTCTTGCATTTATGGACTTGTTGATATGGCTATGGTTGGACAATACTATGGACCAATTGGATCACAAGCGATGGCAATTATTGCTCCAATCTGGAATATTATCTATAGTTTAGGATTATTAATCGGAATTGGTGGATCAGTTTTATTTGCCGTTAATAAAGGAAAAAATGATAATGAAACCGCAAATAAGTTTTTTACAGCATCAATAGTATATGGCGCTATCACGTCAATTGTATTTTTGATTTTATTTTGGCTATTTGAGGACCAATTATTATATGTTTTTGGAGCAAAAGACGCTAATACACTTAAACTTTGTAAAGAATATCTTTTACCAATTAAATTTGCAGCACCATCATTTATTTTTGCTCAGATTTTAGCGGCATATTTAAGAAATGATAATAAACCAATGCTTGCGACATTAGCAATCATTTTTGCGGGTGTATTTAATGTTGCTGGTGACTATATTTTTGTCTTCTCACTAGATATGGGAATGCTAGGCGCTGGTTTAGCAACCGCAATTGGATCATTAGTGTCATTGCTAATTATGTCTACACATTTCTTTAGTAAATCAAATACTATGAAATTTTTATGCAATAAAGAAGTATTTTCTTTATTTGTGCCAATTTCTAAAACAGGATTCTCAGCTTTTATTGCAGATATAGCTATGGGCTTTTTGACAATGCTGTTTAATAATTTGATTTTAAAATATTTAAATAATGATGCACTGGCTGTGTATGCAGTAATTATTAATATTTCGACAATTGTACAATGTTGTGGCTATGGAATTGGACAAGCTGGACAACCAATATTATCAACTAATTTCGGTGCAAAACGATATGATCGAGTTTCTTTGACTTTAAAATATAATATTATTACAGCAATAGTTGTTGGAACTATTTGGATGGGAATTGTAACGATTTTTCCTAAACAATTAATAAGAATATTTATGGTACCTACGGAAGAAGTATTAAATATCGCGCCTAATATTATGCGTGTTTATAGTATTTCATTTTTAATTTTACCTTTTAATGTTTATTGTACATATTATTTTCAAGCGTTATTAAAAGAAAATGTGGCAACTATTATATCTTTAGCTAGAGGTATAGTTATAAGCGGGATTGTATTAATACTATTACCATTAATATTTGGTGGTAATGCGATGTGGTGGACAATGGTCATTACAGAAGCACTTGTAGCAATTTATGCAATAATAGTAATGATAAAAGTGCAACGAAATTTAAAAATTTAATAAATCTTTTATCTACTTAGACAACAAAACTTTTCTAGATATATAATTCAAATGACCGACTACATTCATAATAGGGTGGTCGGCCATTTTCAGAGATTAAGTATCAAATGGATAATTGCAAAAAACAGGTGTCTTTATGGCGGAGAAAAGGGGATTTGAACCCCTGCTGGACTTGCATCCACTGCTAGTTTTCGAAACTAGTCCCTTCAACCACTTGGGTATTTCTCCATGTTATAATGATAGCATAAAGTCAATAGTGATAAAAATAATTTTTTAAATAGTTAATTGTTTGCATACAACTAATAATTGAACAATGATACAAATAAATCTTTATATTTAATTTATTATATGTTAAACTATTTGTTAGAAAAGGAGAGGCAATTTATGAATAATATAATCAAAATCGATGGAGTTGGAGAACTCAGTGTCACAGAGAACATTTGGACTGGAGCAAGAACTTTATTTATTAATGGAATAAAGTTACAAAAAGTTTCTAAAAAACAATTTAGTTGTGTTGTTGATGGACAAGAATTAAATGTTTTTCTTGAAGGAAATTTCTTGACTGGACTCAAGTGCAACATTAATGGACAAAAGTACCAAGTTAGTGAACCGGCGACGCCATATGAATATGTTTTAGCATTTATTCCATTTGTTTTTATTATGGTTTGGGGAAATGTTCCAAGTTTAATTAAGATTTTCCCTGTTGTAAGTGGCGCTATTGGTGGGTTAATTAGTGGTATATTCGCTGTTGTTAGCTTATATGTCATGAAATTAACTAAAAAGCCATATTGGAAAATATTGATTGGTTTAGGATTCTTTGTACTAACTGTACTTATTTGTTATTTGATTGCATTAGCAATTTTATCAACAGTCAAATAAAACAAAATTTAAAAGCCGAAAGGCTTTTTTTTATATTCTTTTTTAAAAAAAATATTGAATATTGCTCAATATTGATTATAATAGAACTAACCTGTAAAATTTATTTGGGAAAATGTAACAAGGTGGGCATATGGAGACTAGTGTTGATAATGATGATGATGACGTTAAGACTTTAGCAAATGAGATTTTGCAAATGTTTACTATTGACAAAAAAGATGATGATTGGGTAAAAGAAATTCAAATTAAAACACATACTTTAAAAGGATTATGTGGCATTTATGGATTAACTGCTAGTTTTAATCATTTGAAAATAATGGAAAAATTCATAAAAGTTTGTGCCTTTAATAAAATTATCATTAATAGAGAAATTGCTTATTTTAAAACTATTTTAAGCAATTTACTTAAAGAAAAAAATAGTGGTGTTCAAGTAGGATTCACAGCCAAAGACATAAGATGTTATAAAATTGTCTACAATTTTTCTACTGTTGCAGCATTTGAAAATATGATTCATGTGTTAAATGAGCTTACTTTTATTACTAATATTCATGTCGACAGCAGAAAAATAGTTGTTGAAGTATTATCACAAATTCCAATTTCAGATATGAAACAAATGTTATTTGCACTAGGAATTGTCGATATTAATGTTATTAAACATAAAAAAGTTTCCATTACAAAACCAAAAATTTTAAAAAATATATCTTCCTGCATAAATTGTATTTGCTATAAAATTGTTTTTTTACATTTATTAGAAATGTGTAATCAGTTTTCAAAATATACTCATAAACAATTTAAATTAAGTTTCTATTCAAATGTTAAACATTTTACTTTAGAGTTTTGGAAAGATTTAAAAATTCCATTCATGGAATTAATAAAAAATGCCTTTGCACATAGTTCTGATACTAAAAAGTTAAGAATAATTGTTAATATTGTAAAAATAAAAGACAATTTAAGAATATATGTCTATAATTCGAATTCTAAAATTAAAAGCGGTAATCAAATATTTGATTATCAATATACTACATCCAAAAGTGAAGATTTAAGCGGAAATGGTGTGGGATTATTTGAAACAGAAAGACTGATTAATAGTTTTGGTGGCACTATCAAATATCGTAATAAAATGTTCGGAGTATATTTTTTGATGTCATTTCCAAACGAAACATTTTCTTCAACACATGATCACGTAAAACTTTAATTTTAATTTTTAACTCATTAAACTTTTAAAAAGTTTACTTTATTTAATTTATATACAAGTATATAATATTAACAGGTGAAATTTATGACTTGTTATTTTATATACCTTATTAGCGATACTAAACTTATTCAGCTACTCGTATTACTTGCCGTAGCTATTTTTGTCGTGATAGTGGTCAGTATGATTTTATCTAATCATGAAAATGTTAATGTAAAAAAGAAATTCGAATTAGCGGAAAATACTACAAGAATAATTTGTATTGATGCTAAAAATAACAAAGTGCGTTATTTTAATAAATCGGATATTGAGCATCAAGTTGTTTGCTCTATTGATGAATTCTTAAATAATTTTCCAACGGAAGAAAAAGTTCGCTTTGAAAAATGGATTGATGAGTTACTATCTACTAAAAAGAATGTAAGTGATTATTTAGAAGTAGATGTTATATTTGAAAGAGAAAAGAAAAGTTACTATTCCTTTATTCAACTTCAAAAAATAGATAAAAGAAAGAAAATTATTCATCTTGAAAGTTATGTGATGAAATATCTTGATGTCAAAAATAAGACTGATAAAAAGAAACTATCTAATATTACAGTTACAAACATTGAGCAAATGTTAACTATTGAAAAAATGAAGAATAAAAATAAAGGCTCTTTCTTATTTGTGGCATTTAGAAATACCAAAATTCAAGATGAAGATGATGATAAAGTAAGCTCATTATTCTTTGTATGTGCTAAAAATATCATTGCTCCGTATTTAACAAGCAATTGCACTATTGCGGATTATTCTCAATCATCATTTACTATTTATTATCCAGGAATAAGTTCAAGAAAAAATTTGTTACGCTTGATGCATAGTATTTCTAAAACAATTTCCAAATATTTAAAAATTAATTCTTATAATGAAGATTATAATTATTCTATTACCGGAACATTAATCAATGAAGATAATTGCACTTATAAGCAACTAGTGCGCAATACCAAATCTATTTCAGTTACCGCCATGGACCATAATGATCATATTATGATTTATGATGATAATAGTGTTTCAAGTGTAGAAATTACTTCATCATATGAAAATGAATTTAATACTCTCATTAGTAAAAAAGATTTCAAAATTTTATACCAACCAGTTATTAACATTAAAACTGGTGCGATACTAGCTTATAATTCAACAATTAAATGCAATAATACAATATTCTCAAACATTCAAGAATTAAAAGAATATGCTTATAAAGTTGGTAAGATTAAAGACTTATTTACTATGTTTAATAAGAAGATTCTTAGCCGATATTTAAATGAAAACATTTCTAATGTTAAGTTAATTTATAACGTTTCAGTCTTAGAAAGAGAGCATGTTGCTAAAAGTTTTTCTCATATCGCAGGAATTGATAGTGAAGATATTATTCTTACTTTTAGCGAATTAGAAATCTCCGAATGGCTATCAGAAGAAGAAGAAATTATTTCTTCAATTAATAATTTAAAAGAACATGGCTATAAAGTAGCATTAAAAATTGATAAAAAAGAATTATTGCTTACAAATGAATTAATGAAAGTATTCGATTATTTCATTTTGGATAGTGAATTGATTAAAGATTGTCGTAAGAGTGGTAGATCTATTTTGATTATTCATACTCTTATTGATACGTTAAAAAGTTATGATAAAAATATCATTGCTTACGGATTGGATACGAATAACTCAATGTATTTAATTTGTAAGATGGGAATTAAATATGTTTCAAGTAATTTGATTAGCCAAGCAGATGAAATGATTTTACCAATTGAAAAGAAAAAATTAAGTAAAGTTATGACACTTGTTAATGGTAAAAAGTAGGAGGTAATTATTATGGCAGATTTAAAAAACGAAGCAATAACATCACGTGATGTTGATTTTGCTCAATGGTATACAGATGTATGTAAAAAAGCAGAATTGATGGACTACTCATCTGTAAAAGGATTTATTATCTATCGCCCTTATGGCTACGCTATATGGGAACAAATCCAAAAACATTTGGATGAAAAATTTAAACAAACGGGGCATGAAAATGTATATATGCCAATGGTTATACCAGAATCATTGTTTCAAAAGGAAAAGGATCATGTTGAAGGATTTGCACCAGAATGTGCAATTATTACTATTGGTGGTAAAAACAAATTGGATGATCCACTTATTGTTCGTCCAACAAGTGAAACATTATTTTGTGAGCATTTTGCAAAGATTGTCACATCATATCGTGATTTACCAAAAAAATATAATCAATGGTGTTCTGTTGTTCGATGGGAAAAAACAACCCGTCCATTCTTAAGAGGATCTGAATTTTTATGGCAAGAAGGACACACAATTCATCGCACAAAAGAAGAAGCTAAACAAGAAACATTAATGATGCTTGATATTTATAACAACATGGGTAAAGATTTATTGGCAATACCTTTTGTTACCGGAAGAAAAACTGATAAAGAAAAATTTGCTGGCGCTGAAGAAACTTATACCGTCGAAGCATTGATGCATGATGGTAAAGCATTACAAAGTGGAACATCACATTATTTTGGTGATGGATTTGCCAAAGCTTTTGGAATGAAATATCAAGATAAAGATGGACAAGTTAAACACGTTTATCAAACTTCTTGGGGTGTTTCAACTCGTCTTATCGGCGCGATTATCATGGTACATGGCGATGATAATGGCTTGGTACTTCCACCGCATGTCGCTCCAACACAAGTTGTTATTATTCCAATTCAACAAGCTAAACCTGGAATAGTGGCAAAATGTCAAGAAATTAAACATCGTTTAGAAGAACAAGGCATTCGTGTTAAATTTGATGATTCCGATCGTACACCAGGATGGAAGTTCTCTGAATATGAAATGAAAGGTGTACCACTAAGAATTGAACTTGGACCTCGTGATTTAGAAAAGAATCAAGTCGTGCTATGTAAACGTAATGATGGCGCTAAAGAAATTTGCTCTATTGATGATATTGAAAAAGAAGTTAAAAATAAATTAGAACAAATACATAATGAAATGTATCAAAAAGCTTTAGATCAATTATTACATAGTGTCACAGAAGTTCATACTTATGATGAATTAAAAGAAGTTGTTAATGTTAAAGGCGGCTACGCTAAAATGATGTGGTGCGGCGATGAAGCGTGTGAAAACAAAATTAAAGAAGACACTAACGCAACATCAAGATGTATGCCTTTTGATCAAAGACCTTTTGGAGAAACATGTCCAATATGCGGCAAAAAAGCCACAAAAGTTGTCTTATTTGCTAAAGCTTACTAAAAAATATTGCTAACTTAAGCGAAAGATTTGCCTGTTGAAGCAAAAAAACTTAATAATGAGTTGTAAAAATAATACTTATGTGTTATCATTATTAAGTCTTTGGAGCAATACCCAAGTTGGTGAAGGGGCGTCCCTGCTAAGGACGTAGATCGGGTAACTGGTGCGAGAGTTCGAGTCTCTCTTGCTCCGCCATCACATAAATTATAAACATCCTATGGTTCGTAGGATGTTTTTTTTGTGCCTTTACAAAATAAAAATGGTTCGGCTTTTTTACTTGGAATAGATTGAATTAAGCGAAGTAAATCCTTTGTTTTAACATCGCTTAATCTTGACTTTCCGTCTTTGGCAATTATTTTCAAAGCGTGACAATTTGTCACGGTTTCATTGCCTTCTTTTTTTAAAATTTGTTTTAATTTTCTCCAATATGCTGCTGCATCAACACTATCTATCAACGCTTCAATTACATCAACAACAGAAAAATACCAATCTTCTTTTTCAGCATTACATTCAGTTCTAATTCTCTTATCTTCAAAAACCTTAATGTTTGGATCAATAAAGAATTAAACTAATCATGACGAAAAACCAATGAATATGTTATACTACTTTTGGTGATTTATTTGAAAAATATTATTTTTAGTGATGTTGATGGTACTTTGTTAAATTCAAAGCATGAAATTACCCCTAAGACATTAAATATTTTAAAAGAAAAGATTGCTAGTGGAACTTATTTTGCTATTGTTTCGGCAAGAAGTCCTTCGGGCATATACCCAATAATAGATACTTACAATTTTAAATGTTTTGTAATCTCTTATAGTGGTGCTCTTATTCTTGATGAGAATAAAAATGTTATTTTTACTAAAGGAATGACAAAGGAAAATGCTCAAGTCATACTTGATTTTATTGAACATAATAAGCTTGATTTATCCTGGTGTGTTTATTCCATGGACGATTGGATTGTTAAAAGTAAATTAGATCCTAGAATAATAAGAGAAGAAAAAATTGTTAAAGCCAAATCAAAAGAAGGAGATTTATCATTTGTTACAAATAACATTGTAAATAAGATTTTATGTATTTGTAATCCGGATAAGATTTTAAGTATTGAAGATGCACTTAAAAATAGATTTCCTGATTTTTCGATAGTTAAATCATCACCTATTTTATTAGAAATAATGGAAAAAGGTATAAATAAGGCTGAGGCAATAAAAATATTATGCGATAAGTTAAATGTATCTTATTCTAACACTATTGCTTTTGGAGATAACTATAATGATTTAGAAATGCTTAAGTTTGTTAATAAAGGTTTCTTGATGGGAAATGCTCCCGATGAACTTAAAAAAGTTATCTACAATCATACACTTAGCAATGATGAAGATGGAATTTATTATGCTTTAAAAGGACTTGAAAAATATGAATGATTACACGATTAGTTTTGATAACGAATATAAAGGACGATTTGTTGACCAAATAAAAGAAAAAGTATCCACGTTTTTAAATGGCTTATTAGTGTTTTTTATTATTTTGTTTTCTGGATTATATATTTGTTTTTTTCGATTTTATTATGTTAGAAACTGGGAAATGGCTGTCGGATCAATATTAATAGTGATAGGCATATTAGGCATTCTTATTACACCTATTTATAGTTTGTTTCATAAATTTAATTATGGTTTAAAAGGACGTATTGTTATTGATTTTCATATTGAAAATAATGAATATTATTATGTTATTAAAGGCAATAGAAAAAACCAAGATTTTATGGAAGAAGGCATCATTGATCTTATTGAAATTAAAAAGCATATAATAAAAGTGAAAACTAGAAATACTAAAACATATGCTTTACCAGTTAGAGAGTTGTCTAAGGATGATCTTTGTTTTCTTAAGGATTTGGCGATAAAAATAAGAAATAAGCGCGAAAAAGAAACTATAGAGCGTAATAAAGAAGGGAAATAAAAACAATGAAAGTATTAATGTTAAATGGATCTCCACGTATTGATGGAAATACCACCATTGCATTAAAAGAAATGGAAAAAGAGTTTTTAAAAGAAAAAATAGAAGTTGAAATTATTCAGGTTGGTAATTTAGCGATTCGTGGATGTATCGCTTGTAATTATTGTTATAAAAATGATAAATGTGGTATTAATGATATTGTAAATGAAATTAGTGAGAAATTTAAAACTGCTGATGCATTAGTGGTAGCGAGTCCAGTATATTATGCTTCCGCAAATGGAACACTAATTTCTTGTTTGGACCGATTATTTTATTCCAGCCACTTTGATAAAAGAACTAAAGTTGGCGCTAGTGTGGTTGTAGCAAGACGTGGCGGATGTTCTTCGACATTTGATGAACTTAACAAATATTTCTCTATATCTGGTATGCCAATTGCTACTAGTCAATACTGGAATAGCGTACACGGAAGGAAAGTAGGAGAAGCCACTCAAGATTTAGAAGGACTTCAAACAATGCGTACTTTGGCTAAAAATATGATATTTTTAATGAAGTCCATTTCACTAGGCATTCGAGAATTTGGCCTTCCTGAAGTAGAAAAACCAGAACACACAAATTTTATAAAATAATTATATATTTAATCAACTTAAAAAAACACGATTATAGCGTTAAAATCGTGTTTTATTGTATATAAACCAATATATTAATTGCATTATCTTTTAAAAAGGGTTAATATATGTTTTCGGGATTGAATATAATCTTTGTTTAAGTGGATATATTATATATTAGAAAGGATGATTAAAATGAGTATAAAAATATTTACCGATGCAGCTTCAAATTTATTTAGTTATATTTTAAAAGAAAAAGAATTGGATATTAATGTTCTACCTATGACTTTACAAATTGGCGAAGAAAGTCATTTGTGTTATGAAGAAAATATTAATGTTGAAGAATTCTCTAAGACACTTTATGAAAAATTATCAAAAGGAGAAAAAGCTAAAACATCTTTAACTAGCCCTGGTCAATTTGAAAAGGCATTTACTGATGAAGTAGAAAAAGGAAATCAAGTTATTTTTGTTTGCATTGCAAGTGGTATTTCTGGTAATTATCAAAGTTCTTCATTAATTGCTAGTCAAATAAATGAAGAATATGGAAAAGAATTAGTAAAAGTAATTGATGCTAAAACAGCAAGTTTTGGCGAAGGTATGGTAGCAATGTATGCTTATAAACTTGCTAAAGAAGGAAAAACATTTGAAGAAGTAGTTTCTTTGACTGAAGAATATGTTAAAAGAGTTCGTTCTGAGTTTACGGTTGATAATATTAAATATTTATCTAATTCTGGTCGTGTATCAAGTATTGTGGCTACAATTGCAAGTATTTTGTCAATTAAGCCATTGCTATATGGATCAGATGAAGCAAAAATTGAAGTGTCTTCGAAAGTTCATGGAAGAAATAACGCTATTAAAACTTTGGCTCAACAAGTTGTTGATTATATAGCGGATAAAAATAGCAAAGTATTTATCGCACATTGTAATTCTCTTGATGATGCCAATAAATTAGCAAATTTATTAAGAAACAATGGTATTAATGATATTGAAATATATTATTATGATATTGTCACTGGCGCCCATGTTGGTCCAGGCACTTTAGCAGTGTTCTATGAAGGACATAATAGAACCATTGAAAAAAAGAGTTTGATTAAAAGCATTATTGGAAAATAATTAAGTAAAGCGCTTAGAAATTATCGTAATTTCTAAGCTTTTATGTTACACTAATAGCGTACAAGATTACGGCTTAATTATGTACAAAGGAGTTATTATGAAAAATATTAGACCAATTACTGATTTAAGAAAAACAAATGAAATATCCGATCAAGCACACTTAGATAATAAACCAATATTTATTACTAAAAATGGCTATAGCGATTTAGTAGTTATGTCACAAGAATATTATGATTCAATAACTTGTGATGAGGTTTTTAATAGTGTTAAAGAAGAAAGTTTTATTCAAGCTAGTAAACAATCGGAAAATATGGGATTTATAAAAGTGGCTTGTGCTACAATTGATACTATTGTTGCGGATGTTTTTAAAAATGGTGAAGCTATTATTGAAAAAGTTAAAGAATGTGCAGAAAAAGATGTAAAATTACTTGTCTTTTCAGAATTAACATTAACGGGATATACTTGCCAAGATTTATTTTTACAAAACACTTTATTAAATAGTGTGGTTGAAGGCGTTAAAAACATTTTAAACGCTACCAAAGATATTGATATGGTTATTATTTTTGGTGCGCCGGTATTAGTGGAAAACAAATGCTATAATGCTGCAATTGTGGCATTAAAAGGAAAAATTTTAGGAATTGTTCCTAAAACAGCTTTGCCAAATTATAATGAATTTTATGAATTACGTCACTTTGCTCCAGCACCAAACAAAAATTATATGATAAGTTATGCTGACCAATATGTTCCATTTGGAAATAAGTTGTTATTTAGAAACTCTAACTATACAAAATGGGTTATGGGAGTTGAAATTTGCGAAGATTTATGGATTCCTAGTACGCCATCAACTAATCATGCAATTGCAGGAGCCACTATCATTTGTAATTTAAGTGCTTCAAATGAAATTGTTGGCAAAAAAGAATATCGTGAAATGTTAGTGTCTTCAACATCTGCTCGACTTGTATGTGCTTATTTATATTGTTCAAGTGGTAACGGAGAATCGACAACAGATTTAGTATTTTCTGGAGCAAATATCATTAGTGAGAATGGTTCTATTATTAAAAAGTCGGAATTATTTACTAATGAAACAATTATTACCGAAATTGATCTAGAAAAATTAGTAAACGAAAGACAAAAAATGACTTCTTATCCAAAAGAAAACAAAGAAGGATATAAACTTATTTCTTTTGATTTGCCTTTAATTACTCCGACAATTACTCGTCAGTTTTCTCCTACGCCGTTTATTCCTAGTGATGAACAAGAACGATATCAAAGGGCTATGTGGATATTAAAATTACAAGTAATGGGTTTAGTAAAAAGAGTTGAGCATACCCATGCTAAAACATTAGTTATTGGTTTATCAGGCGGATTAGATTCTACTTTAGCCTTATTAGTGAGTGTAGAAGCCATGAAAGAATGCAAGCGTGATTTAAAAGATATTCATGCGATTACAATGCCTTGTTTTGGAACTAGTAAACGTACTAAAAATAATGCCTATAATTTAGCTAACGAATTAGGCGTAACACTATTAGAAATAAATATTAGTGCGGCAACTAAGCAACATTTAAAAGATATCGGTCAAGATGAAAATGATCATAGTGTTACTTATGAAAATGCTCAAGCTCGTGAACGTACACAAGTGCTAATGGACTACGCTAATAAAACTGGCGGACTAGTTATTGGAACTGGTGACTTAAGCGAACTTGCTTTAGGATGGGCGACTTATAACGGGGATCATATGTCTAATTATGGTGTTAACTGTTCAATTCCAAAAACATTAGTAAAACATATTGTTTATCATTATGCTAAGCATCATAAAAAAGTAGAGACTACTTTATTAGATATCTTAGATACACCAGTTTCACCTGAATTATTGCCATTAAAAGAAGGCGAAATTGCTCAAAAAACCGAAGAAATTATTGGCCCTTATGAATTACACGATTTCTTCTTATATCATTTATTAAGAAATCATTATTCGGTTAAAAAAATTTATTTCTTGGCAAAATTAGCATTTAATGGCTATTATGATGAAGAAACAATAAAGAAATGGCTTAATAATTTTATTCGTAGATTTTTCTCACAACAATTTAAGCGTAGTTGTTTACCTGATGGAGTTAAAGTTGGTTCGGTATCTTTATCTCCACGAGGCGATTTACGTATGCCAAGTGACGCCTCTAGTAATGCTTGGTTAGAAGAATTGGGTGAATTATAATATGAAACTTAAAGAAGAAAAGATCTCCGCTAAAAAAGCGTATATGGGGACAGTTTTAAGTGTTGAAGAAGCTCAAGTTAAATGTCCTAATGGTAATTTAGCTCCACGCGAAATAGTGCGCCATACTCCTGGTGCGGGAATACTTGCTATTACTAGTGATAATAAAATTATTTTAGAAAGGCAATTTCGATATGCTTTTGATGAAGTATTATATGAAATTCCAGCTGGCAAACAAGAAATAGGCGAAGAGCCTTTAACTATTGCTAAAAGAGAATTAGAAGAAGAAACGGGCTTTAAACCAAATCATATTGAATTATTAGGTAAGATTTATCCGACTTGTGGATATTGTGATGAAATAATTTATTTGTATTACGCCACTGATTTGATAGAAACTAAAAAGCATTGGGATGAAAATGAGTTTATTGAAATATCTTATCATTCCTTAGAAGAAGTAGAAAGTATGATAAAACAAGGCATAATTGTTGATGCTAAAACAATATGCGCTGTAAGTCTATATAAATTAAAAATTAATAAGTAACGAAAAAACAGTTCAATTTGAACTGCTTTTTTTGTGCCTAAATATAATTATTTTCTTTTAAGTAATTTATTAGTGCGACACTAGCTAATCCACGATGGGAGATTTTATTTTTGATTTCTTCACCTAAGACCGCAAATGAAGAATTGTAGCCATTAGGAACAAAGATTGGATCATAACCGAATCCTTCTTCGCCGCTTGGAGATAAAGCAATATTTCCGCGGCAAATTCCTTCAAAGAACAGAGGCTCAGATTTTAAATTAACTAAGGTGATTACACAGTGAAATTGTGCTCCACGTGGTTTATCTTTTAATTTATCAAATATAGCAAGAAATTTTTCTTTATAAGGGTGGCCTTTCATAAAACGCGAAGAATAAATACCAGGAAAGCCATCAAGACTATCTATTTCTAAGCCGGAATCATCGGCAATAACAGCATAGCTAGTTAATTTAGCAACAGCATTTGCTTTGATTAAGGAATTTTCTTTAAACGAAGCACCATTTTCTTCTGGATCAACATTAATATTTAAATCTTTTAAAGAATATATTGTAACATTAGGATAATCTTTAAATATTTCTTTGAATTCTTCAATTTTATGTTGATTGTTACTACTAATAACGAGATTTAATTCTTTTTTCATGTTTTTGCTTTTCCTTTCAAAGTAATTCTTACTTTCAATTTTTACTTTGGTTTTTAGATAATCGCTATTGCGTTTTTTTATTAATTCTAAATTAGACTTTTTATCCATATTATCACCAAGAAAAAGTATAGCATAATATTTATTAAGTAGATAAAGAAAACTTTAAAAAACTAAGGACAGAATTGATGGTTCGAATTTTTTTCCTTGCATTTTCCCTTACAATTCCCTTACAAGTAACAAAAAAGTCCGATAGAATCGGACTTAATTAACGAATGGAGCAGGCGACGGGAATCGAACCCGCATAATCAGCTTGGAAGGCTGATGTTCTACCACTGAACTACGCCTGCATAGGAACTGGCGGACCAGACGGGAATCGAACCCGCGGTCTCTTCCGTGACAGGGAAGCATGTTAACCGCTACACCACTGGTCCATGCGCCTCAATTGCTATGCTAGTAAATATTACCACATTAGCAAGAAAAATCAAGATATTTCTAATAAATTTTCCGAAAAAATAGAATTTTAGCAAACTTAATTAAAATATTAACTTCAAAAATAAAAGAATAGCACTAGCGACGAGGCTAATGCTATTAATTAATAAGTAATATTAAAAATTATTATCAATAAGATGTTTTAATGATTTTTGTGGCATAAATCCAACTTGAGTATGTTTTAATTCGCCATCCTTAATAAACAAAAGTGTAGGAATTGAACTTACCATGTATTGAGCGGCAATTTCTCCAAGTGCATCAACGTCAACTTTACCGATATTTAGTTTTCCTTCATATTCGTTATCAATGTCTTCGAGTACTGGTGTCATCATACGGCATGGTCCGCACCATGTAGCAAAGAAATCAATAATTACGTTGCCTTCTTTAATAAATTCTTCAAATTCTCGTTCTGATTCAATATGTTTAATCATTTTAAATACACTCCTTTTAAAGTAAATATAATAAGCTAAATATAATTATTAGGTGTAATGGATAAAATAAATAATTAAATATTTTAAACCATTTAGAACTATATCCATGCTTACCATTATATAGTATAACAAAAATTATTGATATAATGCTATAATCTTGCACTGACATTACTAATATTTGATTAAAATATGGAAAATACATACAAATGATGAAGAATATAATATTTGTTAGAATAATCATTAAAGCGTACATACGATTGATATCGCCTTGATAATAAGTAGTCAATTTATAGTCTTCATAATCCATCATATATTTATTAGCTTTTAATTTTGCATTATAACATGCAAATAAATATCCTAAATACAATAAAACAATTAAAGATACACCATAAAAACTATAACTAGGTTTTAAAAAATTGGGGGTATTAGGAAATTGAATAAGGGCCACAACTCCTATAGCAAGTAAACTTAGTAATGATGTTTTGTTTTTAAATGTTAAAAAGTAAATAATTAATGCTCCTAAAAACAAATCAATAAATATATTACCGCTTGTATAACTTACAATTTTAAAGACATCAGTAATTAAATATATACTGACGCTAGTTAAAACAAGCATGCCTAATAAACGTAATAAATATTTTTCTTTATTACTAGTATGAATCATACCTTCGACAATTCCTAAGGCAAATAATGGAAAAGATAAGCGGCCAATAATGCGTAAAATCCAATATAAGTTAGATGATGTATCAAGAAAAGAAAATAACCCAAGACCTAATGCAAGATGATCTATTACCATAGTGATTATGGCAATAATTCTTATCCAAAATCCATCTAAAATGCGATAATTTCTCATAATAAGCTAACCACAAATACAAATAAGTTATTGAAAGCATGAGCGGTAATAGAAGTAGCTAATGAGCCAGTATAGTCATAATAGAAACATAATAATAATCCCGCAGAAACATAAGCAGGCAAATTAATTAATTCAATTAACATAGCATCACCGCTTGCCATAAAATCAAAGTGAATTAATCCAAATATTACAGCGCAAACAATGTATGCTGCAACACGAGAATATTTCTTAATACCGCCAAAAATTCCTAAACGATAACCGAGTTCTTCAGTAAAAGGAGCAAATATGACACTCATAATTAAGGCAAGAATAGGTTGTTCTTTCATTCCTTGATTTAATGTTAATTGGTTATGATTTGGTTGATATACTAGTCCGTTTTGTTGACAAATAATATTAGCAATCACGCCCCAAATATCAGTAATAACAATTAAAGCAATACCAAATATAATACCCATACCGATATTTTTTAAAACTTTGAATTGAGCAAATAAATCTTTAATGCACAAATTCCATAAATAAATAATTAAAGCAATAGCGGTTAATCCATAAGCAAGACAATACTCAATCATCATTGAAGTTGGTTCACTTAAATTCTTAAATGAGGGAATGAGATTTAATAATGTGTAATTTAATGTATAAAATACCGATAATCCAAAAAAACTAATTAAATAAATTACTAGGTGATGGATTATTGGCATATTAATCTTCTTTTCTTCATTCATAGTATAAAATCCTTTCTTAAATCAATAATTATAGTATACTTATAATAGCGTTTTTTCAACAAATTTGCTAGTTTAGTAAAAATTTTCATATATTTTAATAAATATATGATATAATTAAACGAAAAAAGGAGATTGACGTTTATGGGAATTTATAATTTTTTAGCAGCATTACCGGATATTGATACTACCCAAATAACACAATACCTTAACATTGCTTTTTTTGTTATAGTGGCAATTATAGTGTTAGGAGGTATTGTTGGCCTTATTCGTGGCGTTTGGAGTTCGGGATTTAGATTAATATTTGTTGGCATATTAGTCATATTATCATATATTTTAGCAGGAACATTAGGTACTGCTGTAGCAAATATTAATTTAACGAGTTTTAATATTCCATCGTTTACTATAGGTGAAAATGTAGTCGAAGTGACTACGATTAAAGACACACTAGTTAATGCACTTGCAGCTTATAGTGCTGGTGAAGGCGGAGATGTTCAAAAAATACTTGATGATCCTAACACAGTAAAATTAATTACAGAACTTGCTCTAATGATTGTTCGTTTATTAACATTTATTATTTTAGCCATAGTTGTTATAGTTGTAGGTAATCTTTTAGCCACAATTTTATACCATGTGCTATTCAAACATTTTATTAATAAGAATTTACGTAAAAAAGTAAAATTACGTTTAGTAGGTTTTGCTTTTGGTTTAGTCAAAACATCAATGGTCGCGTCAATGTTAATTGTTCCTTTTAGTGGCTTATTAAATAGTATATCAGTAGCGTTTAAAAATGCATCAGATGAAAATAATGAAGTAAAGTTAGATTCGGAATTATATAATCAACTTAAAAGTTGGATTGATGCATATGATGGTTCTATGCTAGCCCAAGGTTTATTCGGCTGGACAGAATTAGGTGGAAAAACGATGGATATGCGTTTGCTTGATATAATTACAAGTGACAAATATTCTACTATGAAACTAAGTGAAGAAATGTCGAATATTACAACTGTTGCTGCAACTCTAATTGGTACAAATGCCGTTAGTGTTAGCGGTGGTGAAGGCGGAACAGTTTCTATCGGTGTTAATGCTGCGGTATTTTTAGATAGTAAAATTACATCAACACTTTTATCAGTAATTTCTAGTTCGGCGTTATGTACGCAACTACTTCCAATCGCGGCGACATTTGCCTTTAATATGGATGAAATTAATGTTTATTTCAATGCGAAAGAATATGATTTAAGCAAAATTGACTGGAAAAACGATTTAGAATCAATTAATGAAATTTTTAAAGGAATGTCTAATGCGGGAATTATTGATGAGGATGTAATTAATGATCCAAGCATTTTAATAGATAGAATTTATGATGTAAATAACGAAAACACGCATAGACAATTAATAGAATCGTTTAAAACGTTTGATAAGTTAACATCTCTAGAACAATTGCTTCCGAGTTATTTATATACATTAGTTAATAAAGGTGATGATTTATCAAAATCACTTTCTGATTATTTACCAACAAATAGTGATGATTATGATGGCATTAAATGGGGTAGTGAATTAGCTAATATTTACGATGCAACATATCGTATTAATAAAGTCACAGAAAATGCCATTGTTGACTATATTAAATCTCCTAAAGATTCTAATAATGAAACAAGTAAAATTAGAAATATAAGAAAAGAAGACAATACGGATGGCAAATCTACAAAACTTATTAACTCGATTGTTGATCATATTGGCGATATAATTCCTATCTTTGTTGGAGAAAGAGAAGATGGTGAACCTATTAACGTTGATGATAATGGCTTCACTTTAGAAAAAGATAGTGCAGGTAACGCATTACAATCTTGTTTGTTAGATAGTAGATTATTATCTCGCTCTATTAACAAAATATTAAATACAGTTAGTAAGATGGCTGTAAATACATTATCAGATGCCTTGAAAATTGATACTGAAGAAGATAAAACAAATTTAGAAAACAAAGTAACCAATGCAGTTACAAGTATTAAAGGTGTTACATCGGTCAAAAAAGAATTAGGGGCATTATTTGATGTGGTTAATGATGTAGTAAGTGATGAAAATCTTTTACCACTTATTAAAGGCGGAAATGATAAATTTGTATTTACTGATGAGGTATGCGATGCATTAAAAACACCTGCAAGTAAAATTTCAAAATCAAATATTCTTAATGCTACAATACCTACAGTTATTGAATATACTGTTAAACAAAACGGAAGCAGTTTAAATGATAGCCTTAAAAACTTTGGGATAACTACCGATTCATTAAATTTCGAAGTTGATGATATTGGTGAAGAATTATCTTTAATGCTTGATGCAATTCCTGCAATTAATAGAATTGCTAAAACTAGTAAAGATGGTAAAGTTGATTTTAAAAATATTGAAACCTCAGATTTAAATAGCATTCTTTCTACTGTATATTCATCAAATATTTTAAATCCAAATAAAGAAGGAGAGGTTAGAAACTTCTTTAAAATTATTGATAAAGTATTTAGTGATTTAGGATATGATGAAGGCCGTATTACCGAAGGATTAGAAGAAGATAAGTATTGGTCTGGTAATAATTCGGAAATAAATCAATTTTGTGAAATATTTGATATATTGAAGAAAGATAATTTCTTTGATTTATCAAATGATAAAAATGCTTACTTAGATTCAACTATTTTAAAACCAGAATCTATTGAAGAATTATTTGGCGAAGTGGATAAATCAAAACTTTTATCTAAAGGATTAGGAACTATTTTGGATAATCTTTTATTAGATAGTTTATCAAGTGTTACAGGTGATAAAGTATCATTTAAATATATCGATAATTGGGCTAGCGAAGGTGAAAACTTTGCTAATGTAATTGATAGTTTACAAAAATTCAATAGTAAAGGAATAAGCCTTGACAAGATTGACTTTTTAAATAGTACAGAAAAGGATGAAAAAAGTGGGGAATTATTAACTGAAAAATTAGTGTCTTCTTTAGCTAATTCCAACATATTTGAAAATGGCGCTAAAGGATTTGGTGATTTCTTATTCGACAAACTAAAAAGTATTCCTGATATTAAAATGAATGATATTGATAAATTAGGAACAGGTGAACTTACTTATACTAAGAGCAAAGAAATATTTGATAGTATTAATGATTGGCAACCAGAAATAGATGTCTTATTTGAGTTTATCAAAAATTTACAAACTATCGGAGCGGGTAATGAACAACCAGGGTCTACAGGTATTCAAGAATTAATGAATAATCCTTCTAATCATAGTAATTTGTTTAAAGTAATAAATAAATCAAAAGCGTTCCGTATGCCAATTGCTAATGGAATTTATGATGCTGCAAATAAAATTAATATTTCTAGCCTACCAACATTAAATATCAAAAATAACATTAATATAGATGCTTTAGTGAATATGGATAATTATGATGAGCGTAATGATGAAATTCAAACTATTTGTAATATTATTGATAATGTAAATGATTTAAAAGATATTCAATTTAATGATATTAAAACTGACTCGGCTAAGCGTGAAACATTAAAAGTAATTATGGAAAATATTCATAATTCTAAGATGTTTAATAAACCAATTGAAGAAGGACATATCACAGTATTTGAAAACTTAATAGAAACTCTTCTTTCAGTTGCGAATATTAATGATGATGCTATTTGTGGAAAGATTAATGGATCAATTAATTTAAAATATAATACTGCAATCGAAATTATTCAAAACATCCCTAATAACTATGTGGACAAAATTGATGTTGATGATAAATGGATTGGAGAAAATGGAGAAATCGCTAATATTATCAAAATTATTGGAGATATTAGTGAATTAGATTTAAATAATATTGATTTAGCAAATATTGATTTAACAAAAAATACATTACTTGAAGATTTGAATAATTCAAAACTGTTATTCCGTGCTCTTCCATATTATATTAATCAATTTGCTTCAAAGGCTGATACAAGTGGATTCTCAAGCGAATTCGACTTAAAAGCACTTAAAGCGGATTACACTTTTAATAAATATAGTGGTGAATATGATTGTTATGATGAATCGGAAATTAATACATTAAAAACTATATTTAACAAATATTCAATCATAAAAGATTTAGTTGGTTCTTCCTCTGATTTAAATACAATTAAAGGGAAAACTAGTGATGTGTCTGAATTATTAAAAGCATTATCTGCTTCTGAAGTATTTAATTCTACATCATCAGTTAGTGGAAAAGATACAGTATTTATCCAAGTTATTGAAGAGATGTTTGATAAATCAAAATTAGATGAAGCTATTTATGACGATTCATTATTCGATTATCAAGGATTAACAATTAAACAAAATGCTCAAAATAAAATAAAAAGCATAGGAGATTGGAACTCGGAAATCGATAAGCTAATTAATATAATTAATATTTTACCAGAGTCATTTAATACATTAAATGATATGAATGTTTCTAATATTAGTCCAAATGAAGTAATAGAAATATTAAAAACCATTAATGATAGTGAGTTATGTTATGATGCAGTTCCAAAATATATCAAAGAGGCATTTAAAGAAATTAACATTAGACAATTCTCGAATAATCAAGAAGATTATTTAATGAAAAATAGCGGTGATTATCGTAATCTTTACGCTACTAGCGAACTTGATGTTTTAAAAAATATTCTTAACACCCTTTACAATCAGGAAAGTAACCAATATATGAAGTTTGATATTTCGTTTAATGTAACTGATTTTGCAAAACAAAAATCATTGACTAATATCGTTGCTTTCTTAACAAATTCTAAAATATTTAAGGGATGTCGCGGAGAAGTATTCTATAACGCTATTGCCTCAGCGGGATTTAGTTCGAACATAAGAGAAAAAGATTCTTCTAAATGGAAAGTATTTGATGACTTATTTGATTTAATTGAAGTAAAAGGCCAAAATCAAATAAATAGAGAAGGAGCTTGTTTAGATAGGATTGTTGGAGAATTAGAAGATATTATTAATGCTTCTAATAGCGGATCAAACACATTAAAATCAATTCCGCACACAACTGTTCGAACCGTATTTGATGCTTGCTATTTATATGAATACGAAAAAGATAAATACGTAGAAAATAAAGCATTGCTATCTTGTGAAATTGTATCGGGATTCTTAAGTAACGCTATTGTTAAGTCTAATTATTTAGACAATGATTATTATGACACATTAGGTAATGTTAAAGGTGAATGGTTCAACGCTTGGTATTATGATGGAACTAATGATTATCAATACCCATTATTTAACAAGTTAGAAGCTGATACGCTTGAATCAATAATTGATGTGATTAATGAAATTGATGTAATTACATTTGATGAATCAACACAAACATCAACATTAAGTAGAACTATGCTAGACAAAATGGATCTTATGTTTAATAAAATGAAAGATGAAAATAGTAACCAATCGGTAATTGGGTTAGCACTTTATGAAAAAGCAATTTATAATTCGCTTATGGTAAGCGATCCTAGAATTTGCGAATTAGTTCATATATCTGCTAATAGTCCTATTCCTTCTTCGAATTATTTTGATGGCAAAGATGCACTCAAGCAACAATTTGAAAATAATTATAGTTTGATGTTACAAGATGCTTATAAAGATGCTGGTAATACAAATTTTGATTTTACCAATGTAAAAAATGCAGTTCATGCGATGCTTGATGCTATATTACAAGTAAAAGGATTATAATTTTACCAACCCTTAAGATTTTCTTAAGGGTTTTGTTTTACCTTTATGAATTATAATGCTAAAATAAATTGGTGATGAAAATTGTATTCTATTCTTAACAAAACTATATATGAGTTAGAAGTGGAACGTTCAAGATTTATTGGCGTTATTATTCATATTGATAGTATTGATGAAATAAAAGATATCATCACTAATTTAAAGAAAGAATATCCGAAAGCTAAACATTATTGTTATGCCGCGATTACGGATAACAATAAGAAGTTTAGTGATGATGGTGAGCCTCAAGGAACAGCAGGTAAACCAATGCTAGATATCTTAGAAAAGAAAGAACTAACTAATGTATTAGTGGTCGTAATAAGATATTTTGGTGGAATTCTTTTAGGGGCAGGACGTTTACTTAGAACATACGCGGATACTTTACTGAAAACTATCGATAATAGTGAGATAGTAAAAATAGTAGAAGGTTACTCGATAACATTTACTATTGATTATCCAAACTATGATAATGTGCGTAGTTACTTAAAGAACCAAAATGCCCAAATTGAACGTGCGGAATTTTTAGATAATGTTAATGTAACTACATTTTCTTTAAATGATTACACGCAAGACTTATCTAATCGCTTTTATGGAAAAGTGATTATCAAAAATGTTACAAAAAAGATTTCATATATGAAAGAAGGTTTTTAAATGTCAGAAGAATGTACACATGAATGCGGTTCGTGCTCACAAAATTGTGATCACCGTATTGAAAAAGCGAAATTAAATGAAATGTCCAAAGTTAAAAAAATTATTGGTGTCATTTCTGGGAAAGGCGGAGTAGGAAAAAGTTTAGTTTCTTCGATGCTTGCAAGTAAACTCCAACAAGCTGGCTATCGCGTTGGGATATTAGATGCTGATATCACTGGACCATCTATTCCTAAAACATTTGGCATTTTAGAAAAAGCGACAGGAGATAATAATGTTATTTATCCTGCTATTTCTAAAACAGGAATTCAAATTATGTCTGCTAATATGCTACTTGATAATGATGATGATCCAATTATTTGGCGTGGTCCGATGATTGCGGATTTAGTTAAACAATTTTATTCCAATGTTTTATGGCATAATGTTGATTATATGGTTGTGGA
>URQK01000006.1 GCA_900549975.1 uncultured Mollicutes bacterium
AAAATGAAAAGAGAATTTCAATTATCTTGCGAATCAACTGTGGACTTACCATATTCTTATGTGAATGGTAGAAACATTAAAGTACTTTTTTATACTTATCTTGTTGATGGAAAAGAATTATTAGATGATATGGGACAAGATGAAAATACACTTAAACAATTTTATAAATATTTAGATGAGGGAAAAATTCCTTCGACATCACAACTTAATGAATTTCAATATGAAGAGTTTTTTAGAAATATTTTAGAAAGCGGAAAAGATGTATTCCATATTTGTTTTGGTACAGGAATGACTGGATCATACTTTAATGCTATAAAAGCAAAAGATAAATTACAAAATGAATATAAAGATAGAAAAATTATTGTTATAGATAGCTTATGTAGTTCATCAGGATATGGTATGCTAGTAGATGATGCTAAAGATATGTTTGATGAAGGAGTGGATTATAAAGAAATTATTAATTGGCTTGAAGAAAATAAAAATAGAATTCATCATCAATTTTATTCTACGGATTTAAAATATTATCGTCGAACAGGCCGAATGTCTGGACCAGTGGCAAGTATTGCCTCAGTATTAAAAGTAAATCCTATTATGCGTCTTAATAACAAAGGAAAAATAATTGCTTATGATAAAGCAATCGGGAAAAAATCTGCAATTAAAAAGACATTAGATACTATGGAACTTCATTGTGATAATGGTAAGGATTATAGTGGAAAATGTTTTATTTGCCATTCTAATAATTTAGAAGATGCATTATTAACAAAAGAAAAAATTAAAGAAAGATTCCCACATATTAAAGGAGAAATAAAAGTTTGTGATATTGGACCAATTATTGCGTCTCATGCTGGTCCTGGAACAATTGCAGTATTCTTTCATGGCGATGAAAGAGTAGAATAATGTAAATATTTATGAAAATAAGAAAATAATCTATTATAAAATCATTAACTTGAATTAATAAATTATGAGTTATAGTAATAACTTTAGTGATATTTTATGAAAATTTTATTCATTTTTGATACAAAATTATTTAATATCCAATGTTTTTTGCTATTCCTCAAGTTTATAATGAACTTGATATCTTTTAAAGGTGGAATGCAAATGGAAAAATATGATGTTATAGTTTGTGGTGGTGGTATTGCAGGCGTAAGTGCAGCAATATCTGCGGCAAGAATGAATCAAAAAGTATGCTTAGTTGAAAGAAGTGCTTTGCTTGGTGGTTTAGCGACAATTGGATTAATTCATTGGTATGAACCTTTATGTGATGGTTTAGGTAATCAAATGATTTACTCAAATGCAGAAGAACTTTTAAGACTAGCGATTTCATATGGTTATAATACTTTAGAAGATAGTTGGCTACATAAAAATAATGATATACATAATAGAAGGTATGCTTCTTGGTTTGATCCTAATTT
This sequence comes from uncultured Mollicutes bacterium, assembly GCA_900549975.1. Taxonomy (GTDB): domain Bacteria; phylum Bacillota_I; class Bacilli_A; order RFN20; family CAG-826; genus RUG131. The sequence goes on from URQK01000006.1 coordinate 1,413, forward strand.
ATTTGCTTTGTCACTTACTAGATTATTAGATGAATTACATGTAACAATTTATTTTGAAAGTCAAATTAGCGAAGTACATAAGAAAAACAATTTATTAACTTCGATTGATATTTATACAATTGAAGGAAAAATTAATTTACAAGCTAAAACATTTATTGATGCGACAGGAAGTGCTTATATATTTAAAAAAGCTAAGTTAAACACAAGAAATGGCACAAATTATTTAACATATGCCACATCTACATATAAAAATGGTTTGAAGAAACCAGTCTTCCAATATAGTGGTGCTTCTTTATCGGGTAGCAACCAACCTGAAAATGTACGTATTTTTTCAAATGCTAATCAAAAAGATGTTAATGAATATTTATTACTTGGACAAAAACTTTGCTTAAAAGAATATGAGGAAGGCAAACTAGCGGATGTTTCTATTTTGCCTTCAATGATTCAATTTAGAAAAATATCTACGATAATTGGCGACTACCAATTATCAAAAGATGATCTCTATAAAAGACACGAAGATTCCATAGGTGTTATTGGCGTCTTTGATAAACCAGGTGAATGGTATGAATTACCAATAGGAATTTTAAAAAATAGTAGTGTAGCAAATTTATTTGCTGCAGGAAGAATTGTATCTTGTTTTGATGATGAAACTTGGGAAGCAACAAGAGTAATACCGGTTTGTGCACTTACTGGTGAAGTTAGTGGTTTGTTAGCAAGTTTATATAATAAAAAGAAAAGCCTAAACATTAGTGATGTTCAGACTTTATTAGAAAAAAGAAATATTAAATTGCATTATTAATTTTATAACTAGGGAACTCTAATGTAATAGTGGTTCCCTTATTTAATTTAGATTCGAGATTTAATTTGATATCATATTTTAAACAAATATGTTTAACAATCGATAATCCTAAACCGCTACCTTGACTAGTAGTGCGAGTTTTATCGACTTGATAAAATCTTTCAAATACACGTGTTTGATTTGCTTTACTTATACCAATTCCTTGATCTTTTTAATACATTATCTTCATTTGGTTCAACGCCTTCGTATTTTAATCCGGTTAATGAAGATTCTTCTAATGATGATAAAGAAATATAACTAATACCATATTCATCGTTTTTAACTTTTAAAACCATATCGCCGTTTCCGTTAGTTTTAACGGCGCCTTTAACTAAAGGTTCATTTGATTTAACAGCGTCTTTTAATCCGATTTTCGTAAAGAAACCATCACGAGTATAAACAGCAATGTTTTTACTTGTATCAAATTCTACTTTTGATGAGTTAGAGGTATTATTACCTCCGCATAATGCTAATGTCATTCCTAATAATAATGTTAATAGATATTTATTTGTCTTTTTCATAATTTGTTCCTCCAATGACACTAACATATTAGAATTATGGACTAAATAAATCTTTCATGGTGCTGTAAATAAATGTAAAGAACTTATAAAGACAAAAATTGATTAAGAAACTAAATATAATAAATTAAAGAAAAATGGCTGATAAAATAAGTGACCTATATGTTAAAAGGCTATACACACAACTTGAAAATAAGTAAGAAATTAAGTAAGATTTAAGCAAGATAAAAAAGGAGAATTTTTATGAAAGACAAAACACTAGAACTAATCAAAACAAGAAGAAGCGTTCGTTCTTATGAAGATAAGAAAGTACCTGAAGAATTATTAAATAAAGTACTTGAAGCAGGAACATATGCACCAACTGGAAGAGGTAAGCAATCACCAGTTATTGTTGCTATTACTTCTGAAAAATATCGTAATATCATTCAAAAACTTAATGCTGGTGTAATGGGAGTAAATATCGATCCGTATTATGGCGCACCAGTTGTTATTGCTGTTTTAGCAGATCCTAGTATTAATACTTGGATAGAAGATGCATCACTAGTATTAGGCAATATGATGTTAGAAGCTCATGCTTTGGGTCTTGGATCAGTTTGGATTCATCGTGAAAGAGAAATATTTGATAGTGGTGTAGGAAAAGAGCTTTTAAAAGAATGGGGACTACCTGAAGAATTACGCGGAGTTGGTTCTATTGCATTAGGTTACATTAAAGGTGAATATCCAGTGGCTAAACCTCGCAAAGAAAATTATATAAAACACGTTTAAATTATCTTAATAAAGAACTATAATATTATTTGTTGTTTATAAGGAGTGATTTTCATGGATTGGAATCAATTTTGGCAAACAGTGCAAGATTGGGTTACTAACACAGGGATTAAAATTGTTATTGCTATTCTGATATTAATAGTATCGTTTAGCATAATTAACGCGATTAGTAAGAAGATTGCTAAAAAAGCCGATAAAAAAATAGAAGAAAACAAAAAAATCGATAAAACATTATATCGTACTTTAAGTTATGTTACAAAAATAGGACTTAAGATTTTAGTTGTTCTTGCTCTTATTGGTTATTTAGGAATTGATACTTCTGGAGTTACAGCTTTACTTGCTTCTCTTGGTGTTGGTGTTGGTTTAGCGATTAATGGTACCTTATCAAACTTTGCTGGTGGTGTAATGCTTGTATTTACTCGCCCATTCCGTGTCGATGATTACATTGAGGCATTGGATAATGGCGGAACTGTAGAAGATATTCATATTTGTTACACAAAATTAAGAACACCAGATAACAAAGTTGTTTATTTACCAAATGGTGCCTTGTCAACAGCACAAATTGTAAATTACTCAGAAAAAGATACTCGAAGAGTGGATGTTAATTTATCAATTTCTTACGCTGATGATTTTGAAAAAGCTAAAAAAGTTATTTTAGGAGTTTGTAAAAAAAATAAAATGATTCTTAATATACCTGCACCAGCAATTAATATTGTTGAGCATGGTGATAGTTCAATCAATATTAGCGCTAAGGTATGGTGTAAAAATGCTGATTATTGGGATGTTAAATTCTATATGTTAGAAAAAGTTAAAGTAGCATTTGATGAAAATGGCATTGAAATTCCATTCAATCAATTGGAAGTTACTTTAAAAAAATAAAAAGTAGTTGCAAGTGAAATAATAAAGAATACGTTATTAACCTTTGACTAAATTGCCATAAGTAAGCAATTATGACACTTGCTAAAGTAATTACTCAAATTAAGAGGTGAAAAGATGTATTCTTTTTTATTAGTTATTATTTATATAGCTTTTATAAGTTTGGGCTTACCCGATTCATTGCTTGGATCATGTTGGCCAGTAGTGCACATAGAAATGAATGTTCCAACTTCATATATGGGAATAGTTTCTATGACTATTGCTATTGGTACAGTTATATCTAGTTTATTATCAGATAAATTAACGACGAAGTTCGGAACTAAAATAGTAACAGTTGTAAGTGTGCTTTTAACTACAATTGCCCTATTTGGCTTTTCGTTATCTAGTCAATTTTGGATGCTAATTCTTTTTGCAATACCTTATGGCTTAGGTGCTGGAGCAATAGATGCCGCTTTAAATAACTATGTAGCAATTCATTACAAAGCTAAACATATGAGTTGGTTACATTGCTTTTGGGGTGTAGGAACTATAGTTAGTCCATTTATTATGGGCTTTGCTTTAAAAAATATGACTTGGAATGCAGGATATCGTATTGTTGGAATAATCCAATTAATAATTACAATATTTTTGCTTTGCACATTAAAAGTTTGGAATGTTAATTCAAATGTTGCTAGTGAAGAAACTAAGCATATTGGTTTATTTAAAGCTTTAAAATTACGTGGAGTAATATTTTTACTTATTGGATTCTTTTCTTATTCAGCTTTAGAAGCAACATCAATGCAATGGGCAAGCACTTATTTTGTAGAAGTAAAGGAAATAGAAGCTGGTGATGCCGCTAATTTTGCGGCTTTGTTTTATATAGGCATAACATTGGGAAGATTCTTATCAGGATTTATTACTGATAAATTGGGAGATAAGAAAATGATTATATTAGGTACATCGATACTGACAATAGGAATAGTATTATTGCTTTTGCCGATAAATTCTTATTATGTTGCTATTTCGGCTTTTGTTATTATTGGACTAGGATGTGCTCCAATATATCCTTGTATTATTCATTCAACACCACTAAATTTTGGAAAAGAAAATTCTGGAGCAATAATTGGAATACAAATGGCTAGTGCTTATTTAGGTACTTCATTAATGCCACCTTTGTTTGGATTAATAGGTGGAAAAATAGGCTATAAAATATTTCCAATCTATATTTTAATTTTTGCTTTTTTAATGATAACAATGATTGAAATTACGTTTCATATTACGCAAAAGAAGGACAAATAGTGATATCATTTCGATTTGTTCTTTTTTTTCTTGCCTAATACATAAGCAAATTGTTAAAATTAAATGGAAGATATTGTTTTTAATTACAAATTAAAAAACAAACTGTTTATTTTACCGATGAAAGCGATGTCATAAGATATTATATTGACAAAGATATAATGTCTGCGATACACTTAATTCGGTAAAAGAATACCGAAGGAGTGAAAACTATGCTTGATGGCGTATCAGTAAGGCAATTGCAAAGATTTCCGATATACTTAAAATATCTAAAATCAATGCGTGATGCTGGTGTGGTAACAATTACCGCTCCACTTATTGCTAGAGCACTTGATCAATCAGAAGAACAAGTAAAAAAAGATCTTCAAGTAGTGACTACTTCAAAAGGTAGACCAAATACAGGTCGCGATATTAATGTTCTTATTAATGATATCGAAGTATTCTTAGGTTACCACAATATTAGCGATGCAATCATTGTTGGTGTTGGACACTTAGGTGAAGCTTTTATGAATTATAAAGGATTTGCCGAATTTAGCCTTAATATTTTAGCGGGATTTGATAATGATGAATCAAAAATTGGTAAAGTAATAAATGGCAAACAAGTATTTCCAATGTCAAAACTAAAAAATTTAGTTCCAAGATTAAACGTTAGTATTGCAATATTAACTACCCCAGCATCCGCTTCGCAAGAAGTCGCGGAATTATTAGTTGATGCTGGCATTAAAGGAATTTGGAATTTCGCGCCAATTAACCTAAAAGTAAATGATGATGTTGTGATTGAAAATGTCAATCTTGCATCATCGTTAGCAGTATTATCTCATAAACTAAAAAAGAAATTTCAGGAGGAGTAAAAAATGGGAGATAAGGTTGAAAATGTTGCAGCATTAGAAGAAGTTGATAAACTTGTTAAAAATGCTCAAAAAGCTTTAGATGAATTTCTAAACTTAGATCAAGAAAAAGTCGACTATATTGTCGCAAAATGTTCAGTTGCTGGTCTTGATCACCACGGCACATTAGCTGCTAAGGCAATTGAAGAAACAAAAAGAGGCGTATTTGAAGATAAAGCCACTAAAAACTTATTTGCTTGTGAATATGTTGTAAATAATATGCGTCATCTTAAAACAGTTGGTGTTATTAAAGATGACCCAGTAACTGGAATTACTGAAATCGCTGATCCAATTGGTGTAGTTTGTGGTATTACTCCAGTAACAAACCCAACAAGTACTGTTATTTTCAAATCATTAATTTGTTTAAAAACTCGTAATCCAATTATATTTGCATTCCATCCATCAGCACAACAAAGTTCAAAAGCTGCTGCTATGGTAATGTATGAAGCTGCTGTTGCAGCTGGTGCACCAAAAAATTGTATTCAATGGATTGAACATCCTTCAATGGATGCTACAAGTGCATTAATGAATCATCCAGGTGTTGCTACGATTTTAGCAACAGGCGGTAACGCAATGGTTAAAGCTGCTTATAGCTGTGGTAAACCTGCAATGGGTGTTGGTGCTGGTAACGTTCCAGCTTATATTCATAAAGATGCTGATGTTGAACAAGCAGTTAATGATATCGTTTTATCAAAATCATTTGATAATGGTATGATTTGTGCTTCTGAACAAGCTGCTATTATTGATAAAGAAATTTATAAAGAAGCAAAAGATTTATTTGTTAGATTTAAAGTTTACTTTGTAAATAAAGAAGAAAAAGTTAAATTATCTAGATTTATGTTTGGTTTTGCTCATGGCGATGAAAACGTCGAAACAGCAAAATTAAATCCAAACGTTGTTGGTAAATCTGCTCACTGGATTGCTGAACAAGCAGGATTTGAAGTTCCTGAAGATACAGTTATTTTAGCAGTTGAATGTGATATGGTTGGACCAAAAGAACCAATGACAAGAGAAAAACTTTCACCAGTATTAGCAATTTTAAAATCAAAAGATGCTGAAGAAGGATTTAAACTTGCTGAACAAATGGTTTGCTTTAATGGTTTAGGACATAGTGCTGCTATTCACTGTAAAGAACAAGCTATGGCTGATGCTTATGGCGAAAAAGTCAAAGCAATGCGTATTATTTGGAACTCTCCATCTACATTTGGTGGTATCGGTAATGTTTATAACTCATTCTTACCATCTTTAACATTAGGCTGTGGTAGTTATGGTAAAAACTCAATTGGTGGTAACGTTAGTGCCGTTAATTTATTAAATGTTAAGAAAGTAGGTAAAAGGAGAAATACTATGCAATGGTTTAAAGTTCCTCGTAAGATTTATTTTGAAAGAAATTCAATTCAATATTTACAATCTTGCCGTGATGTTAATAAAGTCTTTATTGTTACCGACCGTTCAATGGTTGATTTCGGTTTCGTAAGTAGAGTTACTGAACAATTAAATTTAAGAAAGAATAAAGTTCAAGTACAATTATTCTGTGATGTTGAACCAGATCCAGATATTGAAACAGTTAAACGTGGATTACGTTTAATGCAAGCGTTTGGTCCTGATACAATTATCGCTTTGGGCGGTGGATCTCCAATGGATGCCGCTAAAGGTATGTGGCTATTCTACGAACACCCAGAAGTTAACTTTGATGACTTAAAACAAAAATTTATGGATATCCGTAAGAGAGCTTTCAAATATCCTGAATTAGGTAAAAAATCTAAATTAATTTGTATTCCAACTACATCTGGTACAGGTAGTGAAGTTACTCCATTCGCTGTTATTTCTGATAAAGCAAACAACAAGAAATATCCTTTAACCGACTATTCTTTAACTCCTACAGTTGCTATTGTTGATGCTGAGTTTACAACTAATTTACCTGCACGCCCAACTGCTATGACAGGTATGGATGTCTTAACTCACGCTATTGAAGCTTATGTTTCAGTATTAGCAAGTGACTATACAGATGGTTTAGCTTTACAAGCAATAAAGATGGTATTTGAATATTTACCACGTGCTGTTAAAAATGGTAAAAATGACTTAGAAGCTCGTGAAAAAATGCATAATGCTGCTACAATTGCTGGTATGGCATTTGCTAACGCATTCTTAGGTATGACTCACTCACTTGCTCATAAAGTAGGTGCACAATTCCATTGTGTTCATGGTTATGCTTGTGCTGTATTATTACCACATGTAATTAGATATAATGGACAAGTTCCAACCAAATTATCTGTATGGCCAAAATATAACCACTATTGTGCTGATAAAAAATATCAAGATATCGCTAGGTTAGTAGGATTAAAAGCTGATACTCCAGAAATTGCTGTTGAATCATTAGCAACTGCTGTAACTAACTTAACAAAAGAAGTTGGACTTGATCCTAACTTTGCTGCAATGGGTATTGCTGAAGAAGATTGGAATGCTGAACTAGAAAGAATGGCTGTATTAGCTTATGAAGATCAATGTTCACCTGCTAACCCACGTGTTCCTCTTGTTGAAGATATGAAAGAAATCTTAAGAAAGGCTTATAAAGGCAATTAATTATGACAATATTGGTTTGCGTTGGCTCATCATGCCATTTAAAAGGTAGTTATGATATCATTGAGTTGATGAAAGATGCTATTAAGAAGAATAACATTGAAGATAAAGTTACTCTTAAAGCTACGTTTTGCTTAGGAAAATGTGGCGTTGCGGGAGTATCGATTAAAGTTGACAACGAGATTATTACTGGCGTTACAAAAGAAAATTTTGATGAAACATTCGCAAAACATGTATTAGCCAAATTATAAAAAAGGAGGGGCATTCATGGAGTATTGCCTAGAAAGTAGAACGAATAACTGTAAAAATTGTTATAAATGTATTCGTACTTGTCCAGTTAAGTCTATTTCATTTGCTAATAATAAAGCGACAATTATACATGATGATTGTATCTTGTGTGGCAGTTGTTATTTAGCTTGCCCGCAAAAGGTCAAAGTTGTTAGAAATGATATAGAAAAAGTCAAGAAAATGATTGCAAATGGAGACAAGGTAATAGTCTCATTAGCCCCAAGTTTTATTTCAAACTTTAAAGATTCAAGCATTGATACGATGCGTGATGCTTTAAAAAAATTAGGATTTTATGATGTGGAAGAAACTGCGGTTGGAGCCACAATTGTAAAAAACGCTTATAATAAAATGTTAGATGATAAGCACGATGTTATTATTTCATCGTGCTGTCATTCTATTAATTTATTAATTCAAAAATATTATCCAAAGGCTTTAAAATATTTAGCAAATGTCTTATCACCTATGCTTGCGCATGGTTTAGATATTAAAACAAGATATGGTAAAGATACGAAAGTTGTCTTCATTGGACCTTGCATTGCAAAAAAAGATGAAGCTGATTTAAATAAAGAATATATTGATGCAGTTTTAACATTTACTGAGTTAGATGATTGGTTAAATGATAACAATATCAATATTGAAACAAGTGATTCAATATCCATTGAAAAATCGAAAGCGAGATTTTTTCCAACTTGCGGTGGCATTTTAAAGACAATGGACACAACAAATGAAGATTTTAAATATATTTCCATTGATGGCATTAATAGTGCTCGTTATGCTTTAGAAGATATTATTAACGGAAAAATTCATAAATGTTTTATTGAAATGTCTGCTTGTCATGGCAGCTGTGTAAATGGTCCAATGATAAAAGATAAAGCCCGTAGTGTAGTAACTAGTTATTTAGCTATTGAAAACGCAGCAGGTAAAAAAGATTTTGACAATATGGAAATTAATGAAACTAATATTAGTAAAACCTATAATCCTTATTCTTTAATTCATGCTGTACCATCAGAAGCTGATATCGAAAAAACATTAAAATTGATGGGAAAATTAGATAAATCAGCTGAATTAAATTGTGGGTCATGTGGATATAACACTTGTAAAGAAAAAGCGATTGCAATTATTCAAGGAAAAGCGATTCCGGAAATGTGTTTGCCATTCTTAATGGAAAAAGCACAATCATTCTCGGATAAAATTGTTTCTAATACTCCAAATGGATTAATGGTCTTAGATGAAGATTTAAATATTCAATTGATGAATAGTGCAATGTGTAAAATTGTTGGTATTAGTTCTCCTAATATTGTATTAAAAAAGAATGTTACGATGATTTTAGATCCAACAGAATACGCTAGAGCATTAGGGGAATATGATAATACTATTTTTAAGAAAATGTATTTAAGCGAATATGATAAATATGTTGAAAATACGATTATTTATGATCGTAAATTCCATATTTTAATTTGTGTTATGCGCGATATAACGAAAAACGAAATATCTTTACAAAAACGCGATGAAGTACTCAAAAAATCAGTAGAAATTACAAATGAAGTAATTGAAAAAAATATGCGCGCGGTTCAAGAAATTGCCTCTTTATTAGGCGAATCAGCTGCGGAAACTAAAGTAGCATTATTATCATTAAAGGATACTTTAAAAAATGATAAGTAAGTATATAACCGAAGTAGGATATTTATCCTATAACCATGTTGGAGAACAATTATGCGGTGATCACATTGAAGTTATTCATCCCAATGATGATACAACGATTTTGGTGCTTGCTGATGGCTTAGGTAGCGGAGTAAAAGCTAATATTTTATCAACTTTAACCGCTAAAATGTTATCAACAATGATTGCTAAAAATGTTTCTATAAAAGAATGTGTTGATACTATTGCCGAAACACTTCCTGTTTGTAAAGAACGTTGTATTGCTTATTCTACTTTTACAATTATAAAAGTTGAGAATAATCGTCTTGTTGAAATTTATAATTATGATAATCCAATGCCTTTTGTTATTAGTAATGGTAAAAGTAAAGACTTGGATTGGACACTAAAAACTGTTGATGATAAAAAAGTTTACCATACAAAACTTGAAGCTAATTTGTATGACACGTTTGTATTATTTAGCGATGGCGTGGTTCATGCAGGAATTGGTGAAACTCTTAATTTTGGTTGGGATATCCCACAAATTAAAGATTTTTTGCAAGGCTTATATCAAAAGTCTTATTCTTCGATGTCGCTTGCAACAAGTTTGGTAGATTATTGTAATGAACTATATAACCATCGTCCTGGCGATGATACAACCGCTGCGGTTGTGCGAATTAGAGAAAGAAGCCAAGTTAATTTATTAATTGGTCCGGCTTCAAATAAAGATGATGATGAGAAGATGTTATCTCTATTTTTTGCTAAAGGTGGTAAACATATTGTTAGTGGGGGAACAACCTCTAACATTGTGTCTAAATATTTACATAAACCACTTGATTTAGCACTTGATTACATTGATAAAGAAATACCACCTACGGCAAGTATTGAAGGCGTAGATTTGGTAACTGAGGGTGTAATTACGATTAATAGAGTATTAGATTACGCTAAAGACATGCTACAAGGGAAAAACCATTCTTATTTTGATTGGAGTTATAAAAGAGATGGTGCCTCTCAAATTGCCAAATTATTATTTGAAGAAGCAACAGACATTAACTTCTTTGTAGGATGTGCAATTAATAATGCCCATCAAAGTGATGATGTTCATTTGAGTTTTTCATTAAAAATGCAACTTATTGATGAATTAGCAAAAATGTTAAAACTAATGGGCAAAAACATAAAAGTTAGTTATTTTTAAAATAAGTGAGGAAAAATCATGTTAAAATTTGACACAAATGTTCAAGAGTTGAAGTACAAAGTTTTAAAAGAAATGGCTAAATCCGCTTTTAATGATTCATTAGTCGAAGATTTTTATGAAATACCTAAAAAAGTAGTGCCAGGTCCAAAACCTAGCATGCGTTGTTGTATTTATAAAGAACGTGCAATTGTGGAAGAGCGTATGAAATTAGCAATGGGTGGTAACAAAAATATTGACAATATTGTTGAAGTTATCAAAATTGCTTGTGATGAATGTCCTATTGGCGGTTATGAAGTTACGAATAGATGTAGAGGATGTATTGCGCATCGCTGCGAAAAAGCTTGTCACCGTGCGGCAATATCTTTTAATCCAAATACAAGAACCGCAATTATCGATAAAACAAAATGTGTAAATTGCGGTTTATGCTCTAAAGCATGTCAATATAATGCTATTCAAAATTTCTTAAGACCATGTGTTCAAGCTTGTAAAGTAAAAGCGATATCCACTGATGAAGATTTTGCGGCTAAGATAGATGATAATAAATGTGTTCAATGTGGCGCATGTGTATATCAATGTCCGTTTGGCGCAATTATGGATAAATCAAGCATTGTTGATGTTATCAAAATGATTAAAGATAGCGATTTTTCTAAAAAATATCCCATCTACGCTATTGTGGCACCTTCAATTTCTTCTCAGTTTAAATATGCAACATTAGGACAAGTTGTGACATCTATTAAATTATTAGGTTTCCATAGTGTTGTTGAAGCAGCTCTTGGTGCGGATATGGTAAGTTATGAAGAAGCAAAAGAATTAAGTGAAAAAGGATTCTTAACTTCCTCATGTTGTCCAACATTTGTTTCTTTTATTAAAAAGAACTATCCAAAATTAGTAGAAAATATTTCTTCTAATTTGTCACCAATGGCGACATTAGGAAAATACATTAAAGAAATTACCCCAAATGCTAAAGTAGTGTTTATTGGGCCATGTGTTTCCAAAAAACAAGAAATCAAAGATGAACGTGTTAAAGATTATGTTGATTATGTTTTAACTTTTGAAGAGTTACAAGCATTAATTGATAGTCGTGATATTGATGCTTCTAAGTTAGAAGAAAGTGTCTTAGATAACGCCTCATATTTTGGAAGAATATTTGCAAGAACAGGTGGTTTATCTGATGCAGTTAAGCAATCACTCAAAGAACAAAATATTGATTTTGAGGTTAAACCTTTAGTTTGTGATGGCTTGGATAATTGTAAAATGGGATTAATCAAAGCTCAGTCACCGGCTCGCGATTTTAATTTTATTGAAGGAATGGGTTGTATTAATGGTTGTATTGGTGGACCATGTTGCTTAACTCACGAATTACGTGATAAAACCGAAGTTGATAAATATGGTAATTTAGCTAAAGAAAAAACCATTAGTGATGCCATAGGAGTTTTAAAAGATATAAAATAAGTATATAATTCCTAGGTGGAGAACTTAGGAATTTTTTTATTTACGAGGTGAGGTATTTATGTGGATTATTATAGCTTTAATTGGTGCACTTTTTACATCCCTTACTACGATATTTGCTAAAGTTGGTATAAAAAATGTTAATTCAAATTTTGCCACATTTTTCCGTACAGGAGTAGTTGTTATTTTTGCAGTAATAATGTGTTTTATAACAAATAGTTTTGCCTCACTTAACTTATTAACGACATCAAATTGGTTGTTTTTAATTCTTTCTGGCATTGTAACAGGATTATCGTGGCTATGTTATTACCGAGCTATTAAATTAGGCGATGTATCTAAGGTAGCACCAATTGATAAATCCAGTTTTATTTTAACAAGTATTTTATTCTTAATCTTTTTCTTTAATGATACAACAAATAATGGTAACCTATTAACGATAGTGATGTTATTCCTTTCTATGGCTCTTATGTTCGCAGGTACTCTTTTAATGATTGGAAAAGTTGAAGATAAAAATGAAAAAATTGATAAAAAATGGCTACTTTATGCGATTTTAAGTTCAGTATTTGCATCTTTAGTTTCCTTATTTGTAAAAATTGGTTTAAAAGACATTTCTAGTTCATTAGGAACTTGTATTCGCACCATTGTTGTATTTATCTTTGCTATGATTATCGTATTAGTAAGAAAAGATTATCAAGAAGTTAATGAGATTACTAGTAAATCTTGGATATTTCTTACTTTATCAGGAATTGCTACTGGTGTAGCGTGGATTAGCGAATATGAGGCACTTAATTATGCTGGCGCCAATCCAGTTGCGGTTACATCGATATCTAAGTTAGCAATATTGTTAACAATGACGATTTCTGTTTTATTCTTACATGAGAAGTTTGCTTTAAAATCATTTATTGGATTAGCATCGATGACTTTAGGTATTGTTTTAATTATAATTTTTAGTTTATAGGAGTTGATATTTGTGAAATATAAGTTAGTAATGTTTGATTTAGATGGGACAGTATTAAATACTCTTGAAGATTTGTATACCTCTTTAAATTACGCCCTTAATAAGTATGATTTCCCTTCTAAGTCTTTAAAAGAAGTGCGTAGTTTTTTAGGTAATGGCATTCGTAGTTTAGTAAAACTGAGTATGCCAAGTGCTGCTAGTGAAGAAAATTTTGATTTGGTTTTTAAAGAATTTAAAAGTTATTATGCTACACATTGTGATATATTAACTAAACCATATGATGGCATTTTAGATTTATTAACTATTTTAAAAGAAAAAGGATATAAAATTGCAATTATCTCTAATAAAGCTGATTTTGCTGTTCAAACATTAGTTAATAAATATTTTCCTAATCTTATTGATTATGCGGTTGGTGAAGTAATAGGAGTGCCACGTAAACCAGATCCAACAAGTTTAAATAATGTAATGGAATATTTTAATATAAAAAAATCGGAATCAGTCTATATTGGTGATTCCGAGGTTGATATTGAGGTAGCAAAAAACGCTAATGTGGATGCTATTATTGTTACTTGGGGATTTAGAGATGAAGAATACTTGAAATCTTTAAATCCAAATACATTAGTGAATAATACTAATGATTTATTAAAAAATATTATTTAAATCTTCTTGCTTTAAAACTTTTAAACCAGTATTTTACGTAATTATGTAAATCATCTATTGTGTTTGTGGAATAACCACGACAATATTTGATATATTCACATAATACACCATCGACAAAAACGCTAATATCGAGTTCGAGGTGGTTACGATTCACTAAATGTGGATCATTATTACAAATCTCTAATAGCTTACCAATAACAAGTGAGGTAAGCTTTTTTGATGCAAAAGCAACATCGTTGGATTTACAAATGAGACGATAGTTTTCATTGTTCGCGGTAATATATTCAAAGAATTGGTCAATTAATTCTTCAAAAGTTAAACATGACACTAATTTGATATTGCTATAAAATTGATCAATTAATTCGTTTTCAAAATCTTCGGCAACGCAATATATATCATCATAATGAGAATAGAACGTGCCACGATTTATATTAGCGCGTTTTACTAATTCAGTAACAGAAATTTTACTGATTTCTTTCTTTTCACTGAGCATTTCTGCAAATGTCGATTTAATAAAGGCTCTTGTTTTTTTTGATGAGTTATTTAAATTTTTGGCTTTCATAAATTGTCCTCCTATACAGTTTTGTTAACAATGTTGAAATTTTAACAACGATGATAAAAATGTGGTTTAACATCGTTCATAAATAATATATCTTAACATCGTTCAAATGTCAACAATGTTGATTTATAGGAAAGGAGGAACATTATGGAAAACGTTATAGAAGTTAAAAATTTAACAAAAGATTATGGAAGTGGACGTGGTGTCTTTGATGTAAGCTTTGTGGTTAAAAAAGGCGAAGTATTTGGATTTTTAGGACCTAATGGTGCAGGTAAATCAACCACTATTAGACACTTGATGGGATTTTCAAAACCGGATAAAGGAAATACTTATATATTAGGAGAGCCTACATTTAATAAATATTATGAAATATTAAATCATGTTGGCTACATTCCTGGAGAAATTGCTTTACCAGCGGGATTAACAGGATGGCAATTCTTACGAATGATGCAAGATTTACAACACATTCATAACGAAGAAAAATTAAATAGTATGTTAACATTATTTGAATTAGATGATGTTACATTACAAGGCGAAACAAAAAGAATGAGTTTAGGGGTAAAAAGAAAACTGGCCATTGTTGCAGCATTTATGAGTGACCCTGATGTCTTGATTCTTGATGAGCCTACTAGTGGACTTGATCCAGTTATGCAAGAAAACTTTATTAATTTTATTCACGAAGAAAAAAGTAGAGGTAAGACAATTTTGCTTTCAAGTCATATTTTCTCAGAAATTGATTCTACTTGTGATCGTATAGCAATTATTAAAGATGGAAAAATCGTTTCTGAATTTGTTGCGGATGATTTAAAACATGCTTCGAAAAAAAATTATACTATTGATTTTAAAAATGAAAAGAATGTTAGTAAATTTAAAAAATTTATTAATAAAATTCCATCTGCTGAAATCTTAAAAGTAGATGGCAATAAAGTATTTATATCATTAGAAGATGAAGATATGAATAAAGCAATCGAAATATTATCTGGATTAGAAATTAATGAGTTTTCAAATCGCAAAGAATCATTAGAAGATTACTTTATGAAATTCTATAAAGAAGATAAAGACTTTGGAGGTGCTTTAAAATGAGTGTCATTGAAATAAAAGACTTAACTAAAGATTATGGAAATAATCAAGGCATCTTTGACATCAATTTAAATATCGAGCAAGGCGAAATGATTGGATTTGTTGGCACTAATGGAAGTGGAAAAACCACAACTATTCGTAACATTATGGGATTTATTAAACCTACAAGCGGACAAGTATTAGTTAACAATAAATCTTCTTGGGAACATGCTAGTGAAATTGTAAAAGATATTGGCTATGTGCCTGGAGAAATTGCTTTTCCAGATTTAAAAACAGGTATTGATTTTCTTAAATGTCAAGCGGAGTTCTTAAACATGAAGAATATGGATTACGCTAATGAATTAATTGAAAGATTACAACTAGATCCACGCGCTAATTTAAAAAGAATGAGTAAAGGTATGAAACAAAAAACCGCACTAGTGGCAGCTTTGATGAATGATGCACCAATTATTATTCTTGATGAACCAACCACTGGTCTTGATCCTTTGATGCGTGTAACCTTCCTAGATATTATCAAAGAAGAGCATAAAAAAGGAAAAACAATATTTATGTCTAGTCATATGTTTGAAGAACTTGAAACAACATGTGATCGTGTTGCCTTAATTAATGATGGACACATTATTGATGTTGTGAATATGGATGAGATTCGTAATCGTCCAATTAAAGATTTTAAAATTGAATTTAAGTCTACTGATGATTATAAAAATTTTTTAAAAGAAAAATATACGATTACTCGTAAACAAAAACAATATAATCAAGTGACTATTTCAATTAACGCTAAGGAGACAGGGGAATTATTAAAAACATTAAAAAACTATGATGTGAAATTCATTTCTGAAATACCTTATACCTTAGAAAAACATTTTAAAAAAGTATTATTAGAAAAAAAGGAGAGTAAGTAATATGTTTAGTAAAGCACTTTTTAAACAATCTTGTAAGGCAAATGGTACAATGTGGGCTATTATCACATTTGCAGTTTGCTTCATGTTAGCGTGTGTTATGCTCATTAGTGGTAATGGTAATATTGGTGAAACCAAAAATGCGATTCAAGATACCATTGTTACCAAAGAAATTGATGCACTTTTAGAAAAACAAGCTATTAGTTTTTATAGCACACAAACTGAGGGCATGATTCAATTTGATAATTATTTTGTTCAAGATGCAAGTGATGCATTAGTTTATGATGGGAAATTCAATTATTGGCTAAACGCTATGCCAAAAAGTAGTGACTATAGCGATTTAAATCAATATCAACAAGCAATGGCGGCTTGGCAAGGTCAAATGCCTACACCAGAAACATTAGTCGAACAATTATATGCAAAAAACTATAGTGATTGGACTAAAAATCAACCAGTTAGAGAAAACTATGATAGTGATGAAACTTATAACAAAGCCTTAGTTAGCTGGTCAAGCAGCAATCCCGCTAATCAAAAAGGCGCATTAAATGTTAGTTTCTTAGTCGCTACTAGTCAATTAAAAGAATATTATTATGAAGAAAACGAGGCAGGAGAAAAAGTAGAAACTACTGCGGGAACTGAAAGATTTGGTACAACTATGTTTGCCATTAAACCAGATATGGTAAGTCCAGAAATCTTTACTGATAATAACGAAAAAATGTTTGATGATTATGATGTTACTTCATTAGTAATGCACATTAGTGCAGGAGATGTTAACGCTTATTTAACTAGCGAAGAAAGAAATGATTATCGTGCCGATCGTGCCGAAACTGCTTCATCAGTATTCTTAGCAGGACAAGTAACTAAACCAGACATGGTAAATACAATTATCGAGGCATTATCTAACTATGGTGTTGATGAAGAAAAATATGCTTCATTTAATTATAACTATCAAACAGTACGTCATATGTCAATGACAAGTACAATTAGTTACCGTAATCGTTTGACTTATGAAGTTGGTTTATTAGATGAAAAATTAGCAAATGGTGAAATTAAAAATCAAGAAGAATATAAGGTTGCTTATGCCAAAATAAATGAAGAATTAATTGGTGATGTTGCGGGAAGTTTATTATCTTCTTTACCTAGTGATGTTTCAGATGCTTTAAAAGAAGTAGGAACACTTGATTTATATAGTTTAATTGTTGGATCTATTTTCTATAAATTAGCTGGTTTATTATTACCTATTATTTATATGATTATGGCTTCTAATAACTTAATAAGCGGTCAAGTTGATAGTGGTTCTATGGCTTATGTCTTATCAACATCAACTAAAAGAAAAACTGTTGTATTTACTCAAGCTGTTTATCTTATCGGATCATTACTTGCTATGTTTGGCTTAACTACTATTACAGGCTGTGTTTGCTTAGCAATTGTCGGTCAAGAAGTTCAATTAACATATGGACACTTAATCTTACTTAATGTCGGTGCATTCTTAGTCTTATTTGCATTATCAGGATTATGTTTCTTAACATCTTGCTGGTTTGATCGTAGCAAACGTTCAATGGCAGTTGGTGGTGGATTATCAATATTTGCTTTAGTCGCCGCAATGTTAGGATTATTTGGTAGCCAAGTAATTCCATCTGTTGTCCGTTTGGATGCTTTAAATAACTTTAACTTTGTGACAATTATTACTTTGTTTGATTCTATTTCAATTATTAATGGTACAACCGTATTTATTTGGAAATTCGTAATATTATTTGCGTTAGGTTTATTAGGATATATAATTGGTTCTACTAGATTTGTTAAAAAAGATTTACCATTATAGTAAGGAGTGAATATTATGTTTGATTTTAAAAAATTATGTAATGAGTATGAAAGTTTATCTACTGTTGAAAGAGGCGTTTTACTAGCGGAAAAGTCAGCAGTAGTATTAGCTAAATTGCACACTCTAAATATTGAAGAGATTGATCCGATTGAAACTTATGTTGCTTTTATTTTAGGTGCGATAGTATCAGATGGAGTAATTGATGAAAAGGAATATTTATTAATGTATCCAGCATTAGTAAAAACATTTGGAAATGATTTTGATTTCCAAACAATTAAAACATCATTTAAAAAAGACAAAGAAGGTCGCTCAATGATTAAAAAACATAATCAAGACATGGTTAAAATCATGTCTTATTTAGATGAATCATTAGTGGCTGACTTAATCTCTTTATGTTTACTAATTGTTAGCGTTGATGGAAAAGTTACTTTAAAAGAACGTCATTATATTAAAAAATTATGTAAATAATTTCATCTAAAATCTATCGAAATATTTAAAAGTATGTTATCATTATTTTAATATGTTTTTTAAGGAGTGAATTTTATGTCCAATATTGTTATATCTACTGATAGTACTGCTGATTTATCGCCAGAATTAATTGCTAAACACAAAATATCTATTGCACCATTACATGTTATTTTGGGTGAAGAAGATTATCTTGATGGTGTTAATATTACACCACAAATGATATTTGAGTATGTAGCTAAAACTGGTGTATTACCAAAAACAAGTGCTTGTTCAGTTGAACAATATTTGACATTATTTGCTGAACTATTAAAAAACAATGATGAAGTTATCCATTTTGATATCTCCACTGATTGTTCTTCTAGTGGCGTAAATGCTAAATTAGCCTCAGAATCATTTAATGGTAGAGTACATGTTATTGATACCCGTCAATTATCAACAGGACAAGGATTACTTGTTATGAAAGCTGTTGATTTAAGAGCAGAAGGAAAATCCGCTAAAGAAATCGTAGATTATATTGAAAGTATTAAAACTAAAACACAAACATCGTTCGTTGTTGATACTACCGATTACTTATGCAAAGGTGGAAGATGTAGCTCAGTTGCCAATTTAATGGCTAATATATTTAAAATTCATCCATCAATTGATATGAAAGATGGTAAATTAGGTGTTAAGAAGAAATATCGTGGTAAATTAAAAAGTTGTATTGCTAAATATGTTGATGATTTAGCAGAAGAATATAAAGATTACGATGATACTCGTGTGTTTATTACGCATGCATCTTGTACTGATGATATTGTTGATTGCATTAAAGAAAAACTTCAACAAGAGTTTAAATTCAAAGAAATCATTGTCACAGTTGCGGGATCTGTTGTTACTAGCCATTGCGGTCAAGGAACTTTAGGAGTTTTATTCATTCGTAATTGAGAAAATATCAATAATTTGTTAGAATATTTTTGAAAGGAGAAGAAAAAAATATGGCAAAAAGAAAATCAAAAAAGAGTTTTGGAGGAGTTGCAAATTTATGCTTGGCATTATCATTCTTATTAGGTGTAGCTACATTTGTTATGACATTCTTTGCTGGAATACAAATTGATTTATCAATTACTAAACTTAATGTTTCATTCCCTGAAATATTCTTTGGAAGTAGTGAAAGTTTTGGAAGTGCAACGCTTCAACTTCATAAAGGCGCCATTTTACCATTCATTGCTTACATAGTTGTTTTTGTTTCAGCATTATTAATTGTATTAGCAGTAGTTATGAAAAAAGCAAGTTTCGTTAAATTGTTTGCTTTTGTTTGCGGTGCTTTGATGATTGCCGGTGGTATTGTTATTTTATGTACACCTTCAATATTTGCATCTACAAACGAACTTGGTGATTCATTCAAAATCACACAAAATGCTATTGGCTTAATTAGTGGTATACTTGCTATTTGTGGTGGCGTATTATCTGTATTTAGTTTAATTGCAAATAAATTATTTAAATAATTGTAAAATTATAAATTAAATTTATAGACTATGGGTTTAAAATCCCATAGCCTTTTTTTTGCGCTTAAATCTTCATTTTTATATTAAAAATGATATTATATTTTCTCAACCAAATTATATAAATTACGACATTAATTTGATTTATTGGAACTTTTTTTAATTATAAATTTGAAATCGATTACATAAAATAATGTATAAAAAATTTATTGACAAGCCAAAATTACATATGGTAAGATAGCGTCAATTAAAATTTATGGGACGATTGACTGTCCTAAGAAAGGAATAATTTTTATGAAAAGGAACAATTTTTTGTTACTCTCTATTTTTGCTATCACTTCGTTAGCATCTTGTGGCGGAGGGGGTGAAGGAAAAGGAGTTTACACTTATCGCGACTACACTATGGTATCGCCATCTAACTGGAATGAATTAACTTATCAAGATGAGAACGATACTCAGATTATGTCACAAATTGGTAGTTCATTCTTTAGTTTCGATTATAAGTTTGATAGTGAAGGAAAGATTATTGATAATGATTTTACTGTTAACTATGATGCCGCAACTAAGCTTGAAGATGTTACCAAGACTTATGCGGGTAATGCGAAGTGGGGTATCCCTGCTGGATCACAGTCAGCAAGGGCATATAAGATTACTTTAAGACAAGACTTAAAATGGGATGATGGAACTAAGATTGATGCATCTGATTTCGTTTATACTATGAAAGAACAATTAGCACCAGAATTTAAAAACTATCGTGCTGATTCTTTCTATACAGGTGCCAATGTTATTCATAATGCTAAGAACTATTTCAATAATGGACAAAAGGCTTTGGCAACACCTACAGAAGTTATTGCTAATGATAAATTATCTAGCGTAGATGCTTTCCTCACTAAATTCGGTAATGAAAAGGGTTATATTAACTGGGATTACTCATTCGGAGCCGTTTTAGATAAAGATGGAAATGCAATAGGTGAGGCAAAAGATGAAATCGTCGATAGTGGTTTAACTATAAAACAACTTCGTGACTTATGGGTAAATATGGCTGCGGATTTTGGAACTACTGAAGAAGTAATGCTTGGTTATTTCTTAAATGAAGCTTCCATGTACTATGATTTCCCAAAAATGGATTATGATGGTAATGTAGGATTATTTGTTGGTGATAATAATTTTGAATTAGTATTGATTCTTGATAATCCACTTCAATTATTAGAAGAAGATGGTTCATTAAGTTATAAAGCTGCTTATAATATGTCAAGCTTACCATTAGTTCAAAAATCAAAATATGAAGCTAATAAACAAGCACCACAACTTGGTTCAACATTATGGACTTCGACTTATAATAGTGATGTTTCCTCTTCTTCATCTTGGGGACCTTATAAATTAACTTCTTTCCAAACTGGTAAACAATACATCCTTGAAAAGAATGAAAACTGGTATGGATATAATTCGGACTTATATAAAGGACAATATATGACAACTAGAATTGTATGTGAAACAATTCCAGAATGGAAAACAGCATGGCAAGATTTCCAAAAAGGAAATTTAACTTCAATTGGCATTGATCCTTCCGTAGCGGCAGACTATAAAAATAGTTCACAAGCGGTATTTACTCCTAGCGACTTTGTTCAATCTTTACAACTTCAATCAAGTGAAAAAGCATTAAGAGCAAATGAAACTTCTGGAGTTAATAAAACTATTTTATTACAAAGTGATTTTAGAAAAGCAATTTCCTTGGCTATTGATAGAAGTGAATATGCGGCTAAATGTACAACAAGTTCTAAAGCTGGATTTGGTATATTTACACCAGTTCATTACTATGATGTAGCCCATGGTAAAGCATATCGAGATGCTGATGCTGCTAAAGAAACATTATGTAAAGTTTATGGTGTCGATCCTTCTAAATATGATAGTTTAGATGCAGCACAAGCCGCAATTACTGGTTATGATTTAAAACAAGCACGCGCTTTAGTTGATAGTGCTTATGACAAAGCATTAGCAGCAGGCGATATTAAAGCTACGGATAAAGTTGTATTAGTAGTAGGAACTGCTGATGATACATCTTCTTCATTCCTTAGAACATTTGATTTTCTCGAGACTGCTTTGAAAAACATGGTCAAAGAGACAAAACTTGAAGGAAGATTAGAATTACAACACAAAGCTTACCAAAGCCAATGGGCAAATGATTTTAGATCAGGCGCTTATGAAATTTGTATTGGTGGATGGACTGGCGGAGCTTGGGATCCAGGTTACTTCTTATTAGCTTACTTATCACCAAACTATATGTATTCTGCGGCTTGGAATACATCAAGCCAAAAAATGACTTACACAATGTGTGGAAAAGAATACACAATGTCATTAATGGATTGGTATTACTGTCTTAACGGACAAGGCAATGAAGACTGGTCAGAAGGCGCAGTTTCAGCAGAAGATAGAATTGGATTAATTGCCGCTCTTGAAGCACAAATCTTAGGCGCTTACTATACAGTACCAATTGTTTACTCATACAGTGCAACTTTGATTTCATATCAAGTTGAATACATTAGCCGTACTTATAATACATTTATGGCTTATGGTGGAATTAGATATATGACTTACAATTACGATGATGCTGAATGGAAGTCATACATATCTAAAAACTCATTAGATTACAAACTCTAATTATAATTAGAAAAGAAACACAAAATAAATGTGGGATAGATTAATAATTTATCCCACATTTATTGCACATTATAAAGAAAGGAGATTTTCATTATGTCAATGTTTAAGTACATATTAAAAAGATTAGGTCTTATGATATTAACCTTCTTTATTATTATAATTATTTGCTTTGTACTAATTAAATTATTGCCTATTAATATTGATGTATCATTAGGAGATAGTAAAAATATTATTGAGGCACAATTAAAAGCGCGTGGATATTATGATCCTATCCCCACTCAATTTGTGAATTATATTAAAAGAATCATTTTAAAAGGTGACTTTGGAATTGGTGTTAATATTCCAGAATATCGTAATAAACCAGTATGGGAAAGTTTTCTAAATTGTTTACCGCCAACGGTTTTAATTAATGTTTATTCATCTTTAATTTCTATTCCATTGGGAATTGGTTTAGGAATTTTTGCCGCTTTAAAAAAGAATAAATGGGAAGACCATTTCATTTCGACATCAGTTATGTTTTTCATTTCTGTGCCGAGCTTCATTTACGCTTTTTTAGTGCAGCACATATTTTGTTTTAAATTAGGATGGTTTGATTTAACCATTAAATCACTTGCTGATGCTGGTGGATCATATTTCACTTGGACAATGTTTAAATCAATGATTCCAGCCATCATTACAATGTCATTTGGTTCAATCGCGGGTTATGCAAGATACACTCGCGCAGAATTAACCGAAGTATTAACAAGTGAATTTATGTTATTAGCTAGAACGAAAGGATTGACAAAAGGACAAGCAACAGTACGTCATGCTTTAAGAAACGCAATGGTACCAATTTTTCCTTCGATAGTAGGTGAATTCGTTGCAGTATTAAGCGGTTCATTAGTTATTGAAAAGATATTTGCTATTCCTGGCGTTGGTGGTTTGTATTTATCTGCAATTAACACTCAAGATTATGACTTCTTTATGTTACTTTCTGGTTTCTATGTTCTAGTAGGCCTATTATCAGCGATAGTAATAGATATTTCATATGGATTTATTGATCCTAGAATAAAGATGGGAGCAAGATAATATGATAGACACAAGATTAGAAAATATACCAAAAGAAAAATTCACTTTTGTTAATGAAAATAAAAATCTAACTGATAAAGAGTTAGTTACCAAGCCAGTAGGCTATTTAAGAGATGCTTGGAATCGCTTTAAGAAGAACAAAGCATCAATTGTTGCTGCAATTATCATTGCAATTTTAGGATTATTTACATTAATTGGTCCTATTGTAAGTGAATATAAAGTTTCTTATCGTGATCAAACATTTAAAGGTACATTGCCTAGAATTCAACTATTTTATGATTGGAATATTGATTTTTGGGATGGATGTCAAGATAAGCAAACAAGTTCAGAAGATTTCTTATATTATTACTCAATGGGTGTTGAAACTGGACATAGTTCCATAAGAAATCAAAAATATACGACAAAAGAGATATTAAATGCTCGTAAACAATGGGTGACGGTATATAATTTCCGTTTGGATGACTACCAAAAAAATGGTATGGAATTTAAAAACCTAACTTTAGAAGAATATCAAAATATTCAACGATATCAAGACGAATATAATGTTCAAGTAATTTATCCAATTACTGATCCAGCATTAAGACCAGGTGATTCAATTAATGCTGAACCAGCATCGAATGCTAATTACTGGTATAAAACGACCACTAATTCAGGAAAAGTTACTACAACTGGCGCAACAATAAACGATGATGGTAGTGTAACTTTTGAAAATATTTATAAATCATATTCCGGAAAAGATATGTATACTAGCAAGATGAGAATCGAAAATTCTAGTGAAAATTCAACACCTTTATACGATTATGCGGAACTTACACAAAGTGGTAATATGTATAAAGTTCGTGTTAATTACTACGAATATTATATTTATAATCATGTATACGTATTAAAAGATGGAATTACTAAACCAAACTTTATATTTGGTACCACTGCTTATGGACAAGACTTATTTACTTGTTTATCTAGTGGTGCTAGATTTAGTTTTATATTTGCAATATCTGTTGCTTTAGTTAACTTAATTGTTGGCGCTATATACGGCGCAATTGAAGGATATTATGGTGGGAAAACTGACTTATTAATGGAAAGATTTGTTGATATTTTATCAGCAGTTCCAACGATGATTGTTATTACCTTACTCAAATATCATATGAAAAATAATTCAGCAATATTAATTATCTTTATTGCTTTCTTCTTAACAGGATGGATTGGTGTAGCGGGAACGACGAGAATGCAGTTTTATCGTTATAAGAATCAAGAATATGTTTTAGCGGCGCGTACTTTAGGTGCTAAAGATGCTAGAATTATGTTTAAGCATATTTTTCCTAATTCCCTTGGAACACTTATTACTAGTAGTGTTTTAATCATTCCGGGTATGATATTTTCTGAAACAAGTTTAAGTTATTTAGGAATTATCAATTTGAATTCCGGCAATTTAACAAGTGTTGGTTCATTACTTGCTGATGGACAAGCTAGTTTAATGACTTGGCCTCATATTGTTTTATTCCCAGCAATATTTATTAGTTTATTAATGTTAAGTTTCAATTTATTTGGAAATGGATTACGTGATGCTTTTAACCCATCACTTAGAGGAAGCGAGGAATAGTTATGGAAAAGAAATTGGAAGTAAAAAATTTACAAATATCATTCCGTACGCAAAGTGGTTTATTAAAAGCAGTAAGAGATATCTCTTTTGACTTATATAAAGGTGAAACATTAGCAATTGTTGGTGAATCTGGTTCAGGAAAATCAGTTACAAGCAAGGCTATCATTGGTATACTGGCTGGTAATGCTGTTGTTGAAGGTGGAGAAATCTTATACGATGGGCAAGATTTATTAAAAATCTCTGAAGATGATTTTCATAAAATTCGTGGCGATAAAATATCAATGATTTTCCAAGATCCATTATCAAGCTTAAATCCAATTATGAAAGTTGGAAAGCAACTAACAGAAGCTATGATTTTAAATGGCAAAGCTCGTCAAAAATCATCGAGAAAAGACTTTAATAGTCGCTTAAAACTTTTAAATAAAAAAATTGATGAAGTATCATCAAAAGAAGATGTTGAAAAAAATCATTTAATGTGCAAAACATTTGATGATTTTTGTATTATGTCTACTAAGCTAGAATTAGCTTATAATAATGCCCAAAATGAAGCAATATCATTAGATTCAACTTGTGAAAATTTAGAGTTTTTAATTGATAAAAATCAAAAAATCGAATACAAAAAAGAACTTACTAACATATTAAATAGTTTTAAAAAGACTTTTCATCATTATGTTGTTAATGAAAATGATAAAACTACACAAATTATTAGCAATTTAGATGAATTGATTAAAAGCAAAAGCATTCGTAACGCGGATGATGAAACTAAAAGCACCATTAAAAATGTTTTAATTGATATTCGTGAAGTTTTAGATAAAGGTATTAAAAACCCTGCTCCAAATTTCTTCCGCTTAGGATATTATGTATTAAAAAATCTCAATGCATCTATTGATGAATTAAATGTTAAAGACTTGGATGAAATGACTTTAAAATATCTTGATGAAAATTTTATGATTAGTTTTATTGATCAAGCAGCATTAGGAATTGAAAAAGCACATTTTGACGCTATTAACGCTAAGAAAGAAATTTTAAAAAGTAAAGATGAATATATATCTTATTTTTCTAACACTAATTTAAAGAAAAGCGAAGCTTTTAAAATGGCTAATAAGCTAATACCACAAGTGAAAAAAGCTATCAATTATTTATCAATTCATAAAAGAAATATCGAATATTCATTTGAATCAACATTAATTCATGAATTAAATGTTTATTTTAATGGATTAAAACAAAATCCTATTAATGAAAGAAAATATAGTCATCAAAAAAGTAAATTTGATGATTTAGTGGCTAAAGGTAAAAAGCCAACTTGGCAAGTTACCCCAGCCGTTATTGTTGATTTAGAATTGGCTCATAACAATATTTTAAAAACTATAACTGACTTATTTAATAGTTATGAAAGACAAATTAATTCAACAAAAACAAAAGATTTTAAAAAAGACGCTATTGAATTAATGGATTATTTCAAAGAACTTGCTAGCAGAGTTGTATATCGAGTAACTAAAAAATTAGCTAAGGCAAGAGCGTTAGAATTATTAGAAGAAGTAGGAATTCCCGAACCTGCAATTAGATATAATCAATACCCATTTGAATTTTCTGGCGGAATGAGACAACGTATCGTTATTGCTATTGCATTATCCGCAAATCCAGATATATTGATATGTGATGAACCTACTACTGCTCTAGATGTTACTATTCAATCACAAATTCTTGAGTTGATTAATAAAATTAAAAAGGAAAGAAATTTGTCAGTAATTTTTATTACTCATGACCTTGGTGTAGTTGCTAATATGGCAGATCGTATTGCCGTAATGTATGCTGGTAAAATTGTTGAATATGGTACAGTAGATGATATCTTCTATGATCCTAAACATCCTTATACTTGGGCGTTATTAACGAGTATGCCAGATTTAGATACTAAAGAAAAACTAGAAGCAATTCCTGGCACACCTCCAAACTTAATTTATCCGCCTGTTGGTGATGCTTTTGCTGAAAGAAATAAATATGCGATGGAGATTGATTTTGAAGAACAACCGCCTTTATTTAAAGTAAGTGATACACATTATGCTGCAACTTGGTTGTTACATCCAAATGCTCCAAAAGTTAAACCACCCAAAATTATATTAGATCGTATTAAAAGAATGAAAAAACTAGGGGGGAAGTAATATGAGCGAAGAAAGGAAAGTATTATTAAAAGTTGAACATCTTGAACAATATTTTAAAATGGGTAAAAACATTTTAAAGGCTGTTGATGACGTTAGCTTTGAAATATATAAAGGCGAAGTATTAGGCCTTGTTGGTGAGTCTGGATGTGGCAAAACCACAACTGGAAGATCAATTATTCGCTTATATGATATTACTGGTGGTTCTATTTATTTTGATGGAGAAAGGATCGCAGCGGGGACTCGTCCTTATAAACAAGCAATTAAAGATGCGAAGTTAACTTATAAAGAAAAAATAAAAGAATTAACAAGTTCTTATAAAGAAAAATTAAAAAATGGCGAAGACCCAAAACTAAGTAAAGAAGAATTTGAAAAGGCAAAATCAGTAGCGTTAGATGAAATGCTAAAAATAGTAGAAGAGAATACTAAACAAATTAAATCGGCGCGTGATGATCATGAAAATTGTAATAAAAAATTTGCGGAATTTGAGATGAATAAAGTACGTGAAAAATACGCGCCTGAAATAAGAAAATTAGATTTAGCGATAGAAAATGCAAATGGCGAAGAAGAAAAATCAAAAGCAATAATAAATAAAAAAGAATTTATGAAAAAATATAATGCGGAACTTAAACTAGCAAGTAAAGATCGCATTATGAATAAAATGCAAATGATTTTCCAAGATCCAATTGCTTCTTTAGATCCTCGTATGACAGTTCATGATATCATTGCCGAAGGATTAGTAATCCGTGGTATTAAAGATAAAAAGTATATTGATGAACAAGTTTATAAGGTGTTAAAATTAGTTGGATTAGTTCCTGAACATGCTTCTAGATATCCACATGAATTCTCTGGTGGACAAAGACAAAGAATTGGTATTGCACGTGCAATCATATTAAATCCAGAATTAATTATTGCTGATGAACCAATATCTGCCCTTGATGTTTCTATTCAAGCACAAGTAATTAATCTTCTTAATGAACTTCGTGATAAAATGGGATTAACTATATTATTTATTGCTCATGACTTATCGGTTGTTAAGTATTTCTCAGATCGTATTGCAGTTATGTATTTTGGAAAAATCGTGGAGCTTGCTAGTTCTGATGAATTATTTGCTCATCCTTTACATCCTTATACAAAATCATTATTATCTGCAATTCCACTTCCGGATCCAAAATATGAAAAGCTTAGAAAGAGAATTACTTATAATCCTCTAGCGGCTCATGATTATTCAAAAGAAAAACCTACGCTAAAAGAAATATTACCGGGACATTTTATTTCATGTAACAATGAAGAATTTGTCCGTTATCAAAATGAGATTAAAGAAAAGGATTTGATTAAAAATGAAAAGTAGAATTGCTAAATATCTTATAACATTTACTCTTGGTATATTACTAGCTTTCGTTATTATGGTTTTAAAAGATATTTTCCATAGTGCAAGTGTTAAAGATATATTCCATATTCTTACTGATGCATTCTTTGTTCCTGGTGTCCTAATTGCCTGTTTTGGTGTATTAGTTATTGCCACGAATGGTGGAACATTTGATATGTTAGCGTATGGAGTTATGCAATTTTTTAATCTTTTTAGAAAGGATCCTACCAATAGAAAATATAAGACATTTTACGATTATAAAAAAGCGCAAGAAGATAAGAAAATTGAATTCTGGTATTTAATAATCGTCGGCGCTATATTAATTGGAATCTCCTTGATATTCTTAGCAATTTATAATAATAAGTAACTTAATGACCTAGATTAAAATAAATAGTAATTATTTACAAAATCTAGGTTTTTATATTGCAAAAATAAAGCAAAAAGTTATACTTTAAGTATGCGCCCATAGCTCAGCTGGATAGAGCATCAGACTTCGAATCTGAGTGTCATGAGTTCAAATCTTATTGGGCGCGCCAAGATTAATGAAATGTCCCCAAAACTTTGCTCAAATAGGGCGAAAAATAATTTTGGGGATTTTAAATAGTATAAACAAATATTTTGTTATTTTCTAATTGAACGCATGTAGAATGATAATAAAAGTGGTACAAACATCGTTGAAATTTTATAAGCAACAATTAATTTATTCGAAAAAAATCAAAGACTTTGAAAAAAATCGACTGATAATTGTTTTGATTTGCATAATATGCTATAATATAGTCGAAAAAAATCAAAGACTTTGAAAAGAATCGAGTGATATTATGGAATTTAAAAGAGATAAATATTTAAAACAGCTTTTAGAAAAACAAAATAATTCTCTAATTAAAGTTATTACTGGGGCTAGAAGAAGTGGAAAATCATATTTACTAAATAATATTTTTTATAGAGAATTAATAAAAAATGGTGTGGATGAAGCACATATTATAAGATTTGCTTTTGATAATGATGAAAATATCGATTTGCTTGAAAAATATTATCCAAACGAAGCGACAAAAATCATTAATAGAGAAGGATATTATACAATTAATTCTAGAAAGTTTAGAGCCTATATAAAAGATATAACAAATGATTCAGATTGCTTTTATTTATTGCTTGACGAAATACAAATATTAGATTCGTTTGTCGGAACTTTAAATGGCTTTTTGACTCACGAAAACTTTGATGTTTATGTTACAGGAAGTAATTCACAACTTTTATCCTCTGAAATAGAAACAAAATTCAGAGGAAGAAAATCATCAATACATGTATTGCCATTATCATTCAAAGAATTTATGGATGGAATCAATATGAATATTAATGATGCTTGGAAAGAATATATTATTACAGGTGGAATCCCAATTGTATATAAACAACCTAAAGATGATAGATATGAATATCTTAAAGAATTAAGTACTGAAGTATATTTAAAAGACATTATTGGTAGAAGAAATGTTATAGATGTTCAATCGCTAGAAGAATTATTTAATGTATTAGCGTCTTCAATTGGATGCGGCATCAGCCCAGCTAATTTAGAAAAAAGATTTAAAAGTGAAAGAAAAGTTAGCGTAACTGATGATACCATTAACAATTATATCAAGCATTTCCAAGATTCTTTTGTTATATCAAAAGCAATTAAATATAACATCAAAGGCAAAGCATACATTAATACACCTTATAAAATATATTTTGAAGATATAGGCGTAAGAAATGCAATTATAAATTTTCATCAAATAGAAGAGACTCATATTATGGAAAATATTATCTATAATGAATTGAGATATAGAGGATTTAATGTTTCAGTTGGTGAGATTGATGTTAATGAAATGACTGATAGAATTGATAAAAACGGAAAAAAAATATACGCAAAAAAAAGTTTGGAAATTGATTTTATTGCAACTAAAGGCAATGAAAAATATTATATACAATCTTGCCTAAATATGAGTGATGAAAATACCGCTAATAGAGAAAAAAGAAGTTTGTTTTATATAAATGATTCTTTTAAAAAAATAATTGTTACTAAAGATGGTTTGGCTCCTAGAAAAGATGAAAATGGTTTTACCATTATTGATATTTTTGATTTTCTAATGAATGATGATTCAATGAATTATTAAAATAATGGTTTTTGATAATGGAGGAAAAGACACATGACAAATGAGCAAATTTGTATTCTACTTTTATCACTTTCTATTTTTGCTCTTTTACAAATGAATGTTTGGAATATTGGAAATAGACAATATTCTATGCATTTTGAAAGCAATTATTTGATTAAAAGAAAAGGCATATTTAAATTGATATATTATAAACCTAAACATTTCCATCGCTATTCAATTTGGGAAGTTATTAGTTTTTTTGCTTCATATGCAATTCTTATTATATTTTGTACATTATTTGTAATATCATTCTTTGTTAATGCTAGTAAATATTTTGTGATGGTTTTATTTGTGTTATCTTGTTTGAGTATATTATATATGGTATTAGAGATTCTTTATAACGATATATCAAATGCATTAGAAAGAAAATATATGAAAAATATAACTAACTTTAATGATTCTGAAAAGCTAATTCCAAAAGACAAAAATTATA
>URQK01000007.1 GCA_900549975.1 uncultured Mollicutes bacterium
GAATAAACTATATGATAAGTATGGATTAAAACATAATTTATAATAAAAAACTATATAATAAATTCTACTTTTATTAGTGTTTTTGTGCGCAATAAATTAAGAAAGTAGGGTTAAAATATATGAAACGAATAGAAACGGAATATGTGGAATTTATAGAAAATATCAATCAAACTTCAAGAGCGCTTAAAACCATTGCTGCTCTGCTTAACAAACACTGAACAGCAATGGTTGCCTGATTTTGAATTTTAGCCTAATATTTTAATAGTATAGTGGATTATTATCTATTAATCCCACATTAGTTTTACCGATTACCTTTATAGCATTTAATACTAGTTCATCAGTGCCATCATATATAATTTTTCTTTGCTTTTACAAGATGTAAGCATAGTTATAAGCAAAGCAGGTAATATTAGTTTTTTAATACATTGTTTTTCATATTTTTTTACATGTTTTAGTATGTTCTACATTTCCATGTTTTAGCCGTATTTATATCTCCCATAACATCAGTGGTAAATGAGTTAGGATTGATAACACCATGACGAGGAAGTCTTTCTTCTTTAAATCTAGAAGAGAATAAATTCGCATATAATTTCCAATTTTCTAAAGCAGATTCTAAATTTTTAATAGCTTTTCCTTGGTAATTAGTATCTTTTGTATCATTATATATTCTTAAGTTCATTGTACCTTCAAATTTATCAGCATAATAGTTTCCTAAATAAGCAAATAATTTTTGATCAAGTAATAAATTCTCAAGTTCAGTATTTTTACCTTTTAGTTTATTAAGAGCGGATTCAACATCTTTTAGTACTTCACTTGCTAATCCTCTCAAATCATTTGCAACATCGAATGGTGTTCTTTTTGTTAAGTTTGTTTCGCCACTATTTAATAGATTTGCGTATTCACTAAATGAATAAATATCTCCATCCGGATCTGCTAAATTGGAATTAATCATTTTCTTAACACCTAGGAACCCTCCTAATGTTGGGTGAGAGGTACACATTTCAGGTAGGAATGCTGCATCAGTACCACCAGGTGCAAACTGACAAATGATATTTGGCATTATTTTTCCAGCAGTATTCATAGCCTTCCAAGCTAAATCAACGATTTTCGTATTAACATCACGATAATGATTTTCAACTATTTTTTGCCATGTCTCATTAGTAATTTCTGGATTATAAGCAAATCTTCCAAACATTGTATACATTATCCAATGCCTATCGTAATAGTAACCACCATTTAAAGAATCATCGACAAATTCATATTCTTTTCCAGAAACATAATATCCATCAATAGCAAAATGCCATCCGAGTACGCGATCTTTTTTAGAATTCTTAGCAAAATCTCTAGCAAAATCCGGATCTCCCCAAGTTAAGTGATATGCGTCTTCGCCACGAACGTTATAAATCATGTTCCAACCTTCAGGCATATTTTTAATATATTCATCATTATCAGTACACTTTGATACAGATAATAGTCGAGTATCGTTATATCTTTTATTAACATACAAAGGATAAGGATAATCATTAAATTCATTATAGAATTCTTGAGTTAATTTTGTATTGCCAACTCCCGCAAATCCTAATAAGAAATTTTTGCCTTTTTCAGGATTATCTTTAAATGCGTCTTCAATAGCGCCGCCATAAACATATCTATACCATTTATTAGAGATATCCTCTGTTCCTTTTTCCGCAACCATATTTTCTCCACAGGTTGTTTTTAGTTGATCTATGTATGGATATGTTTTAATTAATTGTGCATACGCTTTTCTAAAATAATCTTTTGTAACTTCGTTATCACGGTCATCAGTAATTCCATATTTACCATTTTCCGCAAATGTATAGATATTCATTGTTGACATTTGCCAATGGATTCCACGATTATGAGCAGCCTCCATAACTTGTTTCCAAAATGCGATTTTTTCATCGATTGTTATTTTTTTAACAACACGATAATTGCCTTCTTGCATATGCTCTGGACGATACATGTTAGTGCAGTCGCCTAAATAAGTATCATCATATGATCCAGTATACTCTAATACATCGTCAATTGCACAATCTTCGTATCCTGGCACTTTAACCATATTTGCTAATGAGTTAACTGTTGCAAACGATAGCAAGTTATAACGCATTTTGGCCATTCTATCAAATAAACCTTGCCAAAAATCTAAATCCCATGTATTCTCTAAGTTCCATCTAGTAGAATCGCCATTATTTGTATATGATGGTGTTCTTAAATCCATAGGTGGCCTAATAGATACACCTCGGTATTTTAAATATGGACTTTCTTCAAAATTTTGTAGGTTAACGATACCTTTATTTAATGATATGTTTTCCGCTAGTTGCAAGCCACCATACATTAATCCTGTCGAGTCATTTGAAAGCACATTAATAGTATTATTTTGTACTTTAATTTTGTAGCCTTCTTTATCAATTTCTTCAGTTGAATTATTTATTATAATTTGATAATCGCCGCCACTATTTACATACTTTAATTTATTTTGTTTTAAAGATGTTTTAATTTCTTCGATAGCAAATTTTACTGCTTCTTCATCTCCAGTATAATCGATGGAAACAGTTGTGCTTTTGCCACATGATGAAAGTGCTCCTAAAAGGAGTGTTACAACTAAAAATGATAATTTCTTTTTCATACTTTATTCGAGTGTTTTCTCGAACCCTTTCTCTAATTATTTTTTATAAGATTTTAAATATAACAAGGGTAGTTTTGCAAAACAATAATAAATTTAATATGATTTTGTCAATGTTCTATCTATATGTTTATTAATGTAATCTTACATTAATATTTTATAAAACATTAAAAAATGATTACTTTAATTTTTCGTGAAATAGTGAATATTTTACGCAAAAATATAGTAATCGACGAATATTTATTTTTTGAAAATAATATCCACAACAAAATTGTTATTTTTAATAGTTGATAAGTACCGTCCGTTGTATTTTTCGATGATTGTTTTCATAGATTGAATACCAAATCCATGATAATGTTCATTTTTCTTTTCTTCTTCAAAAACATTATCAGTATAGTAATTTTCACAATGAATTTTGATAAATGAATTCCAAGAATATACTTTTAATAAAATTTTTCTTTTTTCTTTGTCTTTGACTCGTATTTCGTAATTTGTGGCATTTTCAAGCAAATTAGAAAACAACGATATTAAATAATCCTCGCGCATGAAGTCCATTAGTTTGCCATCAACAATTACATTTAATTCTATGTCATTTGCATTACATCTTAATTTTGTGTTAGTTATAATTACATCTAAAATGTCATTGCCGGTTTTTGTTTTGCAGTCATAAATATTAATTGATTTTAAAGTATCGTTTACAAATTCATCGTTAAGTTTGCCGCTTTTTTGAGCAACTCTAATTTGATGTCGCATATCATGGCACTTTTGATTAATGATTTCGATGTTTTCTTTTGTTATTTCATATTCTTTCATTGATGCGATGACTATTTTATTTATTTGATTCATTCTTAACTTTGATTCGTTAACAAACGATAAGACAAAAATCATGCTTAAAGAAATAATATAAAAACAAAATGTCCCTAAACTTACTCTAAACAAATATTTAGTTGGCATAATTCTATCATTTAGCATAGGAGCTATGAGAAAGATGGCAACTTCGGCAATAACAAATAATGCTGTAATTATCTTATTAATATGAAATAGTTTATTAACACTTGCGTATTTTTTAAAAATGAAAAATACAAGTAAAAACCATAAAATTTTACATAATATAGATATAAAAAACCATATTCCTAGTGTTTTTGATGCTTGATAATAACCAGTGTTTGCTAAATCGGCATAAGCGTAGAAAATCATATTATATATAGAAGATGAGGTATTATAGACTAATGTTGTTGCAACAAACATATATATTCTGGTGCTTAATGACTCTTTAATAAAGTAAAATAAATGAATAAGTGTTGGAATAGTTAAAATTGTAAAAACTAAAGGAGTTATGGCTTTATATGATGTGTAATTGTTTGTTTTTAAATCGACGAGAAGAATAGCAAAAACAAGCGATAAAACGCAAGAAATTAATAGGACAATAATATAAAAAAATCCTTCTTTTTTTCTTCTTTTTAAAGAGCTAGTTACTGCAAGACCTGCGACAAAATATGATAGTGAAAATACTAAATAATACTTAAATTGTTCAATCATTAGTTCATTCCTTTTATATTACCTTGTTTAGTGCATCCATTATTTGATTTTTTAATAATGGTGAAAATGTTAGTTCTAAATCATTAGATAAAATGATTGTTTTGTTTCCGATTGAAACAATATGAAAGATATTAACAATTTTTGATTTGGAAATACGTACGAAAAAATCTTTTGGAAGAGTCTTTTCAATATTTTTTAAAGAATCCCAGCATTCATAATTTTTGTTTTTTAAGTGCAAATACACTAGGTGATCATCAACGGAAATATAATAAACATCTTTGCATCTAATTTTTAAATATCCAGAAGTTGTTTTAATGTTAAAAAAGTCAGCACTTTTTTCAACTCTAGTAGATATTTTATTAAGAATTGCTTCTAATCTTTCGTATTTTATTGGCTTTACTATGTAATCGTATGCATTAACTTCATATCCATTTATTGCAAATTGAGCAAGGTTTGTTATAAATATAATGATTGCCTCATCATCAATTTTTCTTATTTTCTTACTTAATTCAAGCCCATTAATGTCTGGTAATTCAATGTCAATAAAAATAATATCATAGTTTGCTTTGAATTTTTCCAAAAATGTAATTGAAGTATTGAATATATCTAATTCGATAAATAATGAATTATTGCTTTCGTATTGATTAATTAAATTTTTAAGATGACTTGAATATATTTCTTCATCTTCAATTAATGCTATTTTCATTTCAATTACTCCTTGTAATATTTTATCTTACTTTGTTGTCAATATCTTATATTTTAATTATAACATAAAAGTGAAAAAAGCACTTTGAAAAAAGTGCTTTCTAAGATTTGTGATTAATTTATATAATCTCTGTTCTTACAGTTGATGTTCTTTCACGCGCTTCACAAGAACAGTTGAATTTCGCTTTTCCATCTAAATCCGTATAGAATAATCCAACAAAAGATCCATCTAATCTAGTGATTTTGCCATCCATAACACAACCGAATTCATCAATTGCACCTTCAAAAGCACCAATGCCAGTGTCATTAAATGACCCTTTGGTGTATAAGGAATTATCATCGTCTTTGAAATCAACTACAACTTCATTAACTGGATTTATTTGTCCTTCCATATTTGTGAATGTTCCAGTGTATTCACCAATAAATGAAGCGGATGTATATAATGAAGTATCATATGTTTTTTTATTATAGTAATAAGTCCAATTAACTTTTCCGTCAGCAGTTGATGTTAAAGTTGCTTTTTCATTAACGCTTCCTCTTCCTTCAAAGCCATCCAAATTAATTGTATAAGAATCTCCTTGCTTTTCCCATGATCCAGTTGTTTCAAATATTTTTGCGTTTAACAAATCACCATTTTGGAAAAGAATTCGTCTGCCTGCCTTAACAGATTTTTCACCATTAGCCTCTTTTAATAAGCGAATGTAAATCATATAGTTTGGTCCTTTATGCTTAGATGTTTCAAATGCTTGAGAAGCAAGTGTATTAGCTTCGCCTTCTGTTTTTGTCTCTGGATCATAAACTTTACCTGGAGCATAATATACAAATTCATGTTCATATGGGCTTACATATTTTCTTTCTGGTATTGTCGATGTGCTTGGTTGTTCATTACTTGGCTTGCTTGATGGGTTGTCTCCATTATTACATGAAGCTAAGCATCCTAAAGCTGCAAATAATGATAATGTACAAATTAGTTTTTTTCTCATTTTTTTTCTCCTTTTTGCAATAAATACATAACTAAATTTACATTTCAATGCTATTTTATCTTTTTATAATATTATATGTTTTTTTCGCGAAAGCGCTTTTTTGATTCGTGAAACCGCTTTAAACATATGATTTTAATTTCACGAAATCATTTTTATTTTTTACGAAAAATATGTGTTATATTTTTGGCTTTGTGTTGAAAATTAAGGTGGTAAAAAGAATATTTTATTATTCTAGAAAGGATTTTATGAAATATAAAGTAAGAAAATTTTTTAATGTTAATGGGTATGGAGCATATGTATTGATAGCAAATATTATTATGATATTAATAACGTTAATACTATATCCATGTTTTTATGCTGGAAACAAGTCAATTTGGGATTTGATGTCTTGGAGCGCATTTTATGTTTTATTGGTAGGATTGGTTATAGGTGGTGGATTACTATTTTTGTTTAAAGGTAAATTTTCATCATTAGTATTAATGCCAACAACATTAGTTGCTTTTGGTCTATTTGTTTTAAAAACATATCAATATATTTCTGCAGCGTTTGTTGGAATTGATTCTCAATTTACACCACAATTTATAATTTTATTTATATTATTCATTATAAATGTGATTTTATCATTTATTGCATTTTTTAAAACATTTAATTTCGAGAAGGAGAATTTAAACAATGAAGAAAAATAAATTAAATTTAACATTACCTAAAACTTTATTAGCGGTATCACTCGCGTTCTTAGTGCTAACAGCAGTGGGCTATGAAATAGTTGATGAAAATAAATCTCAAATTAACAAAGCATTAAATATTAAAACTACAGAAATAATAAAAAAAGATTCATCAGAAGAAGTCGATTCTTTGTACTATAAAACTAAGTACAAATCAATTAAAGAATTAAAAAAAGACAGTTCAAAACTTTGTGAAGATGCTGAAGCAGAAGGAATCGTTTTATTAAAAAATGATAATAATGCTTTACCTTTAACAAAAGAATCCAGAAATGTATCCTTGTTTTCTATTTCTAGTGTTGATCCAGCTTATGGCGGAACGGGATCTGGTAATGTTGATACATCAACAGCTCCGACATTAAAAGAAGCGTTTGAAAGGAATTCTCTTTTTAAAGTAAATCCGGTACTTTGGAACTATTATTCTTCACATCCTGAGTATAAAAGAAAATTTGTTTCAACAGGACAAGGTGTTAAGGGTATAGGCTATATGGGGGAAGCACCATGGAGTGATGTTAAGACAAATACGGAATCATCATTTAAACAATATGGAGATGCTGCAATTGTAGTACTTTCTCGAATTGGCGGGGAAGGGTCTGATATGCCTCGCGGTGAGTTTGCAGTAAATAAATTAAAGACAGATGTTGCTGGAGATAATGATGGTAACTATCTACACCTTTCTCCAAAAGAAAAAGATATGTTGCTAGGTCTTAAATTAGAAAAAGATGCAGGTAATATTAAAAAAATTATTGTTTTATTAAATGGTTGTAACCAAATTGAAGCTGATTTTTTAGAAGATACACAGTATGACATTGATGCAGCATTGTGGATTGGAACTCCCGGAAATACAGGATTTTACGCAGTTGCAGAAGTTATAGCGGGGTTATCACCATCTGGAAGATTAAATACTACATTCTGGGCAAATCATAATATGAACCCAGTTAATACAAACTTTGGTCCAAAAGTATATGAAGGCGCTAGCGATTCGATATTGGCAGATGGTACTTTTAATCAAGACCGCGTTTATACAGCATATCAAGAGGGAATTTATGTCGGATATAAATATACGGAAACTAGATATATGGATTATGTTTATAATCGCTCTAATGTAGGTGAATATGACTATTCTAAAGTTGTAACTTACCCATTTGGTTATGGATTATCTTATACAAATTTCGAATATTCTAATTTTTCTATTAAAGAAGATATGAAAGATAATGAAAAAGTATATATAGTTAAAGTTGATGTGAAAAATGTTGGAAATGTAAAAGGAAAAGATGTTGTCCAAGTATATTTGGAAAAGCCTTATAACCAATATAATATTGAAAATAAGATGGAAACAGCAGGTGTGGAATTAGTTGGATTTGCGAAAACTAAAGAATTAGATATTAATGAACCACAAACTGTCGAAATTGTAATTGAAGAACGTCAATTTGCTTCTTATGATTCTAACAATGCTAAGACATATGTTTTAAATGACGGTGATTATTATCTTAGTATTGGTAATGGTGCACACGAAGCTGCAAATAACATTCTTGCTAAGAAAGGCTATTCGCCATCAAATACAAATAATAAGATGGATGCAATAGGTAATAAAGATTTAGTTGGTGAAAAGATCACACTAGAGTTTGATAATAAAATTTATTCAAAATCCAAATCTACTGGTAATGAAATAACTAATAGATTTGATGGCGTTGATTTTAACAAATACGAAAATAGAGGAACTGATTATATTAATTACTTAACAAGAAACAACTGGGAAGACACAGTACAATTAGACTGGAGTAAACATGCAATAATTCACTGGTCAAATAGTTTAGAAACTGATCAAAAGGCAATGGGTTATCAAACTGAATGTGTTGTTGAAGAAGATAAAAGTGAATATCCTAAATATGGGCAAGATAATGGACTTCAGCTTATTGATTTAAGAGTAAATGAAAAAGGTGAAAAAATTCCTTATGATGATGAATTATGGGATCAATTATTAGACCAATTAACTTGGGAAGATTGTACATCAACAATATCATCTGGCATGAGACATTCTGAAGCAATTGAAAGTATTGGCAAACCAGAATGTACTGACCATAATGGTCCAAATGGTTTAACAGAAAGATATAGATATGGATCCACTAGCAAACAAGGATATGCTTATTTATACAACGACCCTGACATGAATTCTTATCCAACTTGTTACCCTTCCTCAAATGTATTAGCTGCTTCATTTAATAAAGACTTGATTTATGAAGTTGGTGCTATGATTGGGGAAGATGCATTATGGGTTGGTTATGCTGGATTATATGGTCCTGGCAGTAATATTATCCGTTCACCATATAGTGGAAGAAATTTTGAATATTTTTCTGAAGATGGATATCTATCAGGCGAAATGTGCGCCTATGAGTGTGCAGCAATGGAAAGCAAAGGATTATATGTTTATAATAAAC
The DNA here is from genome assembly GCA_900549975.1 of uncultured Mollicutes bacterium. Taxonomy (GTDB): domain Bacteria; phylum Bacillota_I; class Bacilli_A; order RFN20; family CAG-826; genus RUG131. Next base: position 9,032 of record URQK01000007.1, read on the forward strand.
ATTGCGCGCTAAATGATTCGGAAGATATGAGAAGAGGTATTTCGGTTTGGTGCAACGAACAAGCATTGCGAGAAGTGTATTTACGAGCATTTGAACTGCCAATAACAATTGATGGAACAAAATACAATTATAATGGCACTGAAGTTACTATGAAAGGTGCTTCTGGAGTTATGACAGCGTTTAATAGATTGGGACTTTACTGGTCAGGACAATCCAAATCTCTAATGACTGACTTCTTACGTAATGAATGTGGTATGACTGGTATTGCTGTTACGGATATGTGGTACGGAAACGTTACACCATATATGAACTTTGTTCAAATGTTGCTTGCTGGTACTAATTTAGTGGATGGCGCTGTGAAGGCATCAACAAATATAGATATGTGTAGAACAAATCATGCTAATGTAGCATGGGCTATGCGAGAAGCTATGCATAGAATATTATATACCACTGTCCATAGTAACGCCATGAATGGAATTACAAGTGACACTATAATAAAAAGACTAACGCCATTCTATTTACCATTAATTAGAGGAATAGAAATTGGCTCTGGAGTTGTATTAGTGGGTTCTATCGCATTAGGAATTTATATTATATTTAAAAACAAAAAAGAAATAGACTTATCAATATTATAAAGCACATTAAAAATTTTTAGGGTTTCGTATGGCCACTAAAAATCAAATTAAGAAGTGGGTAATGTCAGACATAAAATTATTAAATGGTATCTTGGAAAGAAGATACCATTTTTAAAATAAAATTATTGACAGCGCTTACAAAAGTGCTATTATAAAATTGATAGATAACCTATCAGTTTCGTGATTGAGGTGATTGCATGTCAAAAGCAAAAGAAAACAGAATAAACGCAGTAATCAAAAAAGCAAGTGAATTATTTATTGAAAAATCAATTGAAGAAGTCCGAGTAGTGGACATTGCTAATAGTTTAAATATTGGTGAAGCATCAATATATCGCTATTTTGGTAAAAAAGAAAATCTTGTTTATAAAGTAGCAATATATTTATGGAATGAAGTAAAAACTAAATATTTTGATTATCAATTTATTTATAAAGAAAGTAGTGGTTTAGAACAAGTCAAACAATTCTTTAATTGTTTTATTGATATTTATAGTAATAACCAATCATTTTTCATATTTATTAATGATTTTGATAATTACATCATTGACAAAAATATTGCTATGGATGATATTAATGAATACGAAAAAGAACTTCTTACTATTAAAGATATATTTGATAATATTTGGAATATTGGTGTTAATGATAAATCAATAAAAGCCAATATTAATAAAGAGGAAATATATTTTACTTATACGCATGCCTTATTATCTATATGCTCAAAATTATCGAAAAGAGCAATTTTACATTCGGATAGCTTAGTATCAAGTATAAAACAAATAACATTATTAATAGATGTGTTCATCGATTATATCAAAGGAGGAAAATAATATGAATACAAGAAGATTAACAAAAAAAGAGATGTGGATTTTTGCTATCGGACAATTAGGCTGGTCCATATTAGGAGGAATTATCAATGCTTGGTTAGTAACTTTCTATTTGCCAACATCAGAGTCTGCTACTAAGTATATTAAACCTGGTCTTGTTATATTTGGAATATTAACAATCTTAGGATTAATTACTTTTATTTGCCGAATTTTTGATGCTGTTACTGACCCACTTATTGCAACACTTTCGGATAGATCAAAAAATCCAAAAGGAAGAAGAATTCCTTTTATGCGTGTAGCGGCGATTCCTTTTGCGGTTATTACAGTATTAGTATTCTGTGCACCTATTGAGCATATTAGTGGTATTAATGTGGCTTGGATTTTAGTATTTTTAATCTTATTTTATTTATTTATGACGATGTATTGTACCCCTTATAATGCTTTAATTTCGGAATTTGGAAAAACTCAAGAAGATCGTATGTATATTTCGACCTCCATATCATTAACATATTTCTTTGGTACAGTTTTAGCCTATTTACCTTTTGTATTTGGTGGTGTATTACAAAAAGTTGTTTCTTATGACTGGAGTTATCGAATTTGTTTTATTGTTTTAGCGCTTATTGCTTTATTTTGTATGTTACTTCCAACATTTAAATTAAAAGAGACGGATTTTGTTGAGGTAAAACCATCAAATTCTAATACATTTAAATCACTTGGTGCGACATTTAAAAATAAAGATTTTAGAATATTTGTTTGGTCGGATATTGCTTATTGGATTGGTTTAACTTTATTCCAAACTGGCTTACCATTCTTTGTTAAAGTATCAATGAAAATTGACGAATCTTTTACGATGATTTTATTAGCGGGTATGACTATTTTATCAGCTTGTTTTTATCCAGTTGTTTCTAAGCTTGTTAAAAAATTTGGTAAGAAAAAGATGACAATTGCTGGATTTTTAGGCCTTGCTTTAGCATATGTAATAACTGCTTTAATTGGCGTAATTCCTGTTGGTAATAATTTAATTTATGGTATTGCAATTGTTGTTGTTGCATCTTTTCCAATGGCGTTACTTGGAATTATTCCTCAATCAATTGTGGCTGATATTGCCGAGGAAGACGCTATTAACACCAAAGAAAAAAGAGAAGGAATGTTCTTTGCTGCAAGAACATTTGCAATGAAAATGGGACAATCTATTGCCATGCTTGCCTTTACTTCATTAGCAATTTTAGGAGCAAGTCAAGACCTAACATCTAATGATATTGCAGCTTCGGAATTTGGTTTAAGAATTGTTGCGATAGTGGCAATCGTATTCTGCGTATTAGGCGCAGTTATATTAGCGTTTTATAACGAAAAACGTGTTATGAAAACAATTGAAGATAATCATAAAGCAATGGAAGAAAAATAATATGCTTAAGTATTGTGTTGAAGATAAAGTAGTAAACTTAGATGTTAATAATGATTTAATTGTATCTATTAAAAAAGAAATAATTCCTTTAAAAGATGGAAGTAGAATTATTTATAAATTATTAACTAAAAAAACCATCAAATTACACTCATTTATTATAGATTTACCTTTTAATTATAATAAAAAGGATTATATTTGCCCTAATGGATATCAATCTTGGACTGATACATTAGTAAGAAAAAGAAACGGAAAAATGCATTCTTTAAGTCACTTGCCAAAATCTATTAAAAGCATGTATTGTTTTGAATATTATGGTGATTCATATTTTAAAAAATATAATTCAAAAAGTGGCTATTTTCATGGATTTTCATTTGCTTATATTTTAGGAGATAATGATACATTATTCGCTTCATTAAATGAAAGAAACTATTACACTATTTTTAATTTTGATAAATCTGATTATGTTCATGTTGAAAGTGATGTTGAAGACGAAGTAGTAGAAAAGGAAACAGTTTTGTTAGACTTTATTGTGATTAATGGCAAAATAAGTGAACTATTTAATACTTATAAAGAAATCTTGAATTATAAAGTGATTGATAAAAAAATTAATGGTTATACCACTTGGTATAATTATTACCAAAATATTAATGAAGATATCATATTACGAGATTTATCTTCTTTAGATGATAGTTATAATCTATTTCAGATCGATGATGGATATGCAACGGCAGTAGGAGATTTTAAAAATATCGATAAAACTAAATTTCCTCATGGCTTAAAATTTGTGGTCGATAAAATCCACGAATCTCATAAATTAGCGGGTATCTGGTTAGCTCCTTTTATTGGAGAAGAAAAGTCGGAAACATTTAAAAATCATCCAGATTGGTTTATTAAAAAAGATGATAATCCATTAAAAGTAGGGACTAATTGGTCAGGATTTTACGCTCTTGACTTTGATAAAAAAGAAGTTAAAGAATACATTAAAAGTGAATTAAAGTTTTTAGTAAATGAAGTTGGCTTTGATTTTATTAAAATTGATTTCTTACATGCTGTATGCATTAACCATCAAAATAAATCAAGAGCAAAACAAATGTATCAAGCACTTAAGTTTATTCGTGAGTGTGCACCTAATACTTTAATATTAGGATGTGGAGTGCCTTTAGCTAGCGCTTTTGGAGTTGTTGATTATTGTAGAATTGGTCCAGATGTTTCACTTATTTTTGATGATGTCTGGTTTATGAAATTTATGCATCGAGAAAGAATATCTACTAAAATAACATTACAAAACACCATTAATCGTTATTATATTAATGAACTTGGGTTTAATAATGACCCAGATGTTTATATTATGCGAAAAGAAAATGTTAAGTTAAGTGATAAACAAAAAGAAGCATTAATTATTATTAACTATATATTTGGCTCTATTTATATGACTAGTGATAACATTGCTAATTATGACACATCAAAAAAAGAGTTAATGCAAAAATATCAAGAATTTAAACATCATAAGGTGATAAGTATTACTTATGATAAAAAATATATTAAATTCGTAACAGAATTTAATAAAAATAGATATAATTTTAGTTATGATACTAAAAAAGGAGAATTAAGTTATGGAAAAATCTAAAGAAATATTTGGTAATATCATTGATGAAAAAACTTATAAGAAAGCTCTTAAATCAAAAAAGAAATATCAAAGGAAATATGGAGATGAAAGTAAAACCCAATATCATTTATCTTCTAAACCATTAAATATATTAGGCAAAGATAAAACTATTAACAAATTAGAACTTGCTATTGATGATATGAAATTTGATAAAAAAGCGATTATCATTGGTAATATTAGAATGGGATTTGGTCATTACCGAATTTCTTTAGCGTTTGCAAGTTGCGCTCTTGCGTTAGGCTATAAACCATATTGGTTTGATTTAAATAGTTTTAAAACCACAGGTGGAAAAATGATTGAACATCAAAACAAATTGTATTCTATGGGTTCTAAATTATCACAAAAGTCAAAATTGTTTAACAAATTATTTTGGGAACCAATGAATAGTGAAGGATTTCGCCAATTAACTTATAATGCGATTGACCAAAAAAATTCAGAATTATTAGTGCCTTTATATACTGATTTTCCTAAAGATGTTCCTTTTATTGCCACTCACGTATGGCCTAGTCAAGGCGCAATTCATGCGGGTATGACTAATGTTTGTAATGCTATTCCTGATAACTGGCCAATGGCACTTCATCTTTCAGAAGGTGCACTTCATACAGTCCAAACACATTTTGCTTATTTAGGATATAAAAGATTAAATGGATTTGCTAAAAAGAAAGTATTACTTCCAATGCCTGATGATTCTTTAAAAGATGTTGGACATTATATTGATCATGAATTAGTGGCAAATTTAGAAAGTGATACTGAAGATAGATTAGATCGTATAAATAACAATAAACCACTACGTTTACTTTTAACTGTTGGTGGAGCGGGTGCACAATATCCAATATTTAAGTCAATTGTAAAGCATTTATTGCCTTACATTAATGAAAATAAAGTAGTTCTATTTATTAATTTTGGTGACCATGAAAAAGTACTTAAAAAAATGAGTAAAGACATTAAAGAATTAGAAAGTGTTATGGAAATTTATAATAATAAATATGAAAACTTTATGGAAGATGTTAATAATGATAACTTTAATAAAGGAATTTATGCACTATATAACAAAGAAATATTTGAAGCAGTATATTCCACGAATGTATTAATGCGCGTATGTGATTTGCTTATCACTAAACCAAGTGAATTAGCGTATTATCCAATTCCTAAACTTATGATTCAAAGAGTAGGTGGACATGAAGCATATGGGGCAATTCATGCAAGTGAATATGGTGATGGAACATATGAATGTCGTACAAGTAAAGAAATTAATGAAATGCTTGATTCTTTATTAAATGATAAGTTGTTATTAATCCACATGAATGAAAATATTCTCCATAATAAAGAAAGTGGACTATATGATGGAGCGTATAATGTTATTAAATTAATAACAAAAACCAATAAAAAATAATTTGCATACTGATTACTATTTCTAATTGAAATTCCGATGTTTTTGTCGGAATTTTTTTGTCGCTTTTTCTTACATAAAATCATATGTTTTAGAAATTATTAATAATGAGCTATAAAAAAAGACTTACGATTTGTAAGCCTTTTTAAGATATTTAGTTGCTATGCTTTTTGAAATGTTAATGTGTAATTTGTATAATCGGTAGTATCACAAATAGTTATAGTCAATATACCATCAGCAAAGGCAGAAGCATTAAGCTCATAAAAATTAGTAGATTGTTCATTACCATATTCATCTAAATACTTTAAACTTTCAGAATCAATAACACTTGAAAAATTATTTGTCCAACTAAATTTAAAATATTCAGTTCCAATATATGGACAATCGAATTGTAAAGTACCAGTGCCATCTTCATTTAATACTAACGCAGGATTATAACCAACTTCATCGTTAATTGCCACCCATTCACCTGCTAAGTTATTATCAGAAGAAGATGATTTTTCTTTTATTTTTAAAGTGATTTCTGCTGTAGCTTTACTACCATCTTCTTTAAGTTCGACTGCTTCAAATGTTACTTTAATTGTTGCGCCTACTGTAGCGTCTTCATTAGCGGTTAAAGAATAAGAACCATCACTATTTTTAGTTAATGATGCAAGAGTATTGCCTTCAGTTATTGTTGCCACATAATTTTGTGAAACAGAAGTAGGATAAACAGTTGCGCTTAATTTAATAGTTTGTCCTTGAGTAATTTGACTTGTGCTTTGATCAATACTAATACTATTAACTGGTCGATTAGATGTTGTAACAGAAATAGTTTTAGTTACACCGCTTTGTGATCTAAAAGTGATCTTTGCTTTACCAGCAATATTTACTTTAAATGTTTGACTTAAAGCATTGTAAGTAAGAACATCACCATCATATTCTCCATCATTTTCCACTTTAGTTACAGTGATTTCATCAACTAAATCAGAAGCCTTTTCGTTATCTGAAGCGATATCAAATCCATAAGACATGCCAACATAATATTTTCCATTTTGAGAAGAAAGAGAAGGGGTGAAATCACCATATTGAAAGTCACTTTCATTAATAGAATTGACATTTTCTACTTTACTTGTTCCTTCTAATGTCATTTTAATAAATGATGTACTTAAAGGTGAAGTAGATGTTTCTGAATCAAATTCTTGTTTTTCAAAATCAAATTTAGTAACGACATTATCTTTAACATTTAGTGCTAATGTTTCTTTTAAGTAAGTTACGTCTTCGGTAATAGAATCTTTGCTACTAAATGATGTAGATAATACATATCCATCAGAAGTTACTTCACATTTTAATGTGTCTTTATTATTTGTAAAATCATTAATTATGCCACTATCTCCAAATAAGATTGTATAAAATCCATATTGATTATTAGCAAAAATATAATTTACTTTTTGTTGTACATCTTGTCTATTTTCATTTGTTACATCGTCTTTTACAAAACCAATTAAATATTCATCATCAAAACGATATTCATAGTAAGTATTGTTTTTGATTTGTTTAACAATTTTTAAACCAGAAGTAGTTGTTTGAATTAATTCATTTTTAAATAATTCTGCGGTAATTACACTATCAGAAGAATTTTGGAAGGTTACTTTACTTGCTTTTAATTCCGCTGCCTTGGTTTTGTCTTTAATAGTTTTTAAAGATGATAAGAATCTAGATTCTAAAGTTGAAACTCTAAATACTAAGTCTTTTTTAACTGATGTTCCTTCAATAGACACAGTTATTTTAATTTCATCAGCAGCTTTAAGAAATTTGATTTTGTCTTTACTAACAGACACTTTGTCTTTGTCATTTTCAGAGAGAGTATAAACAATTTCCTTATTTGTGGCATTTTCAGGTATAACTTTGCTAGTAAAAGAAATTTCAGTACCTACTAAAACATCATAGATATCATTATTTAGAACATATTCTCCATTAACTTGGACATCAATATCGGTAGGAAGAATTTCTTGCGAAGTGCTTGAGGATGTTGATGCGCTCCCGGTTGCGGAGTTTGATGTTTGGTTGTTACAACTTGCTAGTGCAAGAGGTAATAACATTAAAATTAATAATTGTCCTTTTTTCATAAATGTGTTTGCTCCTTTTATTATAATGCGTTTATTTTTTTAGTTAGGTTAGGTCCTAATTTTGCAGTTCCATATTTAGAGAATGTAATAGATTCTTGTCCTTCATAAGATTGATAACTATCTCCGACAGGACGGCTATAATTATATAAAATTTTTGTAATTTCGTTATTGCTATTTAAATTCATTTTTAGTGTATCCACAGTCATATAACTTAATGAGAAATCTAAGAAGAATTGTGGGAACATATAGCTAGCTATATCAATCACATTAGCTTTAGGAACGATAGTGTTACCATTAAGCGTAAATACTTTGGAACTTAAACTAAATCCGATATAGTCATTTAATGTTTTTCCGACAATTCCTGAACTAAGTGCTTTTGGAGTCTTTTCTCCTTGATCATTAGTTTCAATAGTAAATGGAATTATTTTTCCTTCTTTTTCAACGAAACCACGGGAACTAATAACAGTTGTGGATAATTCTTCATATTGTTCAAAGTAAACAATATTATTATCAACAATCATTTTAGTTTTTATATTTGTATAAGAGCCATAGTCTTCAATTATTGCTTCAAAATTATTGCCAGATTTAATTTTGTTAAATGCTGCACTAATTTTATTATCATCTTCAATTTCTTTTTGGGTTGTAATAGTGAATGGCGCTGGTTCATTAATTATTGGATTTTCTGAGAATGTTACTTTGATAAAAGTTGATATATAACTAGAATCTTCATCGGATACATTGCGATATAAAACGACATTCATTTCTTTAATAGAATTATTTTCTACTACAATGTCTAAACTCTTAATTGCCATTTCAAAGTTCAAATATGTTAATGAATAAAATAATGCTTCACTATGATAACCAAAGTATCGATAAGTATTGTCACTTATTTTTCGGAAGGCGTTGTGATCAAACACATCACTTGGTTTAATTAAGTCATTCCAAGAAACATCAGATGCATCCTCAATGACTTCATTTAAACCATTAATTCCTACAACAGTAGCGACATTTTCTTTGTTTTTATAAACGTAAGAATAATTTCTATTATTTACAAGATCATTAGTATCAATATTAATAAAATTAGCATTATATTTTAAATCACTATTTAAAACTGTTTCTTTTTCTTCATTACCAACTTGTTGTTCAACAACACTATGAGTGGCTAATGAAGTGGAAGCAAATAAGTTTTCACTAGATTCATTTAATGTTTCTTTAAAAGCAAAATCTTTTTTAAATTTCTCTAATGAATCTATTTTTGAACCATTAATATTTGAGAATTTTGCTGTTGTTACTTTCGAAGAATATTGGTCACCATTTTCATCTAATCCAGTCATATAAATAGTGTATGATATATCTCCGCTATTTAAGAAATCAAATGATACACCAGATACTAATCCATTAAATACTAAACTAGAATAACCAACGGCAATTGTTAATAAGGAATTTAAGGTTACACTATTAGAGTAGTATTTACCATCAGTTTTGTTATAAATGAATGAATCATGAGAAATAAGATATCTTGGATCAGTTTTATCCGCTAGTAAGGAAAAATAGCTTATTTCGTTGATGCTATCTACATAATATTTTTCAGCAGTAATACCGTTTTCTGGTAATAATAAGTTAATGTCATTATTATCTAATTCATAACGATATACTACATTACCTTTTATTTCACTTTGATCATAATAAGGAAGAAGAACACCGCCATTATTTAAGATAGACATATAATAATATTCTTCATTAAATAAATCATAACATTCAGTACCTTCAATATCATAAGTTAAAGTGTAATTACCATGAAGGCCAACGTATGTTAAGTATTGATATAAATAGTTTTCATTTTTTTCTTGTGGTAAGGAATTATAAAAATCAGCAGGAGTGTTGTGATGTCCGCTATTGCTTGTACTATTAGAAGGTTTAGAACAACCAGAAATGACAAAAATAGAACAAGCTAATAATATTTTTAATTTTGAATTCATATTAGTAAGTCTCCCTTCATTAATCTGGAATATAAACTTCAATTCCACTTTTTGGATTATCGCTTAGTGCAATAGCTAATGTATAACTATCACCATTGTCATAATAATAAACGGTATTTCCTTTAGAGTCAGTGTCTTTTACAAAGTGAGAATTTTGTTTGATTTTTTCTTCTAATCGAGCCATATAATTTGTTTCATCATCAAAGTCAATGTAAGTATCTGGCAAATAAATAGATAGTTTTGTTGGTTTACCATTGACGATATTAGTTGTAATAGCGTACCATTTTCCAAATAGTCCTTTTTCATATATATAAGGAACTAAAGCAGCTTTTTCTTTACCTAAGAAAGAGATTAATGTTTCATAAACATTTTCTTCCATTTCCCAAGTAGAAGGTTCTTGATAAGTTGTTAATTCAGCAATCTTACTTGCTAATGTTTCATCAATTTCTACTTCGTCAGCGCCAATTCCAGTAAATTCAACAGTTTCTGATCCAGTTGATTGACCATCATTATAACTATATCGATAATTATAACTTGTTGGTTTGATTGCTTTATTATCAGTAAAATAAATCTTTAATGACATTGGACGGAAGTCTTTTAAGTGATTGTATCCAAGTAAGTTGTCATCAACTTTTAATAAACTTGTTCTTAAACTATAGCAAGGAACACCATCCATGGTTGATTTCTTAAATAAATTTTCACTAATATTCATGTTAAGAACATCAGTAATAGAAATATCACTTCTTGGTTCGCTTAAAGCAAAGACATCGCCTACTGAATTAATCATAAATTCTACAACTTCATTATTTTTATTAACACCAAAACCAGTTCTTTTATTGTTATATTCTTCTAATGAACCAGGTTTTAATGTTTTTTCTTCTCTTAAGATATATTTGTTACCTTCAACATTTGAGAAAGTGACATTTGTTACATTACTCTTATCACGGTCATCATACATCTTAATAGAGAAGGTGTCTTTAAAATAACTAAACGTTTTTCGAATATCGCTTGTATCACTTGTTTCTTCTAAAGGTGTAGGAAGAGTGATATCATTACCTTCAGCGATTTTAACAAATGCTTCATACCAAACAATTTGACGTCCGGCAATTTCATAACTATCTTCAAATTTTGCATGAGCAGACTTAAATCCAGTTGCGTCAATTTCAAAATCAATATATTCAATATCAAGGTTACCCATCGATTTAGCGGATGTTAAGGCATTGAATAATTTAAATGTTTCTGAACCAATGTAACGGAAATTATTTCCATCAAGTTTCATTAAACTATTTGATGAAACGATATCATTTAAATAATTAATATCATCCCAAGCAATAGAAGTGTCTTTTTCTTGTACGTTATTTAGTGAATCGAGGTATACTTCATAAGAATTATTATTCTTTTTAGTGTAATAATGTTCATCATAACCAATTTTTGTATGGAGTGTATCTTTATGAATATCATAGACACCAGTATCTTCAGTCCAGCCGCCACCATATTCATTTGTTTGGTCGAATTTTAATTCAAAGGCATAAGATTCTTTTTTAGCACTATCTAAAATGGTAGAAGAGATTGTTTCAAAATTAAATGAATTTTTTAGTAAATCTTCTTCTAATTTAGAAGTAGAGTTATTGATGTTTTTAAAAGTGCCACGAGCGTAATCCACAAATGTATCTAAACCCACTAATTCAACAAGAGTAAATACCAAATTTTCTTTTTCATCTAAGTTGAATCTAGCATAAACAAATGTTTCATTTTCAGCGAGTTCTTTTAAATTAAGCATTGATGCAAAAGAAATAACAACCCCGAAGTTATTAGTAACATAATCATCAACACTTAATAAAATATCATCTTTCGTAAATGTTCCTTTGTTATTTTCATCTTTGTATTCGTTTAAAGCGTTAAATGATGATAAATTTGTTTTGTTTTTATATTCACCATTAACTAATTCGCTATCGATTGATAAAAATTCAAGTTTTTTATTTGAATTATCAAAACTATATGAATTGATTTTTGATGAGTCTTGAATGTTTTTCATTAAAATATGTGACTTTCCTTTTGTCTCTAAATGAACATATTTTTCGCTGTAAACATCAGTCTTTTTGATAGCATCTTCAAGTATTTCTGTTTCTAAAGTAAAACTATTTGCTTCCACGATTGAATTTAGTTTTTTAGCAATAAGTTCTTTATTGATTTTTGTTGAAGGTGTAATAGATGAACTGTTTTGACTATTTCCACTATTTGGAATATTTGTTGAGTTATTACTAGCAGAGTTTGAACCGCTAGTAACATTAGAAGTACAAGAAGCAATAAGTAAACTAATTGCTAAAACTAGTACAACTTTGTTTTTGTTTTTTGACATAGTAATCCTCCTTAATTTTAACTACACAGTAGAAGTATTATACACACTTTTTATTTTATTACATAGTAATAAGTGCAAGAAAACACTTACATTTTGTTAATTTTTAAATTTTTTTAAAAATATAAGTCTATTTATATGAATTTTGTGACAAAAATAAATTACTTTTGATTATTAATCGATTCCAATTACAGATTTAATTTTGCTTATTATGCTTTTACAAGTTGATAATGATTATTTGAATTTATATGCTATATCAAGCAAGTCTTTTTCTTTAGGCAATCCATTACAATTTACTGTCATTTCATGCTCGAATTTGTTTGGAGTACTTGTTATATCATAAGCTGGTGAAAGGCGATAACCTTTTATATTTTCATCATAAATAAAGGAGAAATTTTTTCCATGATCATCACGATTTTTGTAAAATACATTAAAACACATTCTTCGATACGCTTCGTAAATATCGTCTTTATCGGGACAAATATTTTCGATTACTTGAAATAAATGGGAGTAATCTAAATTTGGTATTCTATGTGTTGTTTCAAGTAATGCAGACAAAGATATCATATGAACTCTTTTATTATCTTTGCGGTCAAATCTCTTCACGCCCAAATAACCAGAGCATATTTTAGAAGAAAATAATTTAAAATCATTTACATTTATGCCACATTTTTTGGCTAATTTTTGTTAAGTGTATTTAAGTGATTTCCTTCTTGATTTTACTCTTCTTAAAATTTCTATAATACTTGCCTCTGTTACTGTATATACAAATTCACTAATGTCAAATCTTCTTTCCATTTTATCACTAACTTAATTGCTCATATATTAGCAATTTTGCTTTAATAAGCCAATAATCGCTAATATGTTAGCGGTGCAAACCAAAAAATATACTAAAAATAAGTTAAAATCACATTTTGATTTAGAGTTAAATCCAATGTTTATAATTCAATTGTGGATATGCTGTGATAATTATGACATTATATTAATAGTTACTATGTGCCATCGATTGATAATTCTTTTCAAAAAAATATGCATAGAGGGATGTTAAATCAGACAATTATTAGCAAATTTAGAAATATATTAGAATATGTGTGTTATAAAAGAGGTAAAGAATTTAAAATAGTCGATGAAACAAATACAACAAAAGAATGCTTTTATTGCGAACATTTAGAGCATAAGGAATAAAATATTATTAAAATTTTTTTCTTTAAGAAAAGCATCGTAAAGCGTTTACATAAAAAAACTTTGTAAAATTGTTGAACAATGAGTAAAAAGTGCTTGCAAAGAGACTTTTGTAATGCTAATATATTTGCAATTAAAAAACGAAAGAGGAAATAATTATGAAACGAAAAAGTTGTTCTTTTTTGGCATTATTTTTGGCATTTTCTTTATTCTCATGTACCAATGATAATTCCGTAAATTCTGGTTCTATCGAACCATCTGTTAGCGCTAGTACCACAAATAGTGGATCTGCTTCATCTTCAGGATCTCAAACAAGTGTATCCACATCAACAAAACCTAGCACATCAACAAAACCTAGCACATCAACAAAACCTAGCACAAGCAATTCTGTCTCAGCAAGTACAAGCTCAGTTAGCACTGATTCAGTAAAAAAAGCAGTTGAGAAAGCAGTGACTAAGGCTGATTTGATTGCTAGTGGCAATGTTACTATAAGTTCAAAAGATGATTGGACTGATGAATCAAGTGAAAGTTTATTTGAATTTGGTAAAGATTCTAATGGCACGACACTTCATTATACTGGTAAAGAGTATAGTGAAGAATATGATATGTATTTACTAACTGATACTGATGGAAGTATAGTTGCAATTAAAAAGTCAAAATCTGATAATTCAATAACCAAGCCATATGATACATTTGAATCTATTGGTTTCAAATTTAGTAATGTATTAGGTTATTCTGCTAGTTTTACTGGTGTTGAGAATTTAGTGCAAGGCTTATATTCTTATGGCGAACAAAATGTGAATAAAGATTTTAAATATCAAGTTGAAAATGGTAATTATTCTTTTTCATTTGGATATTTTGAATCATTAGATGCTTGGCAATTCTTAAAAGTTAGTTGTGAATTTACTATTGGAGAAAAAGAAGAATTTAGTAGTGTTAATGTTACAATTGACTCATATAGCCAATCTAGCTTTATGGTTGATGATGAACTAGGAGTAATTCAATTAAATAGCGATGCAAAAGCATCAAGTGTTAAAAAAATTGAAATTAGTCAAAAAGTAGGCGCTAGAACATTTGTGTCACCAATTTCATTAAGTTCACTTAAAGCGGCATCTTTTGATGTAATGTTTGATGGCAAAGTAGTTGCTAGTGGCGAAACTATTAAAGTAGCAAAAGGAGAAACTATTAATTTGTCCTTATCTAATGTTGCTCCTGAAACTGCTAGTTTTGCGTTTGATGAGCCACAAATTACTGCTTCAGAAGGTTTGATTTTAGGATTTAGCTCATTTAATAATTCTATAAACGGAACTCCAAATGTGGTTGGTAAGTTTGATGTTTCTATAAAAACTGCGAATGTTACTAAATCGTTTAAAGTTGAAGTAACAGAAGCACAACCAAAATCTATTACTTTATCTTACTTCACTGTAGCGCCAAAAGGATACAACTCTTATGTTTTAGCTAACAATAAGGTGGATGGCTTTGTTGGTGTTGAATACATTATTAAAGCCGGTGTGTTACCAGATGCTGCAAATCAAAACGTCAATGCTTCAATCGAGGGTGTTGATTCATCTAAATATGAATTAACTAAAAAACAAATTAAGGTTAATGAATGGATGGATGCAGTAGACATGTGGAGTTTTGTAGCTAAAGAAAGTGGAGATTATGCAATTACTTTTGCAAGTGCTGTTAATGCGAATGTAAAAGAAGTTGTTAATGTCCATGTTAGTGCTGCGCCAGCAATTAATGAAGTCTTATCATCCGCTAAATTTGGAACTAAACAAGGCAATAGTGTTAAATATCAATTTGAATTTGTTCCTACTGGAACTGGTGAAACAGGTGTAGTAACAATTCAAGATAAGTTATCTTCAAAAGAGGAAGTTGCCAATTACGTTATTAGTAAAGGTGAAAGATATTATAGTTTTGCTTTAACACATGTAAGTGGAGATACATTAGAAATGCAATTAGTTATGTCGTTTGATTTCTCTTTATCATATTATAATTCTGAATGGGATATGTATGAAGCACTTAGTAAAATTACTCCAGAATTCTTAGTTGCAGGATCAACATATGATGGTGAAACAAGTTCTGGCGAGCATACTCTTACGATTAACTTAATGAGTAATAGTGAAGCAAGTTTATTATTAGATGAAATGTTCTCACAATATTTAAATTGTGCTTTCTCATTAAAAGAAGAAGGAGATCACTATGTTGGAACATTCATTGCTACTTCATCTGATGCTTTATTTGTTACATTGCCATTATCATTCACTCTTTCAAAAGATATGAACACATTAACTATTTCATTTGAGGTTAATGGTAATGTAGAAACATTTACTTGTTCAAGAAGTGAATAATTATTATGAAGAAAAAGTTTATATTTTTAGGTTTAATTTGCTCCGTCATTGCTTCTTGTGATGGGGCAAACATCAAACCTAGTGAGGGCTTATTAAATAATAATCTTATTTTAAGTAATACTACTGAATATAAAGAAGCTAAATCAACAAGCGCAATAGGAAATAAAAAACTATTAGTTATTCCTTTTGAATTTGAAGGAGAAAGAGAATTTCAAGAAAGCGATTTAGAAAAGATTAGAAAAGCCTTTTTTGAACCTAATTTATCAACATACGGAAATGCATATTATTCTTTAACAGAATATTATGAAAAAAGCAGCTTAGGAAAAGTTCATATTAGTGGTGATGTTGCGCCAATATTAAAAGTTCCACATACTGTGGACGAACTTACTAAAGATGGTAATTATTTTCCAGGAGTCCCAGCTTATGAATATTTAAATAATGCAGGCATCAGCGATGAATATTTATCATCTTTTGATCAAGATAAAGATGGATATGTTGATGCGGTTGTATTTGTTTATTCATCACAAACTTCAGAGAGAAGTGGAAACTTTTGGGCTTGGGTTTCAACATTCGATGCTGAACCAAACCTTACAAGGCCTCAATTTGCTAGACATATGTGGGTTGGCTTAGATTTCTTTTCTACATCTAATTATGAAATTGATGCACACACTATTATCCACGAAACAGGACATTTGTTTGGATTAAGGGATTATTATCCTAGTGATAACTATAATGTTGCCTTAGGTGGACATTCCATGATGGATTATAATATTTCTGATCATGATCCGTATTCTAAAATGCTCTTATCTTGGCTAGATCCTATTTATTATGATTTTAAAAATTATAATAAAGTTACTTTAAATTTGAAAACATTTGAAGAAAATAATCAAGTTTTGTTGTTAAATAATTCTTGGAATCATTCGGTTATGGATGAATACTTATTAATTGAATATTATACTCCAACTGGATTAAATGAATTGGATGCTAAAAATAAATATGATAGTAGACCTATAGGATTTAGCAAAAACGGAATTAAAATATATCATGTCGATAGTCGCATCGCTAAATGTCATTATGACAAAACTCAATATGCAGTTGTATTTGATGAATATGTTAACGAAATACCTGAAAGTTATAATAGTGATATATATTATTTAATAGGAGCATCTAATAATAATCAAGACTCAAGAACGGATGCTTCTAGACAAGGAAGATATAAACAAGTCGCTTTAATTGAAAATAAACAATATAATAAATTACAAGCTGGAGAAAATGCAGATGATGATTCATTGTTTTATGAAGGCGATGTATTTGATTCATCAACATCTCCATATTTATTAAATGGTAATTGGAATAATGGCACATCAATTAATTTTACGATTTCTATAGATAAATTAACAAGTGAATATGCTACAATTACTATAAGCTACAAGGGGGAATAAAGTATGAAAAAAGCGTTAAAATTATGTCTATTACCAGTAACTTTATCAATTATGTTAACTGCGTGTAATAATCAAAGTAATTCTGTTTCAAGTTCTAACTCTATTTCGACTTCTTCATCAATAGATGTTAGTAAAATCTCTTTAAAAGACGCTATTGCAAACACGAGAGAATATACTTTGCAAACAAAAACTTTTGATGATTCATTTATGACTTTCCAAGTATTTAGTGACAACTTTTATTATTATGCACCAAATATGGGCGGATATATCGTGATTGAAGATGATCCTGGATATATTCATGCTTTTGATGTTGTATCAATTGATAGTGATTTGATTTTTAAAACTAAAATAGATGTTTTAGGTAGAAACGGCTTGATTGATCAAAAAGGATATTTATATACTACAAATTTTTTAGATATTATGAGAGTATACGCTGACGATTTTGTAAGAATCAGTAACAATACATTTTGCTGTTCAGTAAAAGATTTATCTTCTCATCTTAAAGATTATTTTCAAAATAAAAACTTATTTTATGCCAACTATTTTGAAATTGTTATTGGTGATGATGGACGCATATCTCGCTTTATTCCTTATGAAAAAACAACCGCAGATATGTATTCATTAGGTGAAGTTTATTTTTCGACATTTAATATAGAAGAATATGAGCCATATAAATTATGGAATCAAGAAGGAAGAAAAATTAATACACGTTTATATGACTTGAAGATGGGGTATTTTGCCGAAGATAACAAAACATATATTCCTTTTTATAAAGATGAGCAAGTTGTAATTGAAGGTGTAGTATCATCCTTCGATGCTAATAACAATGTTTATATTAGTACGGAAAGTCTTACATTAGGCAATGTAGGCATTCAAGTTCAGTTATCAAAAAAAGATACATTACCAAAGATAAATGAACTCATAAAAGTAAAAGGAACAATAGCTTGTGATAAGTATGTTTCGCTAATTAAAGATGCAACATTTACTGTAATTGATGAACAAGATTATTTTCCATATTTTGACGAAGAACCAATCGCTGATCTCTATGGTTCTGGTTATTATGCTGCGAATTTTTTCTCTCAATCACCAGTGTTTGGAGACTCTATTTATTCAACTGCAGCCTATATTTCTGAAGATTTTGAAAGCAATTTGATAGAAAATAAAAATGTCGAAATAGATATGATTTGCCCAGCAATACCTTCTAGCGATAAAAAAGACTATTATCATATGAAATTGGTTTTACCAACAAATATGCAACTTGAAAAAAAGAATCAAATCCTTCAATTATTAAAAGGATTTGGAATATATGGTAATGAAGATGCTAAAGAAGTATTACTAGATAAATTTATTATTAGAGTTGATCCAACATATTTTTATACTATAAAACTAGAATATGGATCTGAAAGTTCTATTTCTTTACAACTTTCTCCAACCGAAAAAGTTGAAAAAGTTGTTGGTATTAAAGATTTCAAATTTGCAAAATTAACTGACTTTTCTTGCTATCGCTTTGGCGGACATACTGCGATGAGCTTAGAAGAAGTGTATGGAAAAGAAGGCAAGACATCCGGGGTATATTATCAATCTTCTTCTATGTCTAAATCTGAGTATGAGGCGCAAATTAGCAATATAGAAAGTATTGGCTTTAAGAAAATTAATGAAATTAGAGATGAATATAAGCGTAGACATATTATTTATCAAAAGGATAATTTTTATGTAGACTTATTTGCTGAAGAAAATACTTTAGGCGAAGATGGCGATATGGTATTCAATATGTGGATATATAAAGGAGAATTGATTTATTATAGAACTGTTCAAGAGCAATTACGTGACTCTTTATCATTCTTCAACGTTGATGACTTTATTCAAATGGATGGTGTATATGATGCAGACTTAAACTATTTTGAATTAACAAGTTATGCTGGAAAAGAATATAAAAATGATGAGCGTATTGCCTGTGTTACGATAAATACTAATAGTGATATTTTTTCCGAATTGCGTTCAAAGTATAGAACTGAAAAAGGATATACCGTTGTTAGAAATAATGACAATTCTATTTATACTTATAATACGCGTGGAAGTAACCATTATGTGCTTTCAAAGGCGATAGATGGTAGTAATGAAAAAGTATATTTAGATATGGCTTTATATTCTACAGATGATTATACATATGCTGGTCATAAAGATTTCACTAATAGAATTGAAATTGCAATATATAAAGGAACCGAGCCATTATTAACAACTTATTTAGATAATTTAAATGAATTTGGAAAACGTTTTGGCGAAAAAAATGGTGTCGATGCTTTAACATTTAACTTACCAGCAAATACAAAAGTAGAAATGTATTATTGTGCAGATAAAGATATTAAATATAGTTTCTTAGAATATGGTTATTTGTATCAAGATGAAGCATTTGTTTATAGTGATTCGTTAAATGAAACATATAATGCAATAATTAGTTCTTTGGAAGCACAAGGATATAAATTATCTACAACAACCGCAAAAGGTAATGTATGTTACGTAAAGCAAGATGGCAATGTCAGTGCATATATATTTATTATGAAAAGTGATAAAGGATATATACGATTAATTGATGGCGTTGGCGGATTAGATTATTAAATTATTTTTCTTTAAAAGCAGACAGGCACTTGAATGTGATGCCTGCTTTTTTATGTAAATTTGAAATGATAATTTAGTTAACGTTTATTGAACAATACTTTGATTCAAACATAATTATAATTGCTTTTGAAGAAGATTATTATCATGAAATATTTGGTGTTGCGATTAAATCATATATGGGTAATTCTATTATTAATAAAGATGTTTTAAAATGCTTCCTTCAATGTGATTTAGATGGTGTTGGTGTTTCTATTCTAGTTGCGGCAATAGAATATCAAATAGTTATAGATTATAGGATTATTTGAGATTACTGCGAGTAAATACATATTAAATAATTTATCATTAGAAAAAGCACATATTTTTTTAGTGCCAATTTCTGATTATGATAAAGTAGAAATAATTAAATTAAGAAAAAATGGACAATTTATTTTTGATGGTGATTTGTTGTTTATACTATCGATTAAAGATAAAAAGTTTAATAATGTTACAAGAACCAAGATTACATTAATGCTTATGTTGCGTTGGACTATTTTTGCAAAAATAAAATAAATATTTAAAATTTTTGTTATTTTTGTTGTAGAATAATAAAAATGCTTAGGAGTTGTGATTATGAAAAATAATATTATTATTAAAAATTATCAATCTTTGCTTTCATTAAAAGAAACCGAAATAGCTATTAAATTAGTCAAAGATACATTTGAAAATTTATTAGCAATAAAGCTTAATTTAACAAGAGTATCTGCACCTATATTTGTTGATCCTAAGACTGGATTAAATGATAATTTAAATGGCTATGAAAAAGCAGTTGGTTTTAATGTGTTTGAAAACAATCACCATTTAGAAGTGGTACAATCATTAGCTAAATGGAAAAGAAATGCATTGAAAAAATATGGATTTGCTACTGATTCTGGAATATATACAGATATGAATGCAATTAGAAGAGATGAGGAATTAGATAACTTACATTCTATTTATGTTGACCAATGGGAT